>JAUSPV010000028.1 GCA_030652755.1 Caulobacter sp. | reverse complement strand
TAATCCGACGGCCTCCCTCCCCATTAGGGGGCGGGTCGATAGGAGAGCGCAGCGAGACGAGACGGGTGCGGCAAGCAGCCATCCTCACCTGACGTCGAAGGCGGCCATCTCTTGCCCCACCCTGACCTGCTGCGCAGGTCTGTCCCTCCCCATAAAGGGGAGGGAGGTCAGCCGAACGTCGCCGCCAGGATCCGCTCAAGCCACCGCGCGTCGACCGCGTCGAACGCGGCCGGCTGGTCGCTGTCGACGTCCAGCACCGCGATCAGCGCGCCGTCCGGGCCGAACACCGGGACCACGAGCTCGCTCTGCGAGCGGCTGTCGCAGGCGATGTGGCCGGGGAAGGCGTGGACGTCGGGAACCAGCTGGGTCTGGCCGCTGGCCGCCGCCGCGCCGCAGACGCCGCGGCCGAAGGCGATGCGCAGGCAGCCGAGCGTGCCCTGGTAGGGGCCGACGACCAGTTCGTCGCCCTTCGCCGGATCGACGACATAGAAGCCGGTCCAGAAGTAGTGGTCGAAGCTGGCGGCCAGCATCGCGGCCACCGTGGCCATCCGCGCGGTCAGGTTGGGCTCGCCGTCCAGCACCGAAGCGATCTCGGCCGCCACCTCGGCGTAGCGGGCTTCGCGGTCGGCGGAGAGGGTCAGGTCATTGAAGGCTTCGGCCATGGTCAGGGCGATATAGGCCGCCCGGCGCGGCCCTGCTAGCGTCGCTGCGAATCTCCGAGCGGAGCGCGCGCATGGCCTTCTGGCTGCTGAAATCGGAACCCGACGTGTTCGGCTGGGACGACCTGGTCGCCACCGGCGCGGCGGGCGAGCCCTGGACCGGGGTGCGCAACCACACCGCCAAGCTCAACCTGATGGCCATGAAGACCGGCGACCGCTGCTTCTTCTACCACTCCCAGGCCGGCAAGGAGATCGTCGGCGTGGCCGAGGTGATCCGCGAACACTATCCCGACCCGACCGACGAGAGCGCCCGGTTCGTCTGCGTCGACATCAAGGCGCTGGAGCCCCTGCCCCGCCCGTTCACCCTGGCCCAGGCCAAGGCGGACCCGGCCCTGGCCGCCATGTCGCTGGTCACCTCGTTCCGCCTGTCGGTGCAGCCAGTGACGGCGGCGGAGTGGACGCATGTGTGCGCGGCGGCGGGAGTCGCCACCTAGCCGCCCGCACCCGGTGCATCAAGCGAATATCTGCAAATATACGGACCAGCTATCCGAAGAGCCGGTACAGATATTCGACTGCATTTCTAAAACAATATCGCAATCGAGACGATGCGATCCAGTTGCGAAAATTTATCGATGTCGTGAAATAATTTGACCTGGTCTCAGATTGCGCGCCCCCGTCTAGACCACGCTGGGGGGCTGGGATCATGTCGGTGCGTAGAATGTCGTCGGCGGCAGGGGTCCTTGCGCTCCTGGCGTCCCTGACGGTCAGCGGCGCGGCGGCGCAAATCCGGATCGAAGTTCCCAAGGGGCGTCCCTCGACAGGCGATGAGCCGGGCCCGGCCGAGATGATCGGCGGACTACTGGCGCTGAAGGATGCCTACGACCGGTCCCGCAAGGGCCAGATCTGCGCCATCGTCTACAACGACCGCAACGGCGACGGCGCTCGCGACAAGGGCGAGGGCGCCCTGCCGGGCTGGACCCTGACCATTGCCGACGCCGGAGGCGCGCAGGTTGCCCGGGGCGTCACCGATCGCAAGGGCCGGTTCTGCAACAAGGGCTCGCTGACGCCCGGCGCCTATCGGGTAACCCAGTCGGCTGCGGCGGGCTGGACCAACACCGAGCCCGGCGTGGTCGCCGCCCTGACCAAGGCCGTCACACTCCCCGCCGACCAGTCGGTCACGGTGCTGTTCGGTAATTGCGGCGGCGGCGCCTGCCGGCCGCTCCCCGGGCCTCCGCCCGCGCCCCAGGGTCTGGCCCAGGCCTGCGCCATCAAATACAACGATCTGAACGGCAACGGCGTGCGGGACACCGTGGAGCCGGTCCTCCCGGGCTGGCCCTTCACGGTCAGCAACGGCGCCGGCGTCGTCGTCGGCAGCGGGACGACCGACGCGACGGGCAAGTACTGCACCCTGAAGGTCCTGGCGCCCGGTCCCTACACGCTCGCCGAGACGGTTCTGCCGGGCTGGACCAGCACGACGCCCGGCGGGCCGAGCCGGACCGGGACACTGCAGTCCAACCAGGTCTGGACCTGGCAGTTCGGCAACCGCCTGCTCCCCTCGACCCAGGTCTGCATCCGCAAGTTCAACGACCTCAACGGCGACGGCGTACGCCAGCCCGGCGAACCGGGCCTGAACGGGTGGGAGTTCCATCTGGTCGGCCCGAACGGCACGGGCCCGCTCCTGACCACTGGCGGCGCCGGCGGCGCCTGCTTCACCGCCGGGTTCGCGCCCGGAGCCTGGACGGCGACGGAGACTGTCCAGCCGGGCTGGACCGCGACTACGCCGGGGGGCGCGACCCAGTCGTTCAACATCGTCCCGACGCAGAACGTCGCCCTGCTGTTCGGCAACCGCAAGATCGTCGCGACCAGCCGGATCTGCGTCACCAAATATCATGACCTGAACAACAACGGCGCGCGTGACGCGGGCGAGCCGCTGCTGCCGGGCTGGGCCTTCAAGATCGTCAACAGCGCCGGCGCGATCGCCGCCTCGGGAGTCACCGGCCCCAACGGCCAGTACTGCACGCCGGCCACGCTTCCCGCCGGTCCCTACTCCGTCAGGGAAACCCTTCAGGCCGGCTGGCTCAGCACCAGCCCCGGCGGCCAGTCGCCGTCCCGGGGCGTCAACCTTGCGGTGGGCCAGACCCTCCACACCGCGTTCGGCAACCGCAAGGTCGTCACAACCGGTCAGATCTGCGTCTCCAAATTCCATGACCTGAACAACAACGGCGCGCGCGACGCCGGCGAGCCGTTGCTGCCGGGCTGGACCTTCAAGGTCATCAACCCTGCAGGAGGAGCGATCGCCGCCACCGGGGTTACCGGTTCCGACGGCCAGTACTGCACGCCGGCCACCCTCCCGGCCGGCGTCTATTCGGTCGGCGAGACCCTCAAGCCGGGCTGGATCAGCACCAGCCCCGGCGGCCAGTCGCCCTCACGAGGCGTGACCGTGACGGCCGGCCAGATCACCAACACCAGCTTCGGCAACCGCCAGGCGCAGCCTCCGGGACCCGGCGTCGTCTGTATCGTGAAGTACGACGACATCGACCAGGACGCGGTGTTCGACGCGACCGAGGCGAAGCTCAGCGGCTGGCAGTTCAACCTGAAGACCGCCGCCGGCGCCGCCGTGGCGTCCGTCGTCACGGGCGCCAACGGCCGGGTCTGCCGCGACATGCCGGCAGGGATCTATGCCGCCCACGAGGTCAACCAGCCGGGCTGGTCGAACTCCGACCCCGTCGGCCCGGCGCTGCACAAGCCCTTCACGATCACGGCCGGCCAGACCGTCAACCTGGTCTTCGGCAACTACCAGCCTCCCCGGCTGCGCATCCGCAAGGTGGTGCTGAGCAACGCCCCGGGCGGCGGTTTCCCGCTCACCGGCCTGACCTTCGGCAACAGCTTCCAGGTGCTGCACGGCTGCGTGCTGGGCAATCAGACCGGGGGCAGCCTGACGAACGTGCCGGCCAACGGCGTCGCGCCACAGGCCGGCTACACCGGTTCATCGGTGGGCGCGGTCTGCACCGCCTCGGAGACTCCGCCGCAGGGGCGCATCGCCTTCGCCGCCTGCGCGACGGGCGAGGGTCACTGGGATCCGCCGCTCATCACTCCGGCCACGCTGACCATTGCGCCGGGCATGAACGAGTTCACCGTCACCAACCGCTTCGTCTGCGAGAAGGCGCCGCCGCCCACCGCGCCACGCCTGACTCTCAGCAAGATCCTGGACAACGGCTGCGTCAGTCCGCAGGGGGTGAGCAATCCCTGCATCTTCCGCATCCGCATCCGCAACGTCGGGAGCAGCGCCTACGTCGGCCCCGCCAGCTTCAGCGACACCGTCGCCTTCGCGGGCGGCATCTCCGTGCCCAACAGCACGATCCTGACCGCGCCGATGCCGGGCGGCGGCTGGACCTGCACGACCGGCGGACCGCCGATCACCTGTTCAGGCGCTCTCAACCTCGCGCCGGGGCAGTCGGTGGACGTCGTTCTGACGATGAACCTGTTCCATCCGGTCATGCCGGTCCGCAACTGCGCCACCCTGACCACGCCCATCACCAACGGCCCGGCCTGCGTCAGCTTCTAGACCGGTCGGGCAAGACGGCCATGGGGCGGCGGGGCTGTAGGCCCCCTCAGTCCACGGCCTTCGAGTCCGTCCACCAGAGGATGGACACCGCCTTGCCGTCCTTCGAGGTCGAGCAGGCGTAGCGCGTGGAGCGCCAGTCGCGGCAGGCCTCGACGACCACGCCGGTGAAGGCGATGCGGCCGACGCCGTCGCCGTAGCGCTCGACGAGCCGGCGCAGCCGGTCATCCTTGACCAGGGTGTAGAGGCAGGTCTCGGGCGCATCGCAGTCGACGATCAGATAGTCGCCCAGCTCGTTCACGTACTCGCCGGCGAAGGCCCGCTGGTCCTCGCGGGCCAGGCCGGCCGACGGCGCGGCGATCATCGCGGCGCACAGCAGGGTCAGTCGGACAGTCGTTCGCATGTCGGCCTCCCGGCGCCATGGATCCGGGCCGGGAATACCACCGCGCGGGCGCGGGCCGGTCAAGTCCCGCCGGGGACGGCGCAGGCCCCTCCCGCCCGCGCGGAAGAGGCCCAGCCTGTCGCTACTTCACCAGTTCGAACGTCGCCGAGACGTCGATGCGAACCTTCATCTCGCCGGCCTCGACCGGGGTGCTGGAGTCCTTCTCCATGCGGCCGGCCATGGCGTACACCGGCATCGGCGGCGGCGGGCTGTAGCCGCCGCCCTCGCTGAGGGTCACCAGCCGGCCGACGCGATAGCCCATGGCGCGGGCATAGAGCTCGGCCCGGGCCTGCAGCGCCCTGGCCGCCTCGATCCGCGCCGCGTCCTCGGCCGCCGAGGCGTCCTGGAGGCCAAAGCTGATGCCGCCGATGTTGGTGGCGCCGGCATTGACCGTGGCGTCGACCGCCTGGCCCAGCTTCGTCAGGTCCCGGACCACCACGGTGACGGTGTTGGACGCCTGGTAGCCGGACAGCCGCGGCGGCTGGTTCTCGACATAGACGTACTGCGGATTGAGGCTCAGACCGCTGGTCTGGATGTCGCGGTCGGCGATGCCGCCCTTCTTCAGGGCCGCGATGACCTGGTTCATCTTCACCGCGTTCAGGCGCATGGCCTCGGCGGCGGTCGGGGCCTCGGTGGTCACGCCCATGCTGATGGTCGCCTGGTCGGGACGCTGGCGGACCTCGCCGTAAGCCGACAGGTTCAGCGTCGTGGCGCGGAACATCGAGTCGGCGGCGCTGGTCGCAACGGTCTGGGCGGAGGCGGCGCCGGCGATCCCGACGGTCCCGGCGACGAGCAGGGCCGAAACGGCGGCGGCGCGGAAGAGGGCTTTCATCACATGTTCTCCAGTGCGGGGCTCGAACGTCCCCGTCGCGTTCTCTGTGGCGACTATGACATGAACCGCAGCTTTAAGGCGCGTTGGCGGCGGGTCAGGGAAAGCGGAGGCGGCGGTGGTAGGCCCGGAGGGACTCGAACCCCCAACCAGACCGTTATGAGCGGTCGGCTCTAACCATTGAGCTACGGGCCCCCGGAGCGCCCCCGCCGGTTAGCACGCGGCGAGGCGGACCAAAAGCGCGGCGCCTACATCCCGCCCTTCACCAGCGCCGCTTCCAGCCGGATGGCGATCTCGCGGCCGGGGAGGACGGTGGGGCCGACCATCAGGGCGGCGTAGGCGAGGTCGCCCGACGTCGAGCCGGCGGACTTCGGGGCCGGACCGGTCGCCCAGGCGACGCGACTCTCGCCGGCCGGGCCGGTGTCGCAGCTGATGGTGCGCGTGTCGCCGGCCGCGGCCAGCTTGCCCAGCGCCTCGGCGGTCAGGGTCGCGGCCGGATCGGTGCAGGCCGGCAGCACGCGGTTGCAGGCGCCGTAGCCGCCGAAGCGGTAGACGACCTTCGCCGAGCCCTTCTCCACCAGCAGCACGCAGGTGTTGGGATCGCCCAGGGCGGCGCCGACCGCGGCGTCGAGTTCGTGGACGTCGGAACCCTTCGGGGCCTGGTCGCAGGCGGCCAGCAGGGCGATGGCGGAAAGGCTGATCAGGAGGGCGCGGGTCATCGGGCGAGCATGCCCCTCATGCTCGCCTTACTCAACCGTTCAACGCCTGAATTCAGGCCGCGCGCTTGGGCTCGTTGGCGTCGTCCAGCAGGACCACGGCCGGGTTGTAGTTGCGCGCTTCCTCCGCCGGCATCTGGCAGTAGGTCACGACAATGACCTTGTCGCCCTTCTGGACCAGGCGGGCGGCGGCGCCGTTGACGCCGATCACCTTCGACCCGCGCGGGGCCTCAATGGCATAGGTGGTGAAGCGGGCGCCGTTGGTGATGTTCAGCACATCGACCTGCTCGTGCGGCAGGATGCCGGACGCGTCGAGCAGATCGCGGTCGATGGCGATCGACCCTTCATAGTCGAGATCGGCCTGGGTCACCGTGGCGCGGTGCAGCTTGGCCTTCATCATGGTCAGCAGCATCGGGTCGTTTCCTGCAATCGTCGGAGTGATCGCGGCGCCGCACAAACAAAGGCCGCCCTGAGGAGGCAGCGCATATAGCCCCTCCGGGACGGCGTTTCAATCGCACTGCAACATGCGCTGGCGTCAGTTCCGGAGCCAGCCGCCTTTACGTTCGCGTCAACCTGCTGGAATCGTTGGCAAAGGCTGCCGCGATGCCGCACATCATATTTCGCCGTTATCGCGCCGATCCCCGGGAATCAGTTCTCATGCGCCTGTTGATGCTCCTCGCCCTGATGCTCTGCCTGCCCCTGGCCGCCCTCGCCCAGTCGCCGGGAGACGAGCCGGAGGTCTATGTGGCCAGCGTCTATGACCGGCTGGCGAACAACCGCCCGTGGGAGACGCCGGACACCCTCTACACCCCGCGCCTCGCCGCCCTGTGGGAGGACATGCGCCGCGACGCCGGCGATGAGGTCGGGCGGGTCAACTTCGATTTCTGGGTCAACGCCCAGGATGCCGAGCTGTCGGACTTCTCGTTCGGCGGCCAGCCGGTGGAGGGCAACCCCGACCGCCGCATCGTCATCGCCCGCTTCCGCAACCTGGACCGCGACGAGGTCATCGCCTTCTACTGGGAGCGGATCGACGGCCGCTGGCGGCTCGACGACGTCCAGTCGCGGGGCGGCGATCCCTGGACCCTGTCGGTGATCCTCAAGTACGGCTGGGTCGGGGAAGACTAGCGGCGATCCTCCCCGCTTGGGGGAGGGGGACCGCCCGGAGGGCGGTGGAGAGGGATGCGCCGCCGTCAGCTGGTTGAGCGCGGTGTTCGACGTCGTTGGACTCCCGGAAAGCTCACCAACTCCGCGCCTCCCGCTCCACCCTGCTCCGCATGGTCCCCCTCTCCCAAGTGGGAGAGGATTGCCGCCCTCTACCCCTCGACCCGCCACGGCGGAAAGCGCCGGGTCTTCGGAGCGCTGTAGAGGCAGATGACGTTGCCGGTCGGGTCGCGCAGGTAGGCCTCGCGCCATTGCCATCTCTGGTCGACCGGATCGCTGTCGAAGACCAGCCCCTGCCCCTTCAACCGCGCGACCGTGGCGTCCAGGTCGCCCTCCTCGAAGTAGATCGTCGTCTGGGTGACGCCGCTCGTCGCCGGATCGACATGCAGCGAGAAGGTCGCCGGCTCGCCGCCGTCGGCGTCGGGGCACTCGAAGCGCACATAGTGGTCGGAGCGGACGATCAGCTTCAGGCCCAGGGCCTGGTAGAAGGCCGTCGAGGCGGCGAGATCGCGGGCGGAGGCGGTGACCTGGTTCAGACGCATGGCCCTAGGTAGGCGCGGACAAGGCCGCCGCTAGAGGGCGCTCTTGAGGAAATCGGTCATCTCGGCCAGCAACGGCGCCTTGCCGCGCAGGGGGCGGGACAAGGCCAGCACCGTGTCGGCGTGGTTCAGCCCGGCGTAGTGGCGCTCCTCGACCCGAACGCCCGCCTCGCGCAGGGCTGCGGCCAGCTTGCGGGTGTTGCGCGGGCGGACGGTGGTGTCGGCGTCGCCGGTGGCCAGGAAGGCGGGCGGGGCGGCGGCGGTGGCGAACCTTGTCGGCTGGGTCGCCTCAAGATCGGTCGCCTCGCCGAAGGTGCGCCGGGTGACCGGCCCGTCCAGCGGCAGGAAGTCGTAGGGCCCCGACAGGCCGGCGAAGGCGCGGACGGGACTGCCCGCCACCCCGGCCTTGCCGAGCCAGCGCCGGTCCAACGCCAGCATGGCGGCGTTGTAGGCGCCGGCCGAATGGCCGACCAGCACCAGCCGGGAGGGGTCGCCGCCGTGGCGGGCGATGTTGTCGACGGTCCAGCGGGCGGCGGCGGCGCAGTCCTCGACGAAGTCGGGAAAGCGCACCTGCGGGAACAGGCGATAGTCCGGCACCACGGTCACGAAGCCCTGGGCGGCCAGGGCCCGGCCGACCCAGCCGTAGTCCTCGCGCCGGCCGGAGTCCCAGGACCCGCCGTAGAAGAACAGGGCCGTCGGCGCTGTGCCGCTGACCGGCGGAGCATAGACGTCCAGCCGCCGCCGCTCACCCTCGCCATAGGCCAGTCCGCGCGCTTCGCGGCGGGCCGGATCCTTGGGCGTCAGGGTGGCGAACAGGCTCAGCGGCGAGCAGGCCGAAGCCAGGCTCGCCGCCAGCGCGGTCATTCCGATCCGTCGGCTCATCATGCCCCGCAAGCTAGGGCGACTGGCGACGGGCGCAAGCCCGCCCCGCTCCAGCCCGGCCTCACCGTCCCTCGACCAGCTTGCCGATGGCGTCGAGGTAGGCGGCGAAGGCGGTCCGCCCGGCGTCGGTCAGCGTCAGGGTGGTCAGCGGCTTGCGGTTGACGAAGGCCTTCTCGGCCCGGACGAAGCCGGCGTCCTCCAGCTTGCGCAGGTGGGCCGAGAGGTTGCCGTCGGTGGCCTGCAGCCGGGTCTTGAGGGTGTTGAAGTCGGCGGTCCCGGCGCCGGAGAGGTAGGCCATGACGCCCAGCCGGACCCGGCCGTGGATCACCTCGTCGATGTGGTCGATGTCGAAGCCTTCCATGACGCGGCTTCCTTTCAGACGATGTCCGCCGGTTCCTGACGGATCAGGATCAGGCCGGGCAGGACCGCCAGAAGCAGCAGGCAGCCGGCATAGCCGAGCATCTGAGCGGAGGCTCCGCTCAGGAATCCCATGCCCACGGCCGCCGCGAACGAGGCGAGCGCCACCACATTGATCCAGGCCTTGCCGCTCATGGCGCCGGCCACCGACCAGGCCGCGCCGTAGACGGCGAAGATGATCACGGGGAAGATGTTCATGACCTCGAAGTTCCCGGTTCGGTAGGCGAAGGCCATCATTCCGAGCCACATGGCGAAGATGGCGAAGCCAACCCCGGACCATGCCGCGCCCGTGGCCTTGTTGACGCCGGAACTGTAGCCCGGCCGCGACTTCGCCCGCCGCAGGACCAGGGTGCAGACCACGCCGAACACCGCCGCGGCGCCCAGCCAGTTGACCAGATAGGCCCAGTCGGGAACCTGAAGGACTCCGGTGTCGATCATCCAGTGACCCACCGAGCCGGCCCCGAAGATCAGACCCGCCGCCACCATCACCCCGCCGAAAAGCAGCGGGGTCGTGCTGCCGTCGCGGGCCAGAGCCTTCATGAAGGCGATATCGTCCCTGAGGGTCTGCATCTTTTCGTCGGTCATCGAGGGGCACTCCCGGCCTGATGGTTCCTGTTGATCCGCTTCTATGCAGTTCACTTTGGTTTGTAAAGTGCTTTTCCGTAGACGTCCCCAAGGGCGCCGGCGTGGGATGACCCTCACAGGGAGCCCCGCCATGTCCGACACGCCGATCCTTCACCACTTCGACGCCTCGCCTTTCTCGGAGAAGGTGCGGCTGCTGTTCGGGCTCAAGGGCCTGACCTGGAACTCGGTCGAGATCCCCAGCCTGATGCCCAAGCCGGACTATCTGCCGCTGACCGGCGGCTATCGTCGCACGCCCAGCCTGCAGATCGGGGCCGACGTCTATTGCGACACCCAGGTGATCATCGCCGAGATCGAGCGCCGCTGGCCGGCGCCGGCGGCGGTGCGCGGGGGCCTCGACTGGGCGATCAACCTGTGGGCCGACCGGCTGTTCTTCCAGGCCACGGTGCCGATCATCTTCGGGGTGCTGGGCGACCATGTGCCCGCCGACTTCATCAAGGACCGCGAGGCGATGTCCGGCCGGCCGTTCGATGTGGCCGCCATGAAGGCCGCCGGCGGCCCGCTGAAGGGTCAGTGGCGTGCCCACGCCGGCTGGATCGAGGACCAGCTGGCCGCCTCGGGCGCGGGCTGGCTGAACGGCGACACCGCCAGCCTGGCCGACCTCGCCGCCTGGATGAACGTCTGGTTCCTCGACAACGCCCTGCCCGGCGCCTCTGCCCCGCTGACCGCCGGCTTCGTCCACTTCGGCGACTGGTCGGCCCGCGTCCGCGCCATCGGCCACGGGAGCCGGGTTGAGCTGCCCGCCGCGCAGGCGCTGGCGCTGGCCAGGACCTCGACCCCCGCCCCCGCTCCGGCCCACGACGCCGCCGACCCGCTGGGCCTGAGCCCCGGCGCCGGCGTGGTGGTCATGGCCGACGACTACGGCCGCGACCCGGTCAAGGGGACCCTGGTCGCCGCCAACCGCGAGCGGGTGGTGCTGGCTCGAGACCACGAGGCCGTCGGGACCGTGCATGTGCACTTCCCGAGGGCGGGCTACATCGTGGTTCCGGGGTAGGCCTTGCGTGCTTCGACACGCGCCTGTTGGCGCTGCTCAGCATGACGTGGGTGGTTAGCCTTCTGACCACGTCATCCTGAGCAGCCGCGAAGCG
>JAUSPV010000019.1 GCA_030652755.1 Caulobacter sp. | reverse complement strand
TCGGCCAGCAGCACGTTCATGTGGCCCGGCATGCGGCCGGCGACGGGGTGGATGGCGTACTTCACCTCCACGCCCTCTTCCTTCAGCTTGTCGGCCATCTCGCGCAGGGCGTGCTGGGCCTGGCTGACGGCCATGCCGTAGCCGGGGACGATGATCACCTTCGAGGCGTTCTTCATGATGAAGGCGGCGTCCTCGGCGCTGCCCTGTTTCACGGGGCGGGTCTCGACCTTGCCGCCGGCGCTAGCTGCGCTGTCGTCGGCGCCGAAGCCGCCGAGGATCACCGAGATGAAGCTGCGGTTCATCCCCTTGCACATGATGTAGCTGAGGATGGCGCCGGACGAGCCGACCAGTGCGCCGGTGATGATCAGGGTGACGTTCTCGAGCGTGAAGCCCAGCGCCGCCGCCGCCCAGCCGGAGTAGCTGTTCAGCATCGACACCACGACCGGCATGTCGGCGCCGCCGATCGGGATGATCAGGGTCACGCCGATCAGCAGGCTGAGGGCGAAGATGGCCCAGAAGGCCCAGATCGCCGTACCGCCGCTCATCACCAGCACCACCGTCAGGGCGACGATGCCGGCCAGGATGGCGAGGTTCAGCAGGTGGCGGGCCGGCAGCAGGATGGGCGCGCCGCTCATGTTGCCGTTCAGCTTGGCGAAGGCGATCACCGAGCCGGTGAAGGTCACCGCGCCGATGGCCAGGCCGATGGCCAGCTCGATCAGCGACTGCAGGTGGATGTGGCCGGTCGCCGCGTCGGCGATCCCGTAGGCGGCCGGCGTGTAGATGGCGGCCACGGCCACCAGGCAGGCGGCCATGCCGACCAGGCTGTGGAAGGCGGCGACCAGCTGCGGCATCGAGGTCATGGCGACCTTGCGGGCGATCACCGCCCCGGCGATGCCGCCGATGGCGACGCCGCCGGCGATGAGGCCCAGGGTGATGACGTCGAGCTTGCCGTCACCCCACAGGGTGGCGAGCGTGACGCCCACGGCGATGGCCATGCCGATCATGCCGTTGCGGTTGCCCGCCTGGCTGGTCACCGGGCTCGAGAGCCCGCGCAGCGCCAGGATGAAGAGCACGCCCGAGGCGATGTACAGCAGGGCGGCGATGTTGGCGTTCATGATCTGATTTCCCCCGAACGCGCGCTCAATGCTCGCTCTTGCCCTTGGCGGGCTCTTTCTTCTTGTACATGGCCAGCATGCGCTGGGTGACCAGGAAGCCGCCGAAGATGTTCACGGCCGCGAAGGCGGCGGCGAGGGCGCCGGCGCCCTTGGAGATCCAGACGTTGGTGGTCGGCGCGGCCTCGCCGACCCCGCTGGCGGCGGCGGCCAGCAGGGCGCCGACAATGATCACCGAGGAGATGGCGTTGGTGACGGCCATCAGCGGCGTGTGCAGCGCCGGCGTGACGCTCCAGACCACGTAGTAGCCGACGAAGATGGCCAGCACGAAGATGGCCAGACGGAAGACGGTGGGATCGACAGCGTCCATGTCAGTGACCTCTACTTCTTCTTCGGAGCGGGCTTGGAGGCGGGCTTCGCGGCGGCCTTGGCCTTCGCGGGCGCCTTGGCGGCGGGTTTGGCGGGCGCTTTCGCGGCGACGGGCTTTGCGGCGGCTTTGGCCGCCGTCTTCGGAGCAGCCTTCACCGGCGCCTTGGCGGCTGCGGCTTTCGGGGCGGGCTTCGCTGCCGCTTTCGCGGGTGCGGCCTTCGCGGCGGCCGGCTTGGCCTTCACAGCGGGCTTGCCCTCCGAAGCCTTGGCGGAGGATGGCGCCGTCTTCAGCTGCTCATGCACAATCGCCCCGTCCCGGCTGACCAGCGCCGCCTTGAGGATCTCGTCCTCGAAGTCGGGGGCCAGCTTGCCGTCCTTGTCGAGCAGCAGGCCGGCGAATGCCATCAGGTTGCGGGCGTAGAGGGCCGAGGCGTCGGCGGCGATGCGGCCGGGCAGGTTGGGGATGCCGAGGATCTTCACGCCGTTCTTCGTCACGGTGACCTTGCCGAGTTCGACGCCCTCGACGTTGCCGCCCTGCTCGACGGCCAGGTCGACGATGATCGAGCCGGCCTTCATCGAGGCCACCTGGGCGGCGTTGACCAGCTTCGGCGCCGGACGGCCCGGGATCAGGGCCGTGGTGATGACGATGTCCTGCTTGGCGATGTGGCTGGAGAGCAGTTCGGCCTGCTTGGCCTGGTACTCTTTCGACATCTCCTTGGCGTAGCCGCCGGCCGTCTGGGCGTTCTTGAACTCCTCGTCCTCGACGGCGAGGAACTTCGCGCCCAGTGATTCGACCTGTTCCTTGGTCGCCGGCCGCACGTCGGTGGCGGTGACGACCGCGCCCAGGCGCCTCGCCGTGGCGATGGCCTGCAGGCCGGCGACGCCGACGCCCATGATGAAGACCTTGGCCGCGGCGACGGTGCCGGCGGCGGTCATCATCATCGGCATGGCCTTGCCGAACGCCTCGGCGCCCTCGATCACGGCCCGGTAGCCGGCGAGATTGGCCTGCGAGGACAGCACGTCCATCACCTGGGCCCGGGTGATGCGGGGGACGAACTCCATGGCGAACGCACTGGCCTTCGCCCTGGCGAGACCTTCGAGCGTAGCCCTGTCCTGGTAGGGGTTGAGCGTCGCCAGCACCATGGCGCCGGGCTTGAGCGCCGCGAGCTCCTCGGCGTCCGGACCGCGCACCTTGAACAGCACGTCGGCCTTGGCCAGCGCGTCCTTGAGGGTTCTGGCGATGGTGGCGCCGGCGGCGGCGTAGTCGGCGTCGAGGTAGGAGGCGGCCGTTCCGGCGCCCGCTTCGACGGTCACCGAAAAGCCTGAAGCGATCAGCTTCTTCACCGTTTCCGGCGTCGCGGCGACCCGCGTTTCGGCTGCCCGGCGTTCCCGGGTGACGGCGACGATAGCCATGAAGCTCCCCTCCGGACGCAGATTGACGTCGCGTCCTTGGGGACCTGTTTAGGGGATGATCTTGCCCCTTGTCGAGCCCATGGCGCCGCGCCGCGAAAAGCTATTCCCGCAACGCAGCATCATAAGCGAGACTCAGTGTCCGCCGGTCTTTTTCTCGCGCAGGAAGATGACACCCAGAACCGTCATGATCACGCCGGGGATCAGGCCGCCCAGGAAGCCGGCCGGGGTGCAGAACCACAGGGTCAGCACGACCAGCGCGACGGCCAGCGCCAGCGAGCCCCACTTGGTGAGACCCATGACCAGAGCATAGGTCGCGGTGTGCTCGGAGATGTCCATTTCGCCGCGGTGATATTCGGAAGCCATCGTCAGATCCTGCAATCGTGTTGGGGGCGCTTTACAACGGGCCGCGTCACGGCTCAAGCCGCCAGCCGGCCAGAAGGCCGCGCAGGGCGCCGACGAAGGCCAGCGGCTGGTCGATCATCACGTGATGATCGGCGTCGGGGATGGCCAGCTGCGGCGAGCCGGGCGGCAACAGATCCTGCATGTAGGCGAGGATCTCGTCGTCCACGAGCCCGGACCGATCGCCCCACATCATGGCGATCGGACAGGTGGCGGCGCCGAGCAGCGGGCCGCGGTCCTCCATCTGGAAGGCCTGCCACATGAAGGGGTCGAACCGCCAGGTCCAGCCGCCCTCGACCTCCTTCAGCGCGTTCCGGGCGATCCAGTCGGCGATGTAGAGGTTGTCGCAACCCTGCGGCGGGGCCAGGCGGAAGCGGGCCAGGGCCTCGGGGAGCGTGGCGTAGACGCGGTTGGGCGAGACGCGCCGGGGCGGGCCGCGCCACTCGCGCTCCGGCGGGCGGACCACCGAATCGACCAGCACCGCCGCGCCCATGCGGTCGCCGTATTTCGAGGCGGCCAGCATGGTGGGGAAGCCGCCGAACGAATGGGCCACGAACACCGGCTTGCCGGCGGCGTAGAGGCCGGCCGCCTCGGCCGCCGCGAAGCTTTCGCGGGCGAAGATGTCGCCGGTGTAGGCCGTCCGCCAGTCCGACCGGCCCATGCCGCTCCAGCTGAAGGCCGCGACCCGGTACTCCTGGGCGAAGAACGGCGCGATGAAGGTCCACCAGTCGGCGCTGGCCCCGTTGCCGTGCAGCAGCAGCAGGCCGGGCTTGCCGATCTCGCCCCAGGTCAGCAGCTCGATGGCCGCGCCCTCGAAATCGAAGAAGGTCCGCTCCGGCGCGTCGGCCAGGGCCCTGTCGAACCAGGCGGGCGCCGGCGGCTTCTCGCCGTTGAACCGGGCCAGCGGCGCGGCGATCTCGGGCGGCAGGGTCTGACCGTCAGCCACGGGCCGCCTCCACGAAAGCCTTCTCGCCCGGACGGGGCTCGCGCGGCCCGATCACCTTGTAGACGGCGGTGCCGGTCATCAGCAGCCGGTCACCCGACCACAGCTCGCCCCGCACGGTGTAGAGGTCGTCCTCTTCCGACACGATCCGGGAACGTCCCTCGACCCAGTCCCCCAGCTTGGCGCTGGACAGGAAGTCGCAGGTCAGCCGGACCGTGACCCAGAAGTGCGACTTGTGCACCGAGATCACCCGACCCCAGGCGACGTCGGCCACCGTCATCAGCATGCCGCCGTGGCAGTTCTGCATGCCGTTGGTGTGGTGCTCCTCGACCCGGAAGCCGAGGGAGCAGTCGTAGCCCTCGAATTTCTCGTAGAGCGGACCGATCTGGCGGCCGAAGCCCCGGGTCCAGTTGAGCGGCTTGAACCCGGCCGGGATATCGCCCGTCTGGGCTTCGGTAAGATCGTCGGACATGCGGCGGACTCTAACAAGCGTTTGAAGGCGGGGGAACGGGTTTCCTGCGGCGGAGGGGTTGGTTGGGCGGCGCTGAAGCGGGTGCTGAAGTGTCTCGGGAGTCCCAACGGCGCGTTCGATGGGGTCCGCGCGGCGCGGCGGCCCGGCAAGATGGGGGGATAGAGCCGCGTGGAATGCGCGCCCCGGCGCCCCGACACGCGCCCGGCGACGATCACGCCGGATGGCGCCTGGCCTTTGCGGGCAACGGTTTGGCGCGGCCTGGCGCCCTGTCGCGGATCGTCTCATGGGACCAGTATGCGCCCGTGGCGAGGCCGGGGCGCCGATCAGCGGGCGCGCCGGTCGCGGAATGTCGCGCAAAGGGGCGAAATGTCCCGCTTTGTCTCCAGAGTATAGGTCTCGGGAGTCTCGCTTTGGGGACTGCTTCGCGAAGCGCAGCTGTCCCGGATCGCCGCGTCGCTCGCCAGCACCTGTGTTTCGTCCCGTCTCCCCGGCGAAGGCCGGGGTCCATAGGTCCGCGCGCAGAAAGATGGATCCCGGCCTCCGCCGGGAAGACGGGATCAGGTGAGCCGTGACCACATCTGCCCTCAGGCCTTGATGGAATGGGAGCGCG
>JAUSPV010000007.1 GCA_030652755.1 Caulobacter sp. | reverse complement strand
GCCCGGCATGATGCCGATCTTGCACTCGCCCGGCGTCAGCACGCCCGGGCAGTTGGGGCCGATCAGGCGCGACTTCGAACCGGCCAGGGCCTTCTTGACCTTGACCATGTCCAGCACCGGAATGCCTTCGGTGATGCAGACGATCAGGCCGATTTCGGCGTCGATCGCTTCGAGGATCGCGTCGGCCGCGAAGGGCGGCGGGACATAGATGACCGAGGCGTCGGCGCCGGTGGCCGACTTAGCCTCGCCGACGGTGTCGAACATCGGCAGACCGATGTGGGTCGTGCCGCCTTTGCCCGGCGTCACGCCGCCGACCATCTTCGTGCCGTAGGCGATGGCCTGTTCGGAGTGGAAGGTCCCCTGGGCGCCGGTGATGCCCTGGCAGATGACCTTGGTGTGGGAGCCGATGAGAATGGACATTACTTGGCGCCTCGCACGGCGGCGACGATCTTCTCCGCGCCGTCCGACAGATCGTTGGCGGCGATGACGTTCAGGCCGCTTTCGTTGATGATTTTCTTGCCCAGCTCGACGTTGGTGCCTTCGAGGCGGACGACAAGCGGAACCTTCAGGCCGACTTCCTTGACCGCGGCCACCACGCCCTCGGCGATGATGTCGCAGCGCATGATGCCGCCGAAGATGTTGACCAGGATGCCTTTGACGGCCGGGTCGGCGGTGATGATCTTGAAGGCCGCGATGACCTTCTCCTTGCTGGCGCCGCCGCCGACATCGAGGAAGTTGGCCGGCTCGGCGCCGTACAGCTTGATGATGTCCATGGTCGCCATGGCCAGGCCGGCCCCGTTGACCATGCAGCCGATCTCGCCGTCGAGGGCGATGTAGGCGAGGTCATGCTTGCTGGCTTCGATTTCCTTGGAGTCTTCCTCGGTCTCGTCGCGCAGGGCCTTGATGTCCGGGTGGCGGTAGAGGGCGTTGCCGTCGAACGAGACCTTGGCGTCGAGAACGCGCAGGTGATCGTCGGCGGTGACGATGAGGGGGTTCACCTCCAGCATCGCCATGTCCTTGGCCAGGAACGCCGTATAGAGCTGGGTCAGCAGCGTGGCCGCTTCCTTGGCCAGGCCGCCGGTCAGGCCCAGCGCCTTGGCCAGCGCGCGCTGGTGCGTCGGCCACACGCCGGTGGCGGGGTCGATGGAGAAGGTGTGGATCTTTTCCGGAGTGTCGTGGGCGACCTCCTCGATGTCCATGCCGCCCTCGGTCGAGGCGACCACCGAGACCATGCTCGTCTGCCGGTCGACCAGCAGGGAGAGGTAGAATTCCTTGGCGATGGCCGCGCCTTCCTCGATGTAGAGGCGGTTGACCTGCTTGCCCTTGGGACCGGTCTGGTGGGTCACCAGCACGCGGCCGAGCATCTCCTCGGCGTTGCTGCGGACCTCCGCGACCGACTTGACGACGCGGACGCCGCCCTTGGCGTCGGGGCCGAGGCCCTCGAAGCGGCCCTTGCCGCGGCCGCCGGCGTGGATCTGGCTCTTCACGACGAAGACCGGCGTGCCGAGCGTCTCGGCGGCCTTCTGGGCTTCTTCTGGGGTGAAGGCGGCAAAGCCGCGGGGAACGGGGACGCCGAATTCGGCCAGGACGGCCTTGGCCTGATGCTCGTGGATATTCATCGCGCTATTGGGTCTCGCGGATGTCGCAGGGGAAGGCCCGCGATCGCGGACCGGGCCGGGTTATGGCGCGGTCGGGCGACACGCGCAACCCGATGGAGGCGATAGGAAAAAAGAACCCCGCCGGTCGCCCGGCGGGGTCCATCATTGCGAATGCGAAGGCCGCGAGGGCCCGGCGTTCTAGTACTTCGCCGTCAGGCGCAGCGTGACGGTCCTCGGCGCGCCGTAGTAGGCGGTGCGGATGCCGCCGACCGAGGAGAATTCCTGCGCGTCGGTCTTGTAGACCTCGTCCGTCAGGTTCTGGCCATAGACGCCGGCCGAGAACCGGCGGTCGGGCGTTTCCCAGACGACGCGGGCGTCGACCAGCCACACTTCGTCATCCCACATGCCCGGCAGCCGGACCGCGCTGTTGGTCAGGGTGTTGTCGACCGCCAGAGCCATCTCCGAGCGATACTTCGCCTGGCCGCTGGTGGTGACGTAGCCGGCGCCGCCCAGATCGAACTGGTACTGGCCGCCGAAGCGCATGGTCCACTCCGGAGAGAAGGCCGGCTTCTGGAAGGCGCGGCTGCCGCCGGTGGCGAGGAAACGATCATCCTTGAACTCCTCATACGAGGCGTCCAGGTAGCCGATCTGCGCGTCCAGCAGCAGGCCGGGGATCGGACGCGCGGCCAGTTCCAGTTCGAAGCCCTGGATCACCAGGCTGCCGGCGTTGAGCACCGTCAGTTCGGGCGTCGGAATCGGCGTCGGCACGAGGCCCGACACGCGCGCCTGGAAGTCCTGGTAGTCGTTGTAGAAGATCGTCGCGTTGGCGGTCACGCGGTTGCCGAACCACTGGCTCTTCAAGCCGGCTTCAAAGCTGGTGACCGTTTCGGGGTCGTAGGCCGCTTCTTCGCCCGGGTTGTTGGAGCGGCCGTTGAAACCGCCCGACTTGAAGCCCTTCGAAGCGCGCGCATAGAGCATCATGGTCTCGGTCGCGTTCCAGTCGACCGAAATCAGCGGCGAGACGTCTTCCCAGGTCTCGTTCACGCCCGCGAAGGCGAACGCCGGATTGGCGGCGAAGCTCGGGTTGTTCGAGAAGGTCGATGTGGTCCGCGAGTAGGTCTTTTCCTCGCTGGTGTAGCGCAGGCCGCCGGTCACCCGCAGCACTTCGCTCAGCCGCCATGTGGCGTTGACGTAGGCCGCCTTGCTGGTGGTCTGCAGGTCGTCGTCGACCGTCCGCGTGAAGGTCGTCGGGGTGAACGCTCCGATCGGGAACGGGTTGGGGAGAACGCCCAGGACGTCATCGCCGTAGGCCTCCTGGTGCGAGACGATGTTCTCCTCGAGCCAGTACAGGCCGCCGACGACGCTAAGCGGGCCGCCGTTGTCCCACGCCAGCTGGAACTCCTGGCTGACCTGGTTCTGGTCGACGGCCACGAAGACGTCGCCCGTCTCCAGTTCGGTGGCGTCGATGTCGACGTAGTCGTCGGTGTTGAGGTTGCGGTAGGCGGTGATCGACTTCAGCGTCAGGGCGTCGGAGACGTCCCAGGTCGCCGTTCCGGCGTAGCCGTAGTGGATCAGCTTGGTCGAGTTGGGCAGTCCCGGCGTGGTGCGGGTCCTGAAGTTGTACTCGGGCGGCGTCGCCGGCAGCACCTTAAGCGGCACGCCGAACAGCGTCGTCAGGGTGTTGGTCGCCTGACCGACGGTCATCGCCGCGTCGTCGTTGCTGTAGTCGGCCGACAGGTCGAGGCGGAAGGTGTCGGTGGGGGTCCAGGCCGCCGCGGCGCGCAGGGCCCAGGTGTTCTTGTCGTTGTACTCGGCGCCCGAGACCGGGTCGGTGACATAGCCGTCGCGCGTGGACGACAGGCCGGCAAAGCCGAGCGCCAGGGTGTCACTGACGGGGCCGGAGACGGCGCCCTTCATCTCGACCTGGTTGTAGCTGCCGAACGCGAGGCCGAGGTTGGCGCGGAAGTCCTGCCCCGGCTTGCGGGTGACGACCTTCAGGGCGCCGCCGATGGTGTTCTTGCCGTACAGCGTGCCTTGCGGGCCGCGCAGCACCTCGACCCGTTCGAGGTCCATGAGGTCGAACTGGGTGCCGCGGATACGGCTGTAGTAGACGTCGTCGACATAGACGCCGACGGCCGGATCGAAGGTCTGCAGCGCGTCGGGCTGGCCGATGCCGCGGATGTAGATGTTGGTCGCGTTCGACGAGCCGCGGCCCTGCGAGATGTTCACGTTCGGAACCGCGCCCTGCAGGCCGGTCACGTCGGTGACCTGGAGCCGCTCGAGCGAGGCCTGGCTGAACGCGGAGACCGCGCCCGGAACGTCCTGCAGGTTTTCCTCGGTGCGTCGCGCCGTAACCACGACCGCTTCGACTTCAGCCTCTCCGGTGGGAACATCCTGCGCCACGGCGATCGTCGCGCACGCACTCCAGGCGGCGCCGGCCAGCAAAGCGGCCTTGAACATCGTCCTCATTGTCGTCCTCCCAAGCGGTCCCTTTTGCGGGACCGTCAAAGTTTCAAATTCACCAGAACGCGAATTGCGGGGGAACATCATCCAAGCCGGGCGCGCACGGAAGGGGGGGCGGCCACCGAACCGCGCTATTTTTCACCATGTGATGAATTGGCGCCACACGGGCGCCACGATCGGCTCAGGCGCGCGCCTTGCGGATCACCGCCTCGAAGCCGGCGGCGCAGTAGGTGTAGAGACGCTGGCGGACCGCCTCCAGGTCGCTGGACTGACACAGGCCGTTGGACAGCTGGTCGATGCGGCCGGTCTCGGCCACCGACAGCGTCATGGACCCCGTGAGGAACTGATAGCTCCAATAGAGATCGGCGAGATCCGCCTCGGGCATGGCCCGCTTGAGCGTGTCGATCAGCTGCTGCACCACCGGATCGAAGAACCGGTGCATGACCTCGCCGCCCCAGGCGGGCGTGGTGTTGATCTGGGCGACGAGGCCGAACCAGTTCTTCCACCCTGGTCCGCCGGTGAGCGCGCGCTCGACCAGCGGGTCGATAAAGGCCGCGATCACCCCCTCGGCGGTCATGGTCCCGGGATGCGCCGCCTCATAGGCGGTCATCGCCTGGGCCCGCTCCTGGTTTAGGATCTCGGCCCGGCGCAGCAGCACCGCGTCGAACAGCTCGCGCTTGGCGCCGAAGTAGTAGTGGATCAGGGCGGTGTCGACGCCGGCCTCGGACGCCACCTGACGGGTGGTGACGCCGTAGAAGCCGTGGCGCGAGAACAGCCCTTCGGCCGAATCGAGGATCGCCGCCTTCAGGTCGAGGCCTGTCCCTTTTGAGGGACGACCTCTGCCGCCGGAGCGGGCGCGGGGCTTGGCTGCGGTCATCGCGCGTCCTGACGCCCGCCGATCCGCCGGGCCCGACCGGGATAGCCCCCGGGCGGCGTCGGTGGCAAGGCCGTCTCAGCCGAAGACCAACCGCCACATCAGCCGGCCGGGCAGGAAGGTGAAGGCGCCCGCCACCAGCGACCCGCCCACGAAGATGCCGGTCATGGTCCTGCGATGGACATCGACCCGATGCTTGCGCGCCGCCCACACGCCGAGCGGAAGAACGACCAGAACCCATCCGCTGAGCAGGTGGATCAGCGACCAGAAGTCCCCGTTGATCCCGACGATGAACAGCGACGAGACCGCCGTGGTCGCCATCAGGACCACC
Organism: Caulobacter sp.; assembly: GCA_030652755.1. GTDB lineage: Bacteria > Pseudomonadota > Alphaproteobacteria > Caulobacterales > Caulobacteraceae > Caulobacter. The sequence goes on along the minus strand of JAUSPV010000007.1, from coordinate 5,867 downwards.
CAGATCCACCCGGCGGTCCGGTGGAAGGCCCGGCCCTTGCGCATCGAGAAGATCAGGCCGCCGAGGGCCACCGTTCCCAGCGCGGCGAGAATGTGCAGCTGCAACACCAGCGGCTGGACGGCGAACAGGGCGAAGTCGACAGTCGTGATGATCTTCGGCCCGAGCAGAGCGGTCGTCGCGACGGCCGCCGCGGCGACCAGGACCCGGCCGGCGTTACGACTCGACGGCAGGATGCGCGAGGGTTGCGCGGTCATGGCTCAGGCTCCGACGAAGACGCCGTGGAAGGTGACGGGCAGGGTCGCCGGTTCGTTCGAGGCCGGGGCCATGTCCTGCGCCCGGGCGCCGCCCAGCGGCAGGGCGGCGAGCGCCACGCCGTGCAGGGTCGCGATTGACAGGAAGAGGGCGGCGGTCTTCATCCGGGGAGTGGTCATCGGGGTCTGCCTGTGCTGGCGGGTTGTCGATGACGGAAGGCTTAGGGAGCCCGGCCTGGACACGCAGCCGCCGATACGCGGGAAGACCGACGGTGTTCGCGAAACGACGCCGGGCGCCGCTCACGCATCGTGGATCGCCGCCGTGTTGGCGTCGCGCCACGCTCGCGGCCTGCTGATCGCGGCGGGCGCGGGGGTGTTCATGGGGCTGGCCGGCGCGTTCGGCACGGGCGAGGCGCCGCTGGCCGGGCGTCTGGTCTACTGGGTCACCGTCACACTCATCGGCGGCCTGGCCGGAATCGTGGCGGCGGAGCTGGTCGATCGCGGCGGTTGGTTCGACGATCGTCCGGTGCTGCAGGGCGCGGTCATCGTCGTGGCCCTGACCATCCCGCTGACCCTGGTCATCTGGGCGGTATCGAACGCCTTCTTCCAGCGCGAGCCGCGGCTTGAACAGCTGCCCTACTTCTCCGGGCCGGTGTTCATCGTGACCTGCGTGATCACGGCGCTGAACTACTTCACTCAGCGCGCGCCGGCCGAGACCCACGCCGCGCCGGCGGGCGCCGGGCCGCCCCGCCTCCTCGACCGCCTGCCGGTGAAGCTTCGCGGCGCCGACCTCCACGCGGTCGAGGCCCAGGACCACTATCTGCGCCTGCACACCAGCAAGGGCCAGGACCTGATCCTGATGCGGCTGTCGGACGCCATCGCCGAGCTGGAGGGCCTGGAGGGCGCCCAGGTGCACCGCTCCTGGTGGGTCGCCCGCGACGCGGTCGCCGACGCCCGCCGCGGCGACGGCAAGGCCACCCTGACCCTGACCGGCGGCGTCCAGGCGCCGGTCAGCCGCGCCTACGCCAAGGCCCTGCGCGAGGCCGGCTGGTTTTAGAGGTCTCCGCGCGCCCTGCGCGATCCGATGGCGGCCGGAGCGCGTAATGAAGCCCATGAAGCACTTTTGCCTCGGGCTGATCTTCGCCCTGTTCACCCTGGGAGGCCCCGCCCTGGCGACCGAAGAGCCTGCTTTCCGCGTCGTGCTCGGCGACGGCGCCTTCGAGGTTCGCGACTATCCCGCGCTCCTCGCGGCCGAGGTCACGGTTGGCGGCAGCCGGGACGAGGCCTCGAACGCGGGCTTCCGTCTGCTCGCAGGTTACATCTTCGGCGGCAACACCCGCCGCCAGAGCATCGCGATGACCGCGCCTGTCGTTCAGGAGCGCGCCCCCGGCGAAACCATCGCCATGACGGCGCCGGTCATCCAGACGGGCGGCGACGGCGAGTGGATCGTGCGCTTTGTCATGCCGGGCGCCTACACACAGGAGAGCTTGCCGACGCCGAACGACAGGCGGGTGCGGATCGTACCTGTTCCGCCCCGGCGTTTCGCCGTCGTGCGCTTCTCGGGTCTCGCAGCGCCGGCGGAGGTCGAGCGTCGAACGACGGCGCTACGCGCCTTCATGAGCCGCCGCAAGCTGAGCAGCGCCGGCCCGCCGGCCCTGGCGCGGTACGATCCCCCGTGGACACTGTGGTTCATGCGTCGCAACGAAGTCTGGATCCCGGTCTCGCCGGGCCCCGGCGCGACCGCGCGTTAGTGTTGGCCTGCGGTGGACCACAAGCCTAAAGACATCATGCGGACGGCCGCGCCGAACTGTCTCGCCAACCGCCCGGGACGGGCGGCGGGCCTGTTGCGAATGGAGAGCCGGTGAGCAAGCCCCTGACCCCCGACCAGCCCGTCTCGGAGAAGATCCGCGTTCGACTGAAAGCCTCCCGCAAGCGCTTCCACGCCAACGACAACATCTCCGCGTTCCTGGAGCCCGGGGATCTCGAAGCGCTCCTCGCCGAGGTGGAGGGCAAGTTCAAGGGCGTGCTGGAAAGCCTGGTGATCGACACCGAGAGTGATCACAACACCCAGGAAACGGCGCGGCGCGTGGCCAAGATGTATCTGACCGAGGTTTTCCGCGGCCGTTACGCCAGCCCGCCTCCGGTTACCGAGTTTCCGAACGCCGAGGCGTTGAACGAGCTGATGATCGTGGGGCCCATCACGATCCGAAGCGCCTGCAGCCACCACTTCTGTCCGATCATGGGAAAGCTCTGGGTCGGGCTGATGCCCAACGAACATTCCAATCTGATCGGCCTGTCGAAATACTCCCGCCTCGCCGAATGGGTGATGTCACGCCCCCAGATCCAGGAGGAGGCCATCACCCAGATGGCCGACCTTCTGATGGAGAAGGTGCGGCCCGACGGCCTGGCTGTCGTCATGGAAGCCGATCACTTCTGCATGCACTGGCGGGGTGTGAAGGATAACGAGACCATGATGATCAACAGCGTCATGCGCGGCTCGTTCCTCAAGGATCACCACCTGCGCAGCGAGTTCCTCTCGCTGCTGAAGCACCGGAGCTGATGATGCTGGTTCGCTGCCTTTACGCCAGCCGTCCTGTCGACGCCCTGCAAGGGGCCGCCCTCGACGCGATCCTCGACCAGTCGCGCAAGAACAACCCGGCGCTGGGCATCACCGGCCTGCTGTGCGTCTCGGACAACCTGTTCATCCAGGTCATCGAGGGCGGTCGCGACGAAGTCTGCGACCTGTTCAACGCCATCGTCCGGGACGACCGCCACCAGCAGGTCCGACTGCTTGCCTACGAAGAGATTTCGGAGCGCCGCTTCGGCAACTGGACGATGGGCCATGTGAGCATCAACAAGCTCAACCCCGGCCTGCTGCTGAAGTACTTCAGGCGGGTCGAGCTCAATCCGTTCGAGTGCTCGGGCGCGGCGACCATGGCCCTGCTGGGGGAACTGGTGGCGACCGCCTCGATCCTCAACCGCCCGGAGTAGGGCCCGGTTCGGGGCCGGCGGCGCCGGCAAGGCTGACGGAGCGGGCCGCAAAGCCCCCCTTCCGCGCCTGCCCCCATGGCGGAGGACGGAAAATGGCGCACCCGACACGATTCGAACGTGTGACCTTTGCCTTCGGAGGGCAACGCTCTATCCAGCTGAGCTACGGGTGCGGATCGCTGGCGGAGGCGGGTGTTTAGCTGAAGTCCGCGCGGCGCGCTAGCCCGCCGGCGGGCCGATCGGGCGGTTCCCCAAAAGGACCGGCCGGGTCGCTGGCGACCCGGCCCGCCGGGATCAGGTCATCTTGAACCGCACGGGCACCGACTTGGGCCCGCAGACGAAGCTGGCCTCCATGCGGCGCGGCGTGCCGTCGAGCTCAATGCTCTCCAGGCGCGGCAGCAGTTCCTCCCACAGGACCCGCATCTCCATCCGCGCCAGATGCTGGCCGAGGCAGACGTGGGCGCCGTAGCCGAAGGCGACGTGCTTGTTGGGCGTGCGCTCGATGTCGAAGCGGTAGGGATCGGTGAAGACCGTCTCGTCGCGGTTGCCGGACGGGTAGCTGAGCAGCAGCCAGTCGCCCTTGGCGATCTTGCGGCCGGCCAGTTCGGCGTCGGCCGTCGCCGTGCGCATGAAGTGCTTCACCGGCGTCTCCCAGCGGATCGATTCCTCGACCAGGCCCGGGATCAGGCCGGGATTGTCCTTCAGCTTGCGGAACTGGTCGGGGTTCTCCGCCAGGGCCCACATGGCGCCGGCGGTGGTGCTGGAGGTGGTGTCATGCCCGGCCGTGGCGGCGATGATATAGTAGCTCATCGCCTCCAGATGGCCGAGCGGCTTGCCGTCGATCTGGCCGTTGGCGATCACGCTGGCCAGGTCCTGGCGCGGGTTGGCCCGGCGGTCCTCGGTCATGGCGTTGAAGTAGGTCATGAAGTCCATGACCGTGGCCTGCAGGTTGGCCAGGCCCGTATCGACGTCGGTCACCGCGCCGCCGCGGTTCAGCTCGGCGTCGGCGCTGCCGAACAGCTCCTGGGTCAGCTTCAGCATCCGGGGCTCGTCGATCTCCGGCACGCCCAGAACTTCCATGATCACGTGCAGGGGATAGAGGAAGGCGACGTCCTTGGCGAAGTCGCAGCGGTCGCCCTTGGCGGCCATGCGGTCGACGAAGCCGCGGGCGATCTCGCGGATGCGCGCCTCGAGCCCGCGGATGTTCTGCGGCAGGAACCAGGCCTGGGTCAGGCGGCGGTAGGCGAAGTGGTCCGGGTTGTCCATCTGGACCAGCGAGCGGACCAGGTGGGGCGAGCCGCCGGTCATCTCGCGGACCTTGCGGTCGGCTTCGATGGTGGTGACCACGGTGGACCGGTCGCCGTTGTGGAACAGCTCGTTCTGCTTTTCGACTTCCTGGATATCGGCGAAGCGCGTGACCACCCAGAAGGGGTCGAAGCCGTCAGGCTGGGCCTGTTCCAGCGGCGCGTTGGCGCGCAGCCAGCGGAAGGCGTCATCGACCCGGTTCCAGTCGGCGTAGGCCTTGGGATCGATGATGGTGTTGGCGACGTCCTGCGGGATCATGCTGAGGGTCCTTGCGTCTTTCCCTGGCGGCTCTCTGACAGGCCGGCCTCGATGCCCCGTAGCATTCAGTTGCTATACGGCCAACAAATAAGTTAGGGATCCGCCATGCCCGACCGCGACCAGATCGTCACGACCCGGCGATCGCAGGCCCAGCGCCGCGACGAGTCCGAACGACGGCTGCTGCGCGCGGCGACGGAGGTGATCGTCGAACAGGGCGTACGGGCCGCGACCTTCGAGGCCATCGGCGCCCGCGCCGGCTACAGTCGGGGGCTGGCCACCCAGAAGTTCGGCTCCAAACAGGGCATGACCGAGGCGCTGATCGCCCATCTGCACGAGCGGCAGGCCGAGGCGCTGGACGCGGCCGGCATCGACACCGCGCCCGGGCTTGAGGCGCTGCTGAGTTACGTCGATCACTATCTGCGTCAGCTGAAACAGGAAGCGGAGGGCCGGGCCTATTTCATGCTGCTGGCCGACGCGGTCTCGGACCTGTCAGGCCTGCGCGCGGCCTTCGCCGCCTCGCACGAGACGGTCGAGCGTCTGCTGGAAGGGATCGTGATCAAGGGCCAGGACGAGGGCGCCATCCGCGCCGACCTCGACCCCGACGCCGCCGCCCTGATGGTCGGCAGCCTGCTGCTGGGCCTGTCGGTGCAGTGCCTGGTGGATCCCGATATGGACCTGGATCCCATTCGCGAAACCAGCCTGGCGACGCTGCGCCTCAGCTTCGCCACCCATCCTCAGCCGGACAGACGCGCATGACCACGGAAGACGCCTACAAGACCTGGCAATGCCGGACCTGCGGCTACCTCTACGACGAGGCCGAAGGTGATCCGGGCGAGGGACTGGCGCCCGGCACGCGCTGGTCCGACATCCCGGCCGACTGGGTCTGCCCGCTGTGCGGCACGCCCAAGGCCGATTTCGACATGATCGAGCTGTAGCCAGCCCGTTTCACAAGCCTTGCGTCCTTCGACACGCCGCTGCGCGGCTGCTCAGGATGACGCACTTGGAAGGTCACCCACCCACGTCATGCTGAGCAGCGCTCGCCAGGGCGCGTGTCGAAGCACGCAA
>JAUSPV010000006.1 GCA_030652755.1 Caulobacter sp. | reverse complement strand
GGCGTGCGCTGGTGTGCGTGTCCGCCCGTCCGTGGGCAGCAGTTCGAGCCGTCCGGAGAGGCCGGGCGGGGAGAGTCCGGGACAAAAGGGTGAACAGCCCTGCGCATCCTGGGCCTGCGGGAAAACGGCCGCGTGGAGCGCGTCGACGACGTCGAAACGGCCTTCACTACCCCTACGCCGGGCGTCGCCCGGGCGCTCCGCACCCTCCCCACCTTCCGGGCCGCCGGCCCGGGGGGACGAAAACGCGTGTCCGCGGCCCGGCGGAGAGAGGAACCCGATGACCGACGAAGAAGACTACCAGCGCCGGATGGCCCTGAAGGCCGAGATCGGCGCCTGGCTCGAAGCGTTGAAGGCGGCGGACGCCGCGCGGCGCGCCGAGGCCCGCGCCCGGGGCGAGCCCCTCTATCCGGACCCCGGCTTCAAGGCCTCGCGCCTGGTCGAGCCGACCAGCCCGTTCGAGGACTTCGGCTACCTCACCGACGCGGACCTGCGCCGCACACGCCGCAACCGGGCCGCCGGCGGCGCCCCCGACCCGCGCGAGGAGGCGGCGCGCGAACGGGCGGCGATGAAGGCGCTGAAGGCGCGCCGCGGCTGCCCGGCCTGCGTGGCGGAGCTCTACGTCGAGGTCCTGCGCCGCCAGGGCGGCTGGTGGAACGACATCCCGCTGTAGGGGGGAAAGGGGGATAGGTCGGGGACATGCACTTCAGTGCGTGTCCCCTGCCGCTGCAAGCTGCTGGGGACACGTACCGAAGACGGTACATGTCCCCGGATCTGCGCGATCTCGCGGGATTATGGGGTGGTTCTCACCGCCACCCGCCGCCGCACCGCCTTCACCAGCCGCCAGATCAGCCACAGCAGCGCCAGCAGGGCGAGCGGCACCAGCAGCGGGGCGGCCAGGGCCAGCAGGACGGTGGCGAAGGCCAGCAGGTCCTCGACGATCGAGACCAGCGGGTTGGCCAGGCCCCCGGTCGTCGCCGTGCTGGCCACGCGCGTGCCGCTCTGGGCGGCGTGGAAGGCCAGGGCCGTGGGGGCGCCGATGATCAGGCCGGCGACGGCTGCGATCACCGGATCGACCCCGGCGAAGACGCTGCCGGCCGCGATCACGGCGGCGACCGGGCGGGTGATCGTGCCCAGGGCCGACAGGGCGTGGTCGAGGAAAGGCACCTTGTCGGCGGCCAGCTCCACCACCGTGGCGATGGCCAGGGTGATGACGGCCACGTCGCTGCCCAGCCAGGCGGCGCGCTCGTTGAGGTCGACGCCGAACAGCTCGAACTTCGCGGCCAGCGCCAGCAAGAGCAGCGGCAGGAAGGCGCGCAGCCCCGCCGCCGCCGCCAGGCCCAGCCCGAGCAGCGCCGGCAGGACCCAAGTCTGGACCAGCTCCATCGGCATGGCGGGAGGAGATACCGGACGGCGGGCGGTGGCAAGGGCGCGGCCGGCTTGCCCGGCGGCGCGGCGCGCGCCAAGCTGGCCGCTCCACATCGGGGAGACCATCCATGACGCGTGCGACCCTTCTGACGGCCGGTTGCGCCGCCCTGGCCCTGACGCTGGGCGCCTGTTCGAAACAGGCCGAGGACAAGGCCCCGGCGGCGGAGGCTCCGGCCTCGGCCACGGCCACGGCGGGCGCGGCGATGAAGCCCACGCCCGGCCGGTGGAAGATGACCACGACGATGGACGGCCTGCCGGCCGGCGCCATGCCCGCCATCGAGGTCTGCCTGACCGCCGACGACCTGAAGGACGACGCCTGGGCGACCGGCGCCGGCAAGCGCCCGGACAACTGCTCGAAGATGGAGACGAAGGTCGCCGGCGGCCGGGTGACCACCCACGCGGTCTGCGCCTCCGAGGGCGTCACCACCACCATGGACATGACCGCCTCGGGCGCCTTCGGCAAGCGCTACACGGTCGAGACGGTGATGAAGATGGATCCGGCGGCGCCCGGCGCGCCCAATCCCATGAAGATGAGCGTCGTCGCCGAGCGTCTGGGCGACTGCCAGGCAGCGAAATGAGAGAAGCGGCGGCGGAACCCACGGTGACGCAGCGTCACGCGATTGACACCGCCGCCAGCCGTACCTCACCTTCGAATCCACACCGTGGCGCAAGACCGCGGGGGATGCCGGAGGAGACTGTATGACCGAAGCCGTGGCGCCGGGAAGCGCGATGTCGGGCCTGACCGCCCTGGGGCCGCGCCCCCGGATCGGGCTCGGCACCAAGGCGCTCTACGGCTTCGGATCCATCGCCTTCGGCATCAAGGACAACGGCTTCCGCGTCTTCCTGCTGCTGTTCTACAACCAGGTCATCGGCCTGCCCGCCTCGACGGTGGCCATCGCCATCGGGGTGGCCACCTTCGTCGACTGCCTGATCGATCCCTGGATCGGCCAGCTGTCGGACAACCTGCGCAGCCGCTGGGGGCGGCGGCATCCCTTCATGTACGGCTCGGCCATTCCGGTGGCGCTGTCGTTCCTGCTGCTGTGGAACCCGCCGACCGGCTGGAGCGACCCGGCCCTGATCGCCTATCTGGCCGTGGTCGTGGTCGTGGTGCGCACCTTCATCGTGCTCTACGAGATCCCGTCCTCGGCGATGTCGGCCGAGCTGTCGACCGACTACAACGAGCGCTCGGCGATCCTGGGCTGGCGCTACTTCTTCGCCTGGTGGGGCGGACTGACCCTCACCGTCATCATGTTCTTCGTCTTCCTGCAGCCGACGGCGGAATACCCGATCGGGCAGTTGAACCGTGACGGCTACGCCCTGTACGGCTACGTCGGGGCGGGGCTGATGTTCGTGTCGATCCTGGTGTCGGCGGCAGGCACCCACCGCTTCATCCCCTGGCTGCCGCAGCCGGCGCCCGACCGGGGCCTGACCTTCGTCCAGACGCTGAAGGAGATGGGCTCGACCCTGTCGATCCGGCCGTTCCTGGTCATCACCGGCGTGGGCCTGTTCGCGGCCGTCGCCCAGGGCGTCAGCTTCTCGCTGGCCTTCTACTTCTCGACCTACTTCTGGGAGCTGAGCTCGACCTGGACCGGCGTGCTGGTGCTGGACAGCTACATCTCCTCGGCCGTGGCCCTGATCGCCGCGCCGATGCTGACCAAACGCTCCGGGAAGAAGAAGGCCGGCGCGGTGCTGCTGGCCGCCTCGGTGGTCATCGGCTTCCTGCCGCTGGTCCTGCGCCTGATCGGCTTCTTCCCCGATAACGGCGACATGATCGGCGATACCGGGATCCCGCAGATCGTGCCGTGGCTGTTCCTGGACGGCGTCGTGCGCGGCATCCTGGGCATCACCGCCGCCATCCTGATCACCGCCATGCTGGCCGACGTGGTCGAGTACAGCGAGGAGCGCACCGGCCGCCGCAACGAGGGTCTGTTCTTCGCCTTCACCAGCCTGGTGCAGAAGGCGGTCAGCGGCATCGGCGTCATGGTCGCCGGCCTGATCCTGACCATCGTCGCCTTCCCGATGGGGGCCAAGCCCTCGGAGGTGCCGCAGGAGGTCGTGACCAACCTGGCGCTGGTCTACATCCCCGTCATCATGGTGCTGTACGGCGCGGCGCTGGGCGTCATGACCTTCTACAACATCACCCGCGAGAGCCATCAGGAGACCCTGAGGACCCTCGCGGCCAAGGCCCAGGCGGCGGAGGACGTGGTTACGTCGCAGATTCCGTGAAGGCCGAGTAGACCAGGGTGCGCAGCTCCCGTCGGACCGCATAGGCCGACGAGGGCAGCAGCTGGGTCATGAAGACCACGGCCAGGTCCTCGACCGGGTCGACCCAGAAGAAGGTGCTGGCCGCGCCGCCCCAGAAGAAGTCGCCCTTGCTGCCGGGGATCATGGTGGCGGCGGGATCGACGGTGACGCCGAAGCCCAGCCCGAAGCCGACCCCGGCGTAGGTCGCCTCGCTGAACAGGGACTTCGACATCTGCGTCAGGTCCTTGCCGCCGGGCAGGTGGTTGGCGCTCATCAGCTGCAGCGTCTTGGGGCTGAGCAGCCGCGCCCCGTCCAGCTCACCGCCGTTCAGCAGCATGCGCGCGAACCGCATGTAGTCGGCCATGGTCCCGGTCAGGCCGCCGCCGCCCGACGGGAAATCGGTCGCCGTCCGGTAGGGGCTCTTCTCCGGATCGTCCTGCAGCGTCGGCGGCCCGGCCTTCACGGCCTTGGACCCGAGCTGGCCCGCGGCGTAGCAGGCCGTCAGCCGGTCGGCCTTGCCCGCCGGCACGGTGAAGGCGGTGTCGACCATGCCCAGCGGCTGGAAGATCTTCTGCTCGAGGAAGTCGGCGAACGGCAGGCCGCTGATCGTCTCCACCAGATAGCCCAGCACGTCGGTGCTGACCGAGTAGTTCCAGGCCTCGCCCGGCGAGAACACCAGCGGCAGTTTCGCCAGCTTGTCGATGAACTCCCGCAGCGTGCCCAGCCGCAGGTCCTCGGCCACCTTCAGCCTGCGGTAGGCCGCGTCGATGTTGCCCTGCATCTGGAACCCGTAGGTCAGGCCGCTGGTGTGGCGAAGCAGGTCGATCATCAGCATCGGCCGGGCCGGCGGCGTGGTCGCCCAGCCGGCGTCCGTACCGGCGGCGAAGACGCCCAGGTTCGCCCACTCCGGGATGAACTTCGCCACCGGGTCGTCCAGCGCCACCAGCCCCTGCTCGACCAGCATCATGAAGGCCACCGAGGTGATCGGCTTGGTCATCGAGTAGATGCGGAAGATGGCGTCCTTCTCCAGCGGCCGGTTCCGCTCGCGATCGGCCAGGCCCAGCACCTCGTCCACCGCCAGCTTGCCGCGCCGCCAGACCTGGACCTGGGCGCAGGGCAGCTTGCCGGTCTTGATATAGCGCTCGTCGAGGAAGGCCGGGATCCGGGCCAGGCGTTCCGACGACAGGCCGATGCTCTCGGGTTTGGTCATGATCTGCTCCACTGCGACGAGATGCCCCCCTTATCGAACCAGCGGTATGTCGCAACCCAAACTTTACCTCGTCCGGTCATGCTTACGGAAGGTAAGGGATGGAAATGACAGAGGCGCCAAAAAACGACGCGCCCACCGAGCTGGATATCGAGGCCGCGCGTTGGTTCTTCCAGAACTCGGTGGACGTTTTCGCCCTGCTGCGCGGCGGCCTCATCGTGCGCATCAATCCGGCATGGCCGGAGCTCACCGGCTGGTCGGTCGAGGAGACCATTGGCCGGAGGATTGAGGAGTTCGTCCATCCGGCCGACCATGACGTCGTGCTGGAGATCGTCGGCGCCCTGCGGGCAGACGGCCACGCCCGGGGCGAGCACCGGATCCTGCACCGTGACGGCCATGCCATCTGGGTCCGCGCCCGCGCCAAGAAGGCGGCGAGCGACGCCACGGTGATCGTGCTCGAAGACGTCACCGACGAGCATGTGCGCCGGCTCGACAGCGCCGACGCCATTCACACCAACGAGCTGCTGCGCGAGGCCGCCGGCGTCTTCATCTGGCGCTTCGACCCTGACACCGGCCTCTACGACATCGACCCGGACCTTTCCCGCCCGGGCTCGGTCGGCGCGTCAGGCAACCGCCAGATCACCGCCGACGAGATGTCCGCCGAAATCCACCCCGACGACCAGGAGAAGATGAAGAGGGCCTTCTACGGCACCCTCGCGACCGGCGAGCCGCAGGTCATCGAGTATCGTCACACCCGCGGCGACGGCGGCTGGGCCTCGCTGCGCGCCGCCTGGCGCGGCCTTCGCAAGATGGAGTCCGGCGCCTGGCAGGTGCTCGGCCTGACCCAGGACGTCAGCGAGGTCGCCGAGGCGCGTGACGCCGCCCTGGCCGCGGCCGAAGCCAAGTCACAGTTCCTGGCCAACATGAGCCACGAGATCCGCACCCCGATGAACGGCGTGCTCGGCGTGCTGCACCTGCTCAAGAGCGAGCCCCTCAGCGACGATGCGCGCAGGCTGCTCGGCGAGGCCGTCGGTTGCGGCCAGATGCTGTCTGAGCTGCTGAATGACGTCATCGACTTCTCGCGAATCGAGGCCGGCAAGCTGGACATGAACGCCGAAGCGGTCGACCCGGCCGCCGTGCTGGCCAGCGTCGGCGGCCTGCTTCGGCCCCAGGCCGAGGCCGCCGGGCTCTGGCTGCATGTCCACGCCGAACAGGGCCAGGGCTGGTCCTCCGTCGATCCGGTGCGCCTGCGGCAGGTGCTGTTCAACCTAATCGGCAACGCCGTGAAGTTCACCGTCAAGGGCGGCGTCGACGCCCGGCTCAGCCGCAGCGAACGCGACGGCGAGGCGCGGCTGCGGTTCGAGATCACCGACTCGGGGGTCGGCATCTCGGACGAGGCCCAGGCTGACCTGTTCCAGCGCTTCCACCAGGCCGACGGCTCCACCACCCGGCGCTTCGGCGGTTCGGGCCTGGGGCTGGCGATCAGCCGCCGGCTGGCCGAGCTGATGGGCGGCGAGATCGGCATGCGCAGCGCGCCCGGCGTGGGTTCCACCTTCTGGCTGGAGATCGCCGCCCCGGCGGTCGCCGAGCCCGCCGTCGAGGCGAGCACTCCGGGGGCCCTGCTCGAAGGGCTGCGGGTGCTGGTCGTCGAGGACAATCCGACCAACCGCCTGATCGCCACGCGGCTGCTGGAGCAGCTGGGCGCCGAGGTCGAGACCGCGGACGACGGACGCATGGGCGTCGATGCGGTCGCCCTGACCCCGTTCGATCTGATCTTCATGGACGTTCAGATGCCGGTGATGGACGGGGTGGAGGCCACGCGCCTGATCCGCGCCATGTCGGGGCCGGCGTCGGCCACGCCGATTTTGGCCATGACCGCCAACGCCCTGCAGCATCAGACCGACGCCTATCTCGCGGCGGGCATGAACGGGGTGGTGTCCAAGCCGCTGTCGCCCGGGGCGCTGGTGGCCGGCATCGCCGCCGTGTTGTCGGACGAGGACGAGGACGCCGCCGCGGCCTGAATCCACATACTCAGCCTTCGAACCGATTGCATCTCGCCTCGCCACCCCCTTAAATCGGTCGGTGAGCCGGTCGGACGTCGATACCCGACCTGCGAAGCAGGGCGCGCGGCCAGAGCGCGGATTGGGGGAGTGAGATGGCCTTGGATTTCGAGACCGACGCCGGGTTTCAGGCGGCCGGCGGCAGGACGACGACCGCCGGGCGCGGGGAAGCCGCGTGACCGCCTGGCCCGCCATGACCATCGACGAGGCGCATGCGATCCTGACCGCGCCCGGCTCGCGGTTCGAGACCGAAGACCTCGTCATCCGGGGCGTCCCGACCACCGTGTGGAAGAACGCTCCGCCGACGCTGCGCGACATGGTGACCAACGGCCGGGCCTTTCCAGACCGCGAGTTCATCGTCCACGAGGACGAGCGGGTGACCTTCGAGGCCTTCCACCGCGCGGTCGCGGCCCTGGCCGAGCGGCTGGCGGCCGACGGCGTCGGCAAGGGCGACCGGGTGGCGCTGATCATGCGCAATCTGCCGGAATGGCCAGTGGCCTTCTTCGCCGCCGTCAGCCTGGGCGCCATCGTCACGCCGCTGAACGCCTGGTGGACCGGACAGGAGCTGCACTACGGCCTGACCGATTCCGGCAGCAGGATCGTCATCACCGACCCCGAACGCCTGGAGCGGATCGCCGAGCACCTGAAAGACTGTCCCGATCTCGAAGGCGTCTATGTCTGCCGCGAGGACGATCCCTGGGATGACCCGCGCGTACGGCGGCTGGAGTCGGTGATCGGCGCCCCGGGCAGCTGGGCCGGCCTGCCCGACCGGCCGCTGCCGACGACGCCGATCGCGCCCGATGACGACGCGACGATCTTCTACACCTCCGGCACCACCGGAAAGCCGAAGGGCGCGCTGGGCACCCACCGGACGATGACCAGCAACGTCCTGACGACCGGCGCGGCCCTGGCCCGGGCCTTCCTGCGCCGGGGCGAGACGCCGCCGGCCCCTGACCCCAACGCGCCGCAGCGGGTGACCTTGCTGGTGGTGCCGATGTTCCACGTCACCGGCTGCTCGGCGACCCTGGCCCCCGCGCTCAACAACGGCGGCAAGCTGGTGCTGATGCGCAAGTGGGACGCGCTGGAAGGCATGAAGCTGATCGAGCGCGAGCGGGTGACCAACACCGGCGGCGTACCGACCATCGCCTGGCAACTGATCGAGCATCCGCAGCGGGCCGAGTACGACCTCAGCTCGATCGACGGCATCTCCTACGGCGGCGCGCCCTCGGCGCCGGAGCTGGTTCGGCGGATCAAGGAGGTCTGGCCCAAGGCGTCGGCGGGCAACGGCTGGGGCATGACCGAGACGAGCGCCACCTTCACCAACAACAATTCCGACGACTACGTCCACCGGCCCGACAGCTGCGGCCCGGCGCCGGCGGTCGGCGAGATGAAGATCATGACGGTCGAGGCGCCGCACGTCGAACTACCGGTCGGCGAGGTCGGCGAGTTGTGGGCCCGCGGCCCGATGGTCCTGCGCAGCTACTGGAACAAGCCTGAAGCGACGGCCCAGACCTTCATCGACGGCTGGGTCAAGACCGGCGACCTGGCCCGTCTCGACGAGGACGGCTTCTGTTTCATCATCGACCGCGCCAAGGACATGCTGATCCGCGGCGGCGAGAACATCTACTGCATCGAGGTCGAGAACGTCCTCTACGACCATCCGGCGGTGATGGACGCGGCGCTGATCGGCATCCCGCACCGGACGCTGGGCGAGGAGCCGGGCGCCGTCGTAACGCTCAAACCCGGCGCGCGGGCGACCGAACAGGAGCTTCGCGCCTTCGTCGCCGACCGTCTGGCCGCTTTCAAGGTTCCGGTACGCGTCGCCTTCTGGCATGAGACCCTCCCTCGCAACGCCAACGGGAAGATCATGAAGTCCGACCTGAAGGCGGTATTCGCCGGAGACGCCGCCGCGTGAGCACGCCCGCCACAGCCCGCTACGCCGCCAAGAAGGAAGCCATCCTGACGGCGGCCACCACGATCCTGAATCGTGAAGGCGTCAAGGGGATGACCCTGGCCGACGTCGCGGCGGAGGTCGGGCTGATCACCACCTCGGTGACCTACTACTACCGCAAGAAGGACGATCTGGCGGCCGCCTGCTTCATGCGCGGCATCGACATCTTCACCGGCCTGGCGGTGGAGGCGGGCGCGGTCAGCGGCGCGCGGGCGCGACTGGCGAAGTTCCTGGAGCTGTTCTTCGACATGGCGGCGAAGATCCGCCTGAAGGAGGCGGCGCCGATCGTCGCCTTCAGCGAGATGCGGGCCCTCAACGAACCTCTGCGCGGCCAGGTGGCGGCGGCGTTCAACGACCTGTTCCGCACCATCCGCGGCTTCTTCGACGATCCGGAGTTCGCCGGCCTGTCGCGGCTTGAGGCCACGGCCCGGACCCACCTGCTGCTGGAGCAGGCCTTCTGGACCGTGACCTGGACGCGGCGGTACGACCTCGAGGACTACCCGCGCATACGCGACCGTATGTTCGATATTCTCTGCGGCGGCCTGGCGGTCGGCGCCCGCGCCTGGGCCCCGCCGGCCCTGCCCGACCCCACCCCGCCGGAAGCGGCCAGCACCGACGTCTCGCGCGAGACCTTCCTGGTCGCCGCCACCCGGGTCATCAACCAGAAGGGCTATCGCGGCGCCTCGGTCGAGGACATCTCGGCGGCGCTGAACGTCACCAAGGGCAGCTTCTACCACCACAACGACGCCAAGGATGACCTGGTCGTCGAGTGCTTCGACCGCACCTTCACCATCATGCGCACGGTGCAGTTCGCGGCGCGGGACCTGAAGACCGACCAGTGGACGCGGCTGGCGGCGGCGGCGGCGGCTCTGGTCAACTACCAGCTCTCCGACCACGGACCGCTGCTGCGGGCCTCGTCGATGGGCGCGCTGCCGCAGGAGATCCGGCCCGACATCGTCGACCGTTACGCCCGGGTGTCGGAGCGGTTCGCCGGCATGGTCTCGGACGGCATCGCCGAGGGCTCGATCCGGCCCGTCGACCCGCTCGTCGCGGCCCATATGCTGAGCTCGATGATCAACGCCGCCGCCTCGCTGCAGGTCTGGGCGCCGTCAGCCGAGCTGGACGAGGTCGCCGCCCTGTTCGCGCGGCCGCTGCTGCTGGGCGTGTTCACCCGGTAGGGGTCCGACCTTCACCCGTCATGGCCCGACTCGTTCGGGCCACCCAAGAACACTGGGTTCGCAGTGCGTCCTTCGACACGCCGCTTCGCGGCTGCTCAGGATGACTATGAGAAAAGGCCTACAAACCAAGTCATGCTGAGCAGCGCCGCAGGCGCGTGTCGAAGCACGCAG
>JAUSPV010000315.1 GCA_030652755.1 Caulobacter sp. | reverse complement strand
ACATGCACTTCAGTGCGTGTCCCCATCGGTTAGCGGCGCGGGACACGCACTGAAGTGCATGTCCCGTTCGAGGCTACTACGCCTCCGCCAGAGCGAAGAGCAGGTCGACGTAGAACTTCTCCACCTCCGCCAAGCCCGCGACGGCCGAGCCGGCCTTCGGCTTGATGACCATGTATTCGTTTGGCGCGTGCTGGGCCGAGCCGTGGCCCATGCCGCCGGTGACCAGCGGCAGCTTCAGGCGGTCGGTGAAGACGTGATAGGGCGCGCTGCCGGCCAGCCGGGGCATGATGCGCGGCGTCACGCCGTGCTTGTTGAAGGCGCCGATGGCGGCGCGCACCAGCGGCGCGTCGACCGACGTCTGGGCCGCCGGATAGCCGCTCAGCTGGGTGATCGTGATGTCGGTGAAGCCCTTCGCGTCCAGATGATCGCGGAACTGCTGCATGATCTGTTCGGGCGTCTGGTTGGGCACCATCCGCACGTCGATCTTGGCCAGGGCCTTGTGCGGCAGGATGGTCTTGGTCCCCACGCCCGTGTAGCCGCTGACCAGGCCGTCGATGTTGAAGCTGGGGTTGAACAGATGCTCGTAGAGCGTCTCCCCGGCGGTCATGCCATTCATCCAGCGGTCGACCTTCAACGCGTCCTTGCGCTGGGCTTCCTCGGCCAGCCAGGCGGGCATCAGGCCGTTGGTCAGCCTCTGCTCCTCGAGGCTGGGCGGCCGGATCGGGTCGTAGAATCCGGGCACGAGGCAGGTGTTGCCGTCCACGCTGGTCAGGCTGGCCAGCGCATGGGCCAGGCGCCAGACCGGGCTGTCGAGGATCGACTTCTGCGAGCCGTGGACCTCCGCCTCCTTGGGCCCGCCCTGCGGACCGCCGACCGACTCCAGCTCGGCGTACCAGATGCCCTTCACGCCCATCGGCAGGGTGACCTTGCCGCCGGGGCTCTGGCTGTTCATCGGGAAGAAGACGCCGTCGGCGGTCTTCAGCCGGTCCTCGTACTTGCCGATGATCTCCGGGTAGTTGGGCGAACCGAGCTCCTCCTCGCCCTCGGCCAGGACCATCAGGTTGACGGGCAGCTTGCGGTTCACGGCCAGAATCGAGGCGACGGCGTTGAGGAAGGCGCGCTCGGGGCCCTTCTGGTTGGTCGCGCCGCGCGCCATCAGCACCTGGCCGAACTTCGGATCGTCGACCAGCTCGCCGGCGAAGGCGTCGACCTTCCAGCCGGTCGGCTCGATCGGCTGCACATCGTACATCATGTAGACGACGAGGGTCTTCTTCGCCCTGGCGTCGAACCAGCCCCAGACGCCCGGGTGGCCCTTGCTGGGGACGATGGCGGTCTCCTGGAAGCCGAGCGCCTTGAGGTCGCCCTCGACCAGTTTCGCCATCTCCAGCACCCCGTCGTTCTGGGCGCTGATCGAGCGCTGGCGGACCCAGCGGCGCAGGTTTTCCAGGTGCTCGTCCTGGTGCGCGTCGATGTGGGCGTAGACCTTGTCGTGCCGGCCCTTGTAGGCGGGGACCTTCGAGGCGTCGAAGGCCTCGGTCGTGGCGAACGGATACTTCGGCGCCTTGACCGGAGCGGCCCCGGCCGCCGGTTCCTGGGCCGAGGCGGGAAGGGCGGCCGCGGCCGCGCCCAGTCCGAGCAGCGCGCCAAGGCCGCGCCGCGATACCGTCGTCTTCGTCACCGGAAAGCTCCCTCAATTACTCTGGGGGAAGGCTAGGACGGCGGCGACGGGGCGTACAGGGGTGACGTCGCGGCGCCGTTGACGAGGCGCTCCGGGCGGGGGCTCAATCGTCAAAACACCCGAGGAAACGCCATGCTCGACCTGCTCGAACACCCGCTGTCGCCCTATGCCCAGAAGGTGAAGATCGCCCTTGTCGAGAAGGAGATCGACTTCACCGTCAGCACGCCCAACGCCATGGGATCGGGCAACACGCCGGAGGCCTTCCGCGCCGCCAATCCGCGCGGCGAGGTGCCGGTGCTGTTCGTCGACGGGGCGCCGATCTTCGACTCCTCGATCATCCTGGAGTTCATCGAGGACCGCTACCCGACGCCGGCCCTGCTGCCGGCCGACCCGCTGGCCCGGGCCCGGGCGCGGATGATCGAGGAGGTGATGGACACCCACTACGAGGCCATCACCTGGGGGTTGTCGGAGATCGCCTGGTTCCGCCGCGCCGAGGGCGAGCTGGCCGTGACGCTGAAGACCGCCGCCGCGCAGCAGACGGGCAGGCTGCACGCCTGGCTGGAGAAGCAGCTGGGCGAGTCCGAATGGCTGAACGGCGAGACCTTCGGCTGGGCCGACCTCTGCGCCGCGCCGTTCGTCCAGGGCGCCGTCGGCCATGGCGTCGGACCGGCGCCGGACAGCGCGCTTGGCCAATGGCTGGGTCGCGCCCGGGCCAGACCCTCGGTCGCCGCGTCGTTCAAGGCCGCCGCCGACTCGATCCAGGCCATGTCGGCCGTCGCCGGCATCGTCGACGCCGGCCTCTTCAAGCGCCAGTACCGCGACCACCGGCTGGAGTGGATGATCCGCTCCGGCGGTGTCGCGGTCGTGCTGAAGGGGCTGGAGAAGGACAATATCCGCTTCAACGGGGAGCCGGTCTGAGGCTCCTATCTCCTGTCATCCCGGCGAAGGCCGGGACCCAGATTCAGGCACGGCTCTCAGGATTCCGACCGAGGTGCGGCGCTCGCAACTGGGTCCCGGCCTTCGCCGGGATGACAGGACGTGAGAGGGTTTCCCACTCGCCGTGAGCGCACTACCTGTCACCGCAAGGAGACCCGCATGACCGGCCGGACCATCAGGGCGCTGCACCCCGCCCATCGCGACGACATCGCCGATCTGGTCACCCGCCGGCCGCTGCCGGGGCCGGGCGTGGACCAGATCGATCCGTTCCTGTTCCTCAACCACCACGGCCCGCAGGTCTATCCGGCGAACAACCGCGGCCTGCCGTTCGGGCCGCACCCGCATCGCGGCTTCGAGACGGTGACCTTCATCCTCGAGGGCGAGCTGTCCCACCTGGACAGCGGCGGGCACGAGAGCGTCATCCGGGCCGGCGGGGTGCAGTGGATGACGGCCGGCAGCGGTCTGGTCCACGCCGAGCTGTCGCCGGAGGCCTTCAAGCGCGCCGGCGGCCCGCTGGAGATCCTGCAGCTGTGGGTGAACCTGCCCGCCGCCCTGAAGTTCACGCCGCCGCGCTACGTCGGACTGCAGCGGGACGAGATCCCGGTGGCGACGCTGGATGAGGGGCGGGTCGAGGTCGACGTGATCGCCGGAGAGATCGCCGGCGTGAAGGGCCCCTACGCGCCGCTCGTCGATATCGTCATGGCCACCGTGCGGCTGAAGGCCGGCGGCCGTGTCACCCTGCCGGCGGCGGCGGGCCGCAATGTCTTTCTTTATGTCGTGCGCGGCGAGGCGGCCGTCGCTGGCGCGGCGACAAAGCCGCACCACCTGGTGGCCCTCAACGCCGACGGCGACACGGTGGAGCTGACGGCGGCGACCGACGCCTTCGTCGTCTTCGGTCACGCCGCGCCGTTCAACGAGCCCGTCGTTTCGCACGGCCCCTTCGTCATGAACACGCGCCAGCAGATCATCGACGCGATCGGCGACTACAACGCCGGCAAGTTCGGTTCCGTACCTGGCTAGCGCGGCTCGCGGCCGGTATCGAGGAAGTCCCGGGCGCTGAAATCCTCCGGCGCGGCGACCTCGACGATCACCTCGTCGCGGTCGTCGAACTCGGTGCGCAGGGCCCGGCTCATCACCGCATGCATGTCGTACATGCAGGTGATGTAGGTGAACTCCAGGATCTGCTCCTCGCTCAGGAAGGTCTTGAGCTTGTCGAAAACGGCGTCCGGCGTGCGGCCGTTCTGTAGCGTCAGGCAGTCGGCATAGGCCAGCAGCGCGCGTTCCTGCTCGTTGAAGCAGTCGGCGACCGGCCAATGCGGCACGGCGGCGATCTTCTCTTCCGAGACTTTCAGGCCCCGCAAGGACTTGCAGTGCTGCGAGAAGACGAACTGGCTGCCCTTGTTGAAGCCGGCGCGGGTCTGGCCCAGCTCGCGCAGCACCGGGTCCAGCTTGCGGGCCGGGCTCCGGTAGAGGGCGAAGCCCTGGCAGCTGTGGTGCAGGATGTCCGGCGACTGGGCGAAGACGGTCCACCAGTCGCCGGGCGTGCCGGTGGCGGTGCCGGGCTCGGCCACCGGGTCGCGGTCCCCGAACAGCAGGTTGTACATGCGAAGGCCTGTGCCCTGATCGACTTCGGCGCGGGGAACCTGACGTAGGCGGGGCATGGGGGCGTCTCCGGATCGGAAGGGCTGTCGGTCCGGCGATGATGCCCGGCGCGGGCGGGATGTAAACGCCTCCCCAACGTCATGCCCTTGCTCCGACGCCGATTCAGCGCCGACAATGGCGGGGTGACACGCCAGACCCCCATAGCCGTCGTCGGCTCGATCAATCTGGACTTTGTCGCCGCCGGCGCCGCGCTGCCGACGCCCGGCGAGACGGTCACCGGCGCGACCCTGGCCATCCATCCGGGCGGCAAGGGCGCCAACCAGGCGCTGGCGGCCCGGCGGCTGGGGGCGGCGGTTTCCCTGATCGGCCGGGTCGGCGCCGACGCCATGGCGGACCAGGCGCTGGCGCTGCTGCGGGCGGACGGCGTCGACCTGGCCCGGGTGACCGTCGATGCGGCGGCGGCGACCGGCGCGGCGCTGATCGCCGTCGACGCCGAGGGCGAGAACCAGATCGTGGTCGTCTCGGGCGCCAACCTGTCCCTGACGCCCGACCGGCTGCCCGACGTCATCGGCGGCGCGCTGATCTGCCAGCTGGAGATCCCGCTGGAGACCGTCGCGGCGGCCGTGGCGCGGGCGACCGGCTTCGTCTGCGTGAACCTGGCGCCGGCCAACCTGGACATCGACAACGCTGTGCTGCGGCGCGCCGATCTGCTGGTGGTCAATGAAGCCGAGGCGGGGGACTTCGGCCGCCGCCTGCACGGCCTGCCGGGGCTGGTCGCCGTCACCTGGGGCTCGCGCGGCGCGACCCTGCTGCGCGACGGCGTCCGCGTGGCCACCGCCGAGCCGCCGGAGGTGCGCGCCATCGACACGACCGGCGCCGGGGACGCGTTTGTCGGCGCGCTCGTGGTGGCGATGCTCGAGGGCATGGCGCCCGCCGAAGCGCTGCGGTTCGCCTGCGCCGCCGGGGCGCTGACCGCGGCGAAGGCCGGGGCGCAGAGTTCGCTGCCGTGGCGGGGGGACGTGGAGGCGGCGCTGCGCGGCGGCTAGCCGTCGCGTCGTGCTCGCCTCTGTGTCGCTGGCCCCCGGACAATGGCATAGGGTGCGCTGGCGCCAAGTCTTCCCCGTGGAGTACCCCCGATGACCGACCGCCTGCCTGACGCCGCGCTGGACCAGCTGTTCCGGGAGGCGCGGACGCACAACGGCTGGTCGCCTGACCCGGTGGCCCCGGCGCTGATCCGCGAGCTGTACGAGATGGCCGCGCTCGGCCCGACGGCGTCGAACGCCCAGCCGGGCCGGTTCGTGTTCCTGGTCAGTGAGGAGGCCAGGCAGCGGCTGGCCCCGCACATGGCCTCGGGCAACCGGGACAAGACCCTGGCCGCGCCGGTCAATGTGCTGATCGCCTACGACCTGAACTTTGGCGAGAAAATCCCGCAGGTCTTCCCCCACAAGCCGCGGGCCGGAGAGGTGTTCGCCGCCAACCCCGCGCTGGCGAAGGAGACCGCCTTCCGGAACGGATCGCTGCAGGCCGCGTATCTGATGCTGGCGGCGCGCTCGCTTGGCCTCGACTGCGGGCCGATGTCCGGCTTCAACGCCTCCGGGGTCAACGAGGCGTTCTTCGCCGGGACGAGCTGGGAGGTGAACTTCGTGTGCAACATCGGATACGGCACCGATGAAAACCTATTTCCCCGCAATCCGCGGCTGACGTTCGAGGACGCTTGCCGCATTCTCTGATCTCTTCGTCCCCGGGCTCCCCCCATGGCTGATGAAAATCACTCAAGATCGCGAACCAACGGCTTGGTGCGGCTGCCGGCGCCGACCAACGGCGACGCCGAGATTCCGGGGTTCGAGGGCGTTCGCCTGACGGTCGAGGAGGCCGAGGAGTCGCTGAAATCGGCCGCCGACAGCCTGTCGTTGCCCAAGGTCCTGCTGCAGCGCGAGGACTTCAACATCCTGGCCATCTCGGGCGGGGCGGCGGGCGGCGCCTTCGGGGCCGGCGTGCTGGTCGGGTTGACGGCGGCCGGTCAGCGGCCCGACTTCGCCATCGTCACCGGGGTCAGCACCGGGGCCCTGATCGCGCCGTTCGCCTTCCTGGGCCCGGACTGGGACGACAAGCTGCGGGACGCCTACACCGGCGGCTACGCGGCCAAGCTGCTCAGCCTCGGCGGCCTGTCGGGGAACTTTGGCGGCGTGTTCAGGAGCGAGCAGCTCGAGCGGCTGATCGATCCGTTCCTGAAGGAGGACATGCTTGAGGCGGTCGCCGCGCGCCATGCCCAGGGCCGGCGCCTGCTGGTCGCCACCACCGACCTGGACAGCCAGCGGACGGTGATCTGGAACATGGGCGAGATCGCCTCGGTCGGCGGGCCGGCGGCGCTGAGCCTGTTCCGCGACGTGCTCGTCGCCTCGGCCAGCCTGCCGGGCCTGTTCCCGCCCAAGCGGATCGCCGTCGAGCGCGAGGGGGTGGTCTATGAGGAGATGCATGTCGACGGTGGTGTCGCCACGCCGCTGTTCGTGATGCCCGAGGCCATGCTGCGCTGGAAGAACCTGCGCCATCGGCTGCAGCGCAGCCGCATCTACGTGATCGTCAACACCGTGCTGGATCAGGCGCCGCGCACCACCCCAAACAATGTGCCCGCGATCCTGATCCGCGCCTTCGACACCATGTTGCGGTTTTCCTACCGGCAGGCCATCAGCATGACGACGAACTTCTGCGCCGCCCACCGGCTGCCGCTCAGCATCGCCTCCATCCAGGCCGATCCCACGCAGGGCAGCATGATGAGTTTCGACACCGTCTCGATGCAGCGCACCTTCGACGCCGCCTTCGAGCGGGCGGCGTCCGGCGAGCTGTGGACGACGCCAACAGCCGATCCGGCGCGACCGGCTTTCCTGGGCGCCCTGATGTCCCGCTGGTCCGCCGCGCCGCCGTCAGGCGGCTGAAGGCAGGTCTACCGGATCGTCCCGGAAGTCCGCATGAAGGGCGGGCAGGAAGCCGGCCAGATGCTGCATCTCCTCTGCGCAGTGGATGAGCAGCGCCCGGGCGTCGCTCTCCGTGAGGCGAAGGATGCGGGAGGCCATCAGCGCCGCCAGGGCGCCGCCCGGGCCGCCCCGTCCGGCGACGTGCTCGCCGCCGAACCAGAACCGCGACCGCATGACGCTGCCGCCCGATGTGGCCAGCACCGCATGCGCCAGCCAGCCGACATCGACCGGCGCGTCGGCCGGGCCTGTCCGCGCGCAGATCACGGTGGCGACCTGGTCGTCCTTCAGCGACGGATTGGTGAAGCCGAGCTGGGCCGGAGGCACAAACCGGATCGAGCCGTTCAGGCGGCGGCTGCCGATGTACTCGTCGACGATCGAGGTCTGGCCGATATAGCGGGCGCGGCCGACGCCGCCGGCCGGCGGGGCCTTGAGCCAGGCGGCGCTGACGTGGGCCTCCGGGTGCCAGAGCCGGTACTTGGCGGCCCGGTCGCCGTGCCAGCCGAACCACCAGTCGATCATCGCCGGCGTGACGCCGGGCATGTCGATATCGATGGCCACATGCATGCGGCCCTTGTCGTCGAAGCCGTAGCCGCTGACCGAGTCCGCAGCGGGGTCCAGCAGCGTCGCGCGCGAAGCCGCCAGGCCGGGCAACGAGGGCAGGGGCCGGGCGCCGCGCTCCAGCGCCCGCAGCGCGCGTTCCGGAAGCGGCGCGAGCACCGGGTTCCAGAAGCGCGCGTAGGGCAGGGCGGCGAATGCATCCGGCCAGCCGGGGCCGTGGAGCGAGCTCATGGCCGGCCCATCCAGGGATGGAAGCGCCCCTCGGGATCATGCTCGGCCCGCAGGGCGTCCAGCCGGGCGAGGTTGGCGTCGGCGACGAACTTCGCCGGCCGCGCGCCCAGGTTTTCGTCGGCCAGCTGCACGCCGGTCGCCAGCGGCGTCATGGCCGTCATGTTGTCCATGGCCCAGCGGGAGGCGGCGGGCGCGTCGGCGTCCTGGTTCCAGACCCCGTAGAGAGCGATGTAGGTCTGGTCGTCCAGCGAGTAGGCCATGTCCGGCCGTGTCGCCGGCGGGGCCCAGTTCATCCACAGCATGTGCGACGGCGCGGCCGGCAGGGTCTGCGCGATCCGCCGCAGGCCGGGCAGCAGGTCCTCGACCGACGCGCCCGTCCACATGTTGTCGACCGCGTAGTTGTAGCCGGTCGGATAGTGCTCCATCACCTGCCGGGTCATGGCCGCGACGGAGGTCGGCAGGAACGGCAGCTTCATCGCCGCGCCGGCCGGCAGGGTCTTCATGAAGGCGAGGTCGCGCCAGGCCTCCCGCAGGCTGTCGGCGAAGACCGGGGCCACCACGGTGATCCCCGGCCCCTTCACCAGCGGCGTGTCG
Source organism: Caulobacter sp. (assembly GCA_030652755.1). Classification (GTDB taxonomy): domain Bacteria; phylum Pseudomonadota; class Alphaproteobacteria; order Caulobacterales; family Caulobacteraceae; genus Caulobacter. Next base: position 25,269 of record JAUSPV010000315.1, on the reverse strand, counting down.
CGCGACAGCAGCATCATCAGCTCGATGGAGCGCGGCACGGTCGGCCCGACCGCGTGCGCCCAGCGCGCCAGCGCTTCGAGGGCGCTCACGGGATAGAAGGCGACCTGGGCGCCGATGACCCTGGGTCGTCGCGTCAGCTTCAGATGATAGCGGGTGATGACGCCGAAGAAGCCAGGCCCCGCGCCGCGCGCCGCCCAGTACATGTCGCTGTTCTCGGTCGCGCTGGCGTGGCGGATCTGGCCCTCCGCGTCGACGTAGTCGATGGCGGTGACGTTCTCGCAGGCGTTGCCGAGCACACGGCTGTTCCAGCCGAAGCCGCCCTGCAGCAGATAGCCGCCCAGCGCGACGCCCTGGCAGTGTCCGACCGGAAACAGCAGCTTATGGCGGGCGAGCTCGTCGTTCAGCTCATGGCCCTTGCAGCCGGGACCGGCCCGGGCGGACAGGCCGGCGGCGTCGATCTCGACGGCGTTCAGCCGCGAGACGTCCAGCAGCATGCCGCCGTCCCGCAGGTGGCTGACCGCCCAGCTGTGGCCGCCGGACCGGACGCCGACCTTCCAGCCCTCGGCGCGGGCCAGTCTGACGGCGCCGGCTGCCTCGGCCTGCGTCCGCGCCTGGACGATGATGTCCGGGAAGCGGTCCGGCAGGCGGGCGTTGAAGGCGCAGGCGCGCCGGGCGGCCTCGTAGCCGGGATCGTCTCGGCGGAAACGGATGAGCTCAGGCGGCATGCAGGGCCTCGCGGAGCGGGGAGGGAATGTCCGCCCAGCGCAGCGGCGGCGCGGGCGGCGGAACATCGGCCAGCGGCTCGGCGACCAGCGCGGCGGCGCGATCCCGCGGCACGCCGAGCGACTCCAGAAGCCGGGCGGTTACCGCGTCGATGGCGGCGGGCGGCAGCGTCCCACGGTGCAGATCCAGCGCCGCACCGAGGATGGCGCCGGTGGTCAGGCTGATGGCGATCGATGCGTCGGCGACGCTGAACGCCCCCTGGGCCACGCCGGCGATAATGTCGCCGCCCATGGCCAGCCGCAGCCCGCCGATGAACCGGTCAACCGGCAGGCCGGCGTCGAACAGCAGGCGGCCGTAGGTCGGCCCCCCGGCGGCCAGTCGCAGCGTCCGGCGGGTGACCCGCGCGAACAGCACCGCCGGGTCGTGGTCGTCGGTCCGCAGGTCGAGCACCTGGGTGGCGTGTGACGCGACGATGAGGGCGGCGAGGTCGTCGATCAGGCCGTCGACGTCCGGGTAGTAGTTGTAGAATGTTCCATGGACCACGCCCGCCTGGGTCGCGATCTGCCGGATGCCCAGCGACCCCGCGCTGTGCGTGGCCAGCAGGGTCTGGGCGGCGATCAGAAGGTCGTCGCGGGTGCGCGTGCGGCGGTCGACGACGAGGGGCGGCCTGGACATTAAGTGACATAATGTCAGAAATGACAGAATGTCAAATCATGGAGTCAGGCCCGCCCGGCGCCAGCCTAGTTCGGCCAGTAGACGTACTCGTCGCCCTTGCGGAAGCTGTCGGCGCGGGTCTTGTCGACGGCGACGGCGCCTTCGAGCGTGTAGGGGTACAGCGGCTTGCGCGCGTCGGCCTGATGCCTGTCCAGCAGCGCCTTCAGACTGGCGACCCGGTCGGGTAGCGCGGCGGCGAGGTTGGTCTTCTCGGTCGGATCGGTCGCCAGGTTGTAGAGCCAGGTCTTCTTCGGTCGCTCGCTGACCTGCAGCTTCCAGTCGCCGAGACGGACGGCCTGATAGTAGCCGCTCTGCCAGAAGATCGGCCGCTCGGCGAGCGCCGGGCTCTTTCCGCTGGCCACCGGCAGCAGGTCGACGCCGTCGATGGCCACGCCGCCGGGCAGCGGGGCGCCGGCGGCCGAGGCCAGGGTCGGGAACAGGTCGATATGGGCGGCGGGCGACACGATCCGCCGGCCGGGCGCGATCTGGTCGGGCCAGTTGATGAACATCGGCACGCGGATGCCGCCCTCGAACAGGGTCAGCTTCCAGCCGCGGTAGGGCCTGTTGATGTCGGACAGCCCGATGTAGCCCGCGCCGCCATTGTCGCTGGAGAAGACGATGATGGTGTTGTCGGCCAGACCCTCGGCCTCGAGCTTGTCCATGATCCGGCCGACGCTGCGGTCCAGCGCCCGCACCATGGCCGCGTAGACCCGCAGGCGATGGGGCTGGATGTCGCCGACCGCCTCGTAATCCTCCTTCGTCGCCTGCAGCGGCGTGTGGACGCCCCAGTGCGCCATGTAGAGGAAGAAGGGCCGGTTGCGGTTGGCCTCGATGACCTTGATCGACTCGTCGGTCCACCAGTCGGTCAGGTAGCCGCCGGGCTCGAAGGGTTCCCCCTCGTTGTAGGTGGCGGCGAACTGCATGCGGGCCCAGAGGAACTTGTCGATCGGGTCGAAGTCGAGCCGGGCCTCGACGCCGCGCGGATCGCCGGCCGGCAGGTAGAGGCCGTTGGCCATCAGCAGGCTCTCGTCGAACCCCTGGGCGTTGGGGCCGAACTCCTTGCCCGAGCCCAGGTGCCACTTGCCGATATGGACAGTGTGGTAGCCGCGGCCCTTCAGCATCTCCGCCACGGTGATTTCAGACCCGGGCAGGCCCTGTTCATTGAAATCGGGCGCGGCGGCGTCACGGTCCTTCAGCAGCAGGGTCGGCGGCAACTCCGAGCCCTTCTCCTCGCCGAACATCGCCAGCATGCGGCCCATGCCGTTGGGCGTGGGGGTGAACTCGAAGCCGGTGCGGGTCGGGTAGCGGCCGGTCATCAGCATCGCGCGCGAGGGGGCGCAGGTGGCGGTGCCGGAATAGGCCTGGGTGAACACCGCGCCGCCGCCGGCCAGCCGGTCGATGTTGGGCGTCTTGACCCGGCCGCCGGCCACGCCGCCGCCGAAGGTCGAGATATCGTTGTAGCCGAGGTCGTCGGCGAGGATGAAGATGATGTTGGGCGGGCGCTCGCCCGTAGCCGCCGCCGGCAGGGGCGTCTGCGGCCCCTGCTGCCAGGCTACCGGCCGGGTCGGGGCGACATCAAGGCGGCCGGCGCGAGTCGCGGCGAACAGGACGATGGACTTGCGGTTCAGGACGGCGACGGACCCACCGACCACGATCAGGACCAGAAGCCCGATGAGGATCTTCTTCAGCATCACGTCTCTCCCCCGGCGGGCGGCTCGTGCGGCGTCCGCGCCCTCGTCGATTATATTGGCACAATGAATGCCGATATTGTCGTCGTCAAGCGGTCGGACCGGACCGTGGGCGGAGGGAGAGGGCCAGGAACACCAGGCCGAGCCCCACGAAGACCACGCTGGCGTAATGCTCCGGCGGATGGTGGTCGCCGTGCGCGCCTTTCCAGAGCCAGCCGGCGGCGGCGCCGAGGCCCTGCTGCAGGATGAGCAGCAGAAGGCAGAGCGGCACGAGGCTGCGATATCGCAGGGCGACGACCAGCAGCAGCAGCCCGAACGGGATCTGCAGCGCGCCGTACCAGGCGAAGACGGCGATGATGGTCGGTCCGGCGGTGCCGAGGTCGATGCCGGCGATCACGCCCGCGCCGCCGTCGGGCAGGGCGTAGTGGATCAGGCCCGGCACGATGGTCAACACGGAAGCCAGGACCAGGAACCAGACCGCCAGCCGTGAGCCGCGATAGGCGTCGTTGGTGCTGGGCGGGAGCAGGGCCGCGATGTCCATCGCCTCAGCCGCCCTTCGCCAGCAGCAGCGCGACCTGCGCGAGGGCGGCGCCGAGCGCGAGCATCAGCGCCACCCAGACCTTCGGGCCGGCGAGCGTCATGATCATCGGCCGGGTCGGGAAGTTGAAGGTCTGCGGCATGGCGGCGTACTTGAAGTCATGTGCGCCGCTGAAGCGCGGGTCACAGACCAGGATCGCCAGGTCCCTGCGGCTGCGATAGCGCATGTAGCCGATGAGCGACCACTCCGGGCTGTCTTCCATGCCCCAGGTGTCGAAGAAGCCGCCGATCTTGCGGGCCGCAAGGGCGGGATGGCCGCCGCGGGCGAACAGGGCCGGCATGAACATCTTCGTGTAGCCGGCCATGACCTCGCGCGGCGGGCGCGGCTGGCCGGTGACGGGATCGGGGACGTCCTGGGTCGCCATCCGCACGACGTTGAGCATGAAGAACTCACGGCCGTCGTCGGCGCTCAGGAACCGGCGCAGGGTCTCCAGTTCGTTGCGGCCGTTGTCGCCCGCATCGGTGGCGGAGATCCTCGCCATGAAGGCGTCCACCTCGGCCGGCCGAAGCGGCCCGCGCCAGTTCACGTACCAGGCCAGGAACAGTCCGTAGACCGCCAGGGCCGCGGCCCACACGTAGAAGGTCTCCATCACAACCTCCTGCTCAGACCAGCCAGGGCGTGCAGCCGGCCTCGTCGAGGATCACCTTCAGCGCCGCGTTGTCCGCCACGGCGGCGTAGCGGGCGCGCAGCACGCCCAGCGAGCGGGCATGGTACTTCTGCGGCGGCTGGCTGTAGGCGCCGCCCGGCAGGTCGACGGTGAACTCGGGCTCGCCGGCCTCCAGCGCGCGGGCGTTGGCGGCGGTCCAGGGCAGGAAGTAGCGGCCGACATAGGCCAGAAGCGGCTTCAGGGTCGGGGCCAGCGACTCCCAGGTCTCGAACGGGCCGTCGTCGCGCGGCTCCATCATCCGGTGGCACCAGTCGAGCACGGCCGGACCGCGGGCCCGCATGCCGGCGCCGCAGGTCGGGTCGACCGAGCACTCGTACAGCTGGCCGCCCAGGCCGAAGTCGGCGAAGGCCGGCCGCCCGCCGAACAGGTACTTGCGGCTCTGGAGGTGCGCCTCCAGCAGGTCGAGGAGTTCGAAATAGTAGCCGGTGATCAGCGGCGCGTTGGCCGGGCTGGAGCCGACGAAATGGCCGCGCGTGCTCATCCGCTGCAGGATCATCGCCGCCCACTGGGCGACCTCGGCCTCGTCGCCGTTCGGCTGAGCCAGCCGCGCCAGGGTCTGGGCCGAGGCCAGCTGATCGACCTGCGCGAACCAGCGATGGTGGAACATCAGCTTGTTGCCCCACTCGTCGCCGAACTCCTCGATGAGGGCCGACAGGAAGGCGAGGGCGGGATCGGCCGGGTGGATCGACGGCTCCGGGAAGCGGGCGTCCAGCGTCTCCATGATCGGGGTCGAGTCCTGCAGGCCCTCGTCCTCCGGCGTCGCCACCGTCGGCACGATCGGCAGGCGGGCATACTTCCGGTAGGCCTCCTCGCTGGCCATGGTCCGGGGAATCCACTGGTGCGGAATGGACTTGTAGCGGGCGTAGGACCGCACCTTGACCGAGTAGGGCGACATCTCCGATCCGAAGATCCTGTAGACTTCCGCCATGTCCGCCTCCCTGGAGCGCGGCTTGCCACCGCTTTCTATTGGCACTCCTTATGCCACTTTGAACGCCGTTATGGCAACGGCTTGAGGGCGCTGTCAGAGCTTCTGCGCTTGTCAGTCGCCGCGCGGAACTCCAACAAGGAGGCCAACCACAAGAACCGGCAATGGAGGCCCCCAGTGAAAACCCGCATCACCGAACTGTTCGAGATCGAGCACCCCATCATCCAGGGCGGCATGCACTACGTCGGCTTCGCCGAGATGGCGGCCGCCGTTTCGAACGCCGGGGGGCTGGGCATCATCACCGGCCTGACCCAGGGCACGCCCGAACGCCTGGCCGCCGAGATCAAGCGCTGCCGCGACATGACCGACAAGCCGTTCGGCGTGAACCTGACCTTCCTGCCGGCGGTGACGCCGCCCGACTACCCGGGCTTCGTGCAGGCCATCGTCGAGAGCGGCGTCAAGGCCGTCGAGACCGCCGGCAACAACCCGGCCAAGTGGCTGCCGGGCCTCAAGGAGGCCGGCATCAAGGTGATCCACAAGTGCACCTCCGTCCGTCACTCGCTGAAGGCGGAGTCGATCGGCTGTGACGCGGTCAGCGTCGACGGCTTCGAATGCGGCGGCCACCCGGGTGAGGACGACGTCGGCAACTGGGTGCTGCTGCCCCGCGCCGCCGAGGAACTGAAGATCCCGTTCGTCGCCTCGGGCGGCTGCGGCACCGGCTCGCAGCTGGTCGCCGCCCTGGCCATGGGCGCCGAGGGGATCAACATGGGCACCCGCTTCATCGCCACCAAGGACGCGCCGGTCCACCAGAACGTCAAGGACGCGCTGGTCGCCGCCACCGAGCTCGACACCCGCCTGATCATGCGCCCGCTGCGCAACACCGAGCGCGTGCTGACCAACGTCGCTGTCGAGCGGCTGCTCCAGACCGAGAAGGAGAAGGGCGACAAGGTCTCCTTCGCCGACATCGCCGCCGAGGTGGCGGGCGTCTATCCCAAGGTGATGGTCGACGGCCAGATGGACGCCGGGGGCTGGTCCTGCGGCCAGGTCGCGGGCCTGATCCACGACATCCCGACCGTCAAGGAACTGATCGACCGGATCATGTCCGAGGCGGACGAGATCATCGCCCACCGGCTGAAGCGCTTCGCGGCCTAGCGTCAGGATCGGCGGCGGCGCGATACAAAAGCGTCGCCGCCTTACGCCGGGTCATACTTTCGATGCTCCCCGGAAGGGGCCATGATCCTTCCGCGCACGTCATCCAGGATCCCGGGACAGGGGCCGGGACGAGGGCAGGGAGCTGACCATGCATGATCTGGTGATCCGCAACGGCCGCATCGTCGACGGGACCGGCGCCCCGGCCCGGACCGGCGATATCGCCATCGACGACGGCCTGATCACCGCGGTTGGCGCCGTGACGGGGCAGGGACGGCGCGAGATCGACGCCGCCAGCCTGATCGTCACCCCCGGCTGGGTCGACATCCACACCCACTACGACGGCCAGGTCACCTGGGATCCCTATCTGTCGCCGTCCAGCTGGCACGGCGTCACCACGGCGGTGATGGGCAACTGCGGCGTCGGCTTCGCGCCGGTGAAGCGCGACCGCCACGACTGGCTGATCGAGCTGATGGAGGGGGTCGAGGACATCCCCGGCTCGGCCCTGGCCGAGGGCATCAGCTGGGACTGGGAGACCTTCCCCGAATACCTCGACAGCCTCGACTCCAAGCCGCGCGTGCTGGACGTGGCCACGCACGTGCCGCACAGCGCCGTCCGCGCCTATGTCATGGGCGACCGCGGCGCGCGCAACGAGGACGCCACGCCCGAGGACATCGCCGCCATGTCGGCCATCGTCGCCGAGGGCATGCGGGCCGGCGCCCTGGGCTTTTCGACCTCGCGCACCGTGGTCCACACCACCAAGGACGGCACGGTGATGCCGGGCACCACGGCGGCCGCGGACGAGCTGCTGGCCATCGGCAAGGCCATGGCCTCTGTCGGTCCGGGCGTGTTCGAGATGTCGTCGGACATGGCGCCGGCGGAAGCCGAGTTCGACTGGATGACGGCCATGTCGATGGATACCGGCGTGACCGTCACCTACAGCCTGCTGCAGTCGCCGATGAAACCGGACAACTGGGTCAAGCTGCTGGACCTGACCCGGCAGGCGCGGGCCCAGGGCGCCAGCATCGCCGCCCAGATCGCCTGCCGCCCGACGGGCCTCGTGCTCGGCTGGCAGAGCACGATCCATCCATTCGTCGGCCGACAGACCTATCGCGACATCGCCGCCCTGCCGTTCGAGGAACGCCTCGAGAAGCTGAGGGAACCGGCGGTCCGCGCCGCCATCCTGGCCGATCCGAGCAAGAAGATGGGCCCGCTGGGCGCCATCATGACCCAGGGCTTCGACCGCATGTTCCGGCTGCAGCAGCCGGACGGAAACCTCGACTACGAACCGCGCACCGAGGACTCGATCAAGGCGCTGGCGCAGGCCAGCGGCCAGAGTCCGGACGCCATCGTCTACGACATGCTCATGGAGAACGACGGCCGCGGCTACATCTACCTGCCGCTGCTGAACTACGCCGAGTTCAACTTCGACCACATCCACGCGATGATGCACGACTCCAACACGGTGCTCAGCCTGTCGGACGGCGGCGCGCACTGCGGTGTGATCTGCGACGCCAGCTTCCCGACCTACATGCTGACCCACTGGGTGCGCGACCGGAAGCGGGGGCCGACCCTGCCGCTGGAAAAGGTGGTGTCGATGCAGACGCGCGACACGGCCCGGCTCTACGGCCTCAACGACCGCGGCGTGCTCGCGCCCGGCCTGAAGGCCGACGTCAACATCATCGACTTCGAGCGGCTGGCCATCCAGGCGCCGGAGATGGTCTTCGACCTGCCGGCCGAGGGCCGCCGGATGATCCAGCGGGCGACCGGCTATGTCGCCACCATCGTCAGCGGCGTCGTCACCTACGAGAACGGCGAGGCGACGGGCGAGATGCCCGGCAAGCTGATCCGCGGACCGCAATACACGCCTGCCGCCATGGCGGCGGAATAGACATCAGAACAGGAAGATACGCGTCATGAAGGTCGCCGCCCTGAAGGCCCCCGGCGGGCTGGACAAGATCCTCATCGAGGAGCGCGAGAAGCCCACGCCCAAGGCTGGCGAGGTCCTCGTCCGCGTCCGCGCCAGCTCGCTGAACTTCCACGACTTCGCGGTCGTGGCGGGCATGATCCGCTGCCCCGACGGCCGTATCCCGATGTCGGACGGCGCCGGCGTGGTCGAGGCGGTCGGCGAGGGCGTGACCCGCTTCAAGGTCGGCGACGAGGTGCTGTCGACCTTCTTCCCCAACTGGGACGCCGGCAAGCCCACCCTTCCGCGCCTGATCGGGGTCCCGGGTGACAATGCCGACGGCTTCGCGGCCGAGTATGTCGCCATGCCGGCGACGGCGTTCACGCGCCTGCCCAAGGGCTGGACGCTGAAGCAGGCGGCCACGCTGCCCTGCGCGGCCCTGACCGCCTGGCGGGCGCTGTTCGTCGAGGCGAAGATCAAGCCGGGCTCGATCGTCCTGACCCAGGGCACCGGCGGGGTGTCGATATTCGCGCTGCAGCTGGCCAAGGCGGCCGGCGCGACGGTGATCTCGACCTCGTCCTCGCCCGAGAAGCTCGCGAAGCTGAAGGCGCTCGGGGCCGACCACCTGATCAACTACAAGGAAACCGCCGACTGGGGCGCGGCGGCCATGGCGGCCACCGGCGGCCGGGGCGTCGACGCGGTCGTCGAGATCGGCGGTTCGGGCACCATGCCGCAGTCGATCGTCTCCTGCGCCATCGGCGGCCACATCTCGCTGATCGGCGTGCTGGCGGGCATCGCCGGCGACGTGCCGACCGCCCTGGCCATGTCCAAGAACGTCTGCATCCAGGGCCTGACGGTCGGCTCGCGCACGGACCAGGAGGACATGGTCGCGGCCATCGACGCCAATCCGTTCGAGCCGATCATCGACTCCACCTTCCCGCTGGAAGGCATCGCGGCGGCCTTCGCCCACCAGATGTCGCAGAAGCACTTCGGCAAGATCTGCCTGGAGTTCTGATCCCGGCGGGACTGGATCGGCGGCGCAAAAGGACTAAGTGTGCCGGCTTCTGAAGGGGAGCCGACACATGAACCCGAACGCCGAGTTCGACATCATCGTCTACGGGGCCACCGGCTTCACCGGCCGGCTGGTCGCCGAGCATCTCGCCGCCCGCTACGGGGTGGACGGCGAGGTCCGCTGGGCCATGGCCGGGCGCAGCGCCGACAAGCTGGCCCAGGTGCGGGACGAGATCGGCGCGCCGGCGAACACGCCGTTGATCGTCGCCGACGCGGCCGACCCCGCCTCGCTGCGGGCCATGGTGGCGCGCGGCAAGGCGATCCTGACCACGGTCGGTCCCTACCAGCTCTACGGCTCGGACCTGGTCGCCGCCTGCGCCGCCGCCGGGACCGACTACCTCGACCTGTCGGGCGAGCCCACCTGGATGGCCGAGATGATCGTCGCCCACGACGCGGCGGCGAAGGCGTCGGGCGCGCGGATCCTGTTCTCCTGCGGCTTCGACTCCATCCCGTTCGAGCTGGGCGTGTTCTACACCCAGCGCCTGGCCCGGGCGCGGCTCGGCCACTCGGTTCCGCGCATCAAGGGGCGGGTTCGGTCCATGCGCGGCGGCCTGTCGGGCGGTACGGCGGCGAGCGGCGCGGCGACCATGGCGGCGATCCAGAGGAACCCGGCCCTGGTCGGCATCATGTTCAACCCCTTCGCCCTGACGCCCGGCTTCACCGGTCCGGAACAGCCGCGCGGCGACAAGCCCTATGTCGACGAGGACCTCGGCCAGGAGGTCGGGCCGTTCATGATGGCGACGATCAACACCAAGAACGTCCATCGCTCCAACCTGCTGCAGGCTCACGCCTACGGCGCCGACTTCGTCTACGACGAGATGTCGGTGATCACCCCTGGCGCGCCGACCGAGTTCACCGATCTGGGCGGCGCGGGCGCGCCCAAGCCCGGCGAAGGGCCGAGCAAGGCGGAGCGCGAGGCCGGCTTCTACGACCTGCTGTTCGTGGGCATCGATGCGGACGGCGCGCAGGTGCGCGGCTCCGTGTACGGCGACAAGGACCCGGGCTACGGCTCGACCTCGAAGATCATCGCGGAGACGGCCATCTGCCTGGTTCAGGAAGCCCCGGACGTCGCCGGCGGCATCTGGGTCCCGGGCGCGGCGCTGGGCGACCGGCTCGTCACGCGGCTGGCCGAGCGGGCCGGCCTGACCTTCAAGGACGAGACGGCGTGACGGCGTGATGAGCGAACCCACCCTCAGGCTGGCGGCGTTCTTCGGCGTCTTCGCGGTCCTGGCGGTCTGGGAGGCGCTGGCGCCGCGCCGGGCGCGCAGCCAGACCCGGCGGCGGCGCTGGTCGATCAATCTGGGCCTGTCGGCGCTCAACACCCTGGTGCTGCGGGTCGCCTTTCCGGCCGCCGCCGTCGGCGCGGCCCTGTGGGCGGCCGAAAACAGCTGGGGCCTGTTCAACCAGCTGGCCGCGCCGGCCTGGCTGGCGATCGTGTCGTCGATCCTCGTCCTCGATCTCGCCGTCTACGGCCAGCACCGGCTGTCGCACGCCGCGCCCTGGCTGTGGCGGGTGCACCGGCTGCATCACATGGACCTCGACGTCGATGTGACGACGGCGACACGGTTCCACCCGGTGGAGATGGTGCTCTCCATGCTGTGGAAGATCGCGGTGGTCGTGGCGCTGGGCGCGCCGGCGGTCGCGGTGCTGGTCTTCGAGATACTGCTGAACGCGGCGGCCATGTTCAGCCACGCCCAGATCAAGCTGCCGCCGGCTATCGACCGGCCGCTGCGGCTGCTGCTGGTCACGCCGGACATGCACCGCGTCCACCACTCGATCCACCGGGACGAGACCGACAGCAACTACGCCTTCCTGCTGTCGGCCTGGGACCGCCTGTTCGGCAGCTATCGCGCCCAGCCCCGCGACGGGCATGAAACGATGGTGCTGGGCATCGAGGGGCATCGCTCGCCCCGGACGCTCAGCTTCACCGGCCTGCTCCTGGGGCCGTTCCGGCGCGATCAGCCTGAGACAAGCGCCAGCTGATCTTCGACCACGACCAGCCGCGGCGGCGTCTCGAGCGTCAGGCCGCGACCGTCGGTGCTCTCACCGGTCCGAACATCGAAGGCGTAGTCATGCCAGGGGCAGCGGACGCAGCCGTCGACGACCTTGGCGTTGTCGAGCGGGCCCAGCCAGTGGGGGCAGGTGGCGGCATGGACGACCAGCTCGCCGTCGATCTCGATGATCCGGAACCGCGAACCGCCGACCTCGACCAGGCGGGGCAGCGTCGCACGGACAGCTTCGGGTGATCCGAGCAGGATGGTTTCCGGTCTTGCGGCGCGATTGGCGCGGCGGGCGGCCAGGGCGCGCTCGCGCTCGACCATCATCGCCTCGTCCTCGGCCCACAGGCGCTCGTAGATGGCGCGGTAGCGTCCGCCGATGACCGCCAGCCGGGCGGGATCACGTTCCGGTACGTGGAATTCCACGTCGATCCCGGTGCGGTCCGGCGCCAGCGCCGTCAGCCGGGTGCGAACCTCCGAGCCGGCGCCCGGGCCTTCCAGCGTTGCTGAAACATAGGCGCCCGCCGCCCTGTCCGCCCGCACCTCGATGACCTGCGGACGGCTGTCGGCCGGCTGGTTCACGACACGGGCGCGCCAGCCCCAGTCGCCGCTGCCCAGCAGGGCGATGCTGTGGAACTGGCCGTCATGCAGGGCCGGCAGGTGCGCCCAGTCGAAGACGTTCTCCCAGACCCGGGCGACGCCGACCGGGACCTCGCGTTGGTAGGTCCCGGCCAGGCCCAGGGGCTGGATCGCGTCGGCGGCGCCCAGGATCAGCCCGCCTTCGCCTTGATCGCCGCCGACAGGGCGCCGATGCGCTTGCCGTTGGCGCCCAGGTCGCTCATCCCGACCCGCGAGGCCGAGCGGATGTCGACCACCGAGCCGGATCCGGTCGCCGCCGGGCGGATGCGGAAGACGACGTCGTCCTTGAAGCCGAACCAGAAGGTCTCGGCAACCGCCTCGACGACGCCGTCGCCGGCGCCAGTGACCTTCAGGCCCTCGGCCTTGGCGACCTCGGCGACCAGCTTGGTCGCGTCGGGCACGGATTGCGACAGCGTCAGCGACGCGAGGCCCGGATTGGCGGCCTTGCCCAGTTCGGCGACCGTCTTGCCCTTCAGGGCGGGGACAGGCGCGTTCATGTCGGTGATCGGATTGCCGCCAATGGCCGCGCGGGCGTCGATGACGGCCTTGGAGAAGGCCGGCGGGTCCTGGACGTCGGTGGCGATGTCGTGGATCGGCGGAATGTCTTTCGCCTTGCTCATCACGCTGGCCGCGAAGCCGAGCGCCAGCGCCGGGATGGCCACGGCGACCAGGGCCCGGCGCCAGCCCTGGCGCGGCTTGACCAGCAGCGCCATCAGCAGGCCGATCACCGCCAGCACCAGCACGCCCAGCAGCAGCAGTCCGCCCAGCCTGAACACCATCAGCCCGAAGCCGATACGCCAGTCCAGGATCCCGAACTTGGTGCCCAGGGCGGCGACCAGGAACCAGACCGGCAGCAGCAGCGCCAGCACCCAGACCGTTTTCACCCAGCCGTCACGAAGCTTCGACATCTGTTTCCCCCATCGTTCTTGCGGCCAGCATGCGCCCGTTGGGGGCGCTTTCGCCAGCCTCCAATCCTAGCCGATCCGCTTGAGCACCGAGACCAGGCGCCGCGTCGCCGGCGAGAACAGCGCCCCGGTGTACCACTGGCCCGCCAGCCGCTTGTTGATCTCGCCGCGCGTCGGGTAGGGCGCGATCATGCCGGTCAGGGTGCTGAGCTTCAGCCCCGCCGACATGGTCAGCACCCAGAGCGGCAGGTGGTCTCCGGCATGGGCGCCGACCAGGGTCACGCCCAGGATCTTGCCGCCCTTGCTGGTGATCAGCTTGCCAAAGCCGCGGATGTCGCCCTCGGCCTGGGCCCGGTCGTTGTCGGCGAAGGGCTGGACGAGCACGCGGATGCCCTCGCCGTGCTCGGCGCGGGCCTGGGCTTCGGTCAGGCCGACCGAGGCCAGCTCGGGGCTGCAGTAGGTGACGCGCGGCACGATCAGGGCGTCGGCGTTGATCGGCGCCGCGAACAGCGCCTTGCGCACGAACAGCCCGGCATGGGCGCCTGCGAGGTGGGTGAACTGGCCGCGACCGGCGATATCGCCGATCGCGAACACGCGGGAATTGCTGGTGCGCAGGGACTTGTCGGTCTTCACGCCCAACCTGTCGAAATCGACGCCGGCGGCTTCCAGGTTCAGCGCCTCGATGGACGGTGTACGGCCGACGGCCACCAGCAGATGGGAGCCGGAGATGCGCTTTTCGCCCTCGGGCCCTTCGACGACGACAACCGGGCCGGGCTCGACCCGCACCGCCTTGTGGCCGGGCAGCAGGGTGACGCCGTCGGCGGTCAGCTGTTCGACGACGACGGCCGCCGCCTCGGGCTCCTCGCGCCCAAGGATGGCCGCCGCCTCGATGATGGTCACCCGCGAGCCGAGGCGCCGGAAGGCCTGGCCCAGCTCGACGCCGATGGGCCCGCCGCCGAGCACGATCAGGTGCTCGGGCAGGTTTGTCAGCTCGAAGATCCGCTCATTGGTCAGGTAGGGAGAGGCGTCCAGGCCCGGGATCGGCGGCACGGCGGCCCGCGATCCACTGGCGATGACCACCTTGCGGGCGGTGACCCGGACGCTGTCGCTCTCGACTGTGCGGCGGTCGCGGAAGCGGGCCGTCTCGCGCACGACCTGGACGCCCAGGCCCTCGAACCGCTCCTGGCTGTCGATCGGGGCGATCTCGGCGATGACGTGGTGCACGCGGGCCATGACGGCGGCGAAGTCGACGGTGACGCCGGAGGCGGTGACGCCCAGCGCCTGGCTGTGGGCGGCCTTGTACGCCGCCTCCGCCGAGGCGATCAGGGCCTTGGAGGGCACGCAGCCGTAGTTGAGGCAGTCGCCGCCCATCTCGCCCTTCTCGAACAAGACGACCTTGAGGCCCAGCTGCGCGGCGCCGGCCGCGACCGACAGGCCGCCGGAGCCGGCCCCGATGATGGCGAGGTCGGCGCGGATGCGGTCCTGCTTCACGACGCCTTCTCCTTTTTCGCCCGGAAGCGCTGGAAGAGGGTGGTGCCCAGCGTCAGCAGGCCCAGCGCGATCAGCGGGCCAAAGACGTAGGGCTCGAAGATGATGCGAATGTTCGGCTCCTCGCCGCGGGCCAGCACCTGGCCGATGCCCGCCCCGACGCTGCTGTAGATGAAGGTCGCCGGGATGATGCCGATCAGGGTGGCCAGGGCGTAGGCGCGCAGCGGCGCATGGGCGAGCGCCGAGGCGACGTTGACCAGCCAGAACGGGGCCAGCGGGATCAGCCGCAGGGTCAGGATGTAGCCGAAGGCGCCGTCGCGGACGCCGTCCATCACCGCCTTCAGGTTTCCGCCCGACCGCTCGGCCTTCTCGCGCAGACTGGCGCCGAGCGAGGTCTTCACGATCAGGAACACCAGCACCGCGCCGATGGTCGCCCCGACCACGGTCGCCGATCCCCCGATCCAGGTCCCGAACAGGAAGCCGCCGGCCAGGGTCAGGAAGACCGCGCCCGGAATGCTGACCGCCGTGGCGGCCGCGTAGACGAGGATGAAGACCAGCAGGCTGAGCGCCAGGTTGTCGGTGACCAAGCCGCGCAGCAGGGCCTCGTTCCGCTGCAGCGACTCGAGGCTGAGATAGCGGCCGGCTCCGCTGGCGAACACCGCGATCACCGCCGCGACCAGCGCGAGCAATGGCAGATAGCGTTTCATGGTCTGCGTCGTCCCCCCGTCCTCAGACCGTTCGACCATAGCCCCGGGTCGTTATCCATTGCTATGGGCTGGACATGGCCCGCGGCCGCGCCGTGTCAAGCGGTTGGCCGTCGGCGCCGGGCTGTGCGACGCTGGCGGCTGGAACGGATGGGGGATCGCGGTTGGATCTGCGCGTTGAAACTGTCGGGGAGGGCGCCCCGCTGTCGCCGTTCGTGACGCCGACGGCGCCGCGCCTGGACCCGCGCAAGTTCCAGGACCCGCGGGTCACGCTGGACGGCTCGCCCCGGGCGGTTGTGGGTCTGCGCGGGCTGGACACCCTGTGGTTCAACACCGGCACCCTCTGCAACATCGCCTGCCTGACCTGCTACATCGAGAGCTCGCCGCGCAACGACGCGCTGTCCTACCTGACCCTGGACGAGGTGACGGGCTATCTCGACGAGATCGCCGCGCTGGGGCTGACCACCGAAGAGATCGGCTTCACCGGCGGCGAGCCGTTCATGAACGCCGCCATCATTCCGATGCTGGAGGCCTCGCTCGCCACCGGCCGCCGGACCCTGGTGCTGACCAACGCCATGCGGCCGATGCGGCGCTTCGAGCGTCCGCTGATCGACCTGAAGGACCGCTATGGCGAGGCGCTGGTCCTGCGGGTCAGCCTGGACCACTACACGCAGGCGGTCCACGAGGCCGAACGGGGCTCGGATACCTGGGCGCCGGCGCTGGCGGGGCTGACCTGGCTGGGCGAGAACGGCTTTTCCATCGCCATCGCCGGTCGACGCCTGGGCGACGAGAGCGAGGACACGGCCCGGGCGGGCTATGCGGCGCTGTTCGCGGCGCTGGGCGTTCCACTGGACGTCAACGCCCCTTCGCGCCTGGTGCTGTTTCCGGAAATGGACGCCACCCGCGACGCGCCGGAGATCACCGAGGCCTGCTGGGGGATCCTGGATATTTCGCCGGACTCGGTGATGTGCGCCTCCAGCCGGATGGTGGTGAAGCGCAAGGGCGCGGTGCGGCCGGCGGTCGTGGCCTGCACCCTGACGCCTTACGACCTCCAGTTCGAGCTGGGCGCGACCCTGTCCGAGGCGCTCGGCGCCGTGGCGCTGAACCATCCGCACTGCGCCCGCTTCTGCGTGCTGGGCGGCGCGAGCTGCAGCTGACGATGATGACAGAGCCGCCGCCGCTGTCGGTCGTCATTCCGGCTCTCAGTGCGGCGGAGGGGCTGGCGGCGACGCTGGCGGCGCTGGACCCGGCGGACGAGATCATCGTTGTCGACGGCGGCTCGCGGGACGCCACCGTCGCGCTGGCGCGAGAGCTCGGGGCGCGGGTGATCGAGACCGCGCCCGGTCGCGGCGGCCAGCTGGCGGCGGGCGCCTCGGCGGCGACGGCGGACTGGCTGCTGTTCCTGCATGCCGACACCGTGTTGTCGCCCGGCTGGCGGGAGATCGTGGATGACTTTGTGTCGAGCGCCGGGGCCGCCGAGCGAGCCGCCTGCTTCCGCTTCGCGCTCGATGACGGGTCTCCCCAGGCGCGCCGGCTGGAGCGCTGGGTGGCGCTCCGCGTCGCGATCCTTGCGCTGCCCTATGGCGACCAGGGCCTGCTGATCCATCGGACGCTGTACGACCACGTCGGCGGCTACCGGCCGCTGCCGCTGATGGAGGACGTCGATCTGGTCCGGCGGCTGGGCCGTCGGCGGCTGACGGTGCTGGACGCCTCCGCCGTCACCTCGGCGCGGCGCTGGCGACAGGACGGCTGGCTGCGGCGCAGCGCGCGCAATCTGCTGTGCCTGGCGCTGTTCCACCTCGGCGTCCCGCCCGAGTGGATCGTGCGGCTCTACGGCCGCTGAGGCCCGGCGCGGAAACGCTTGAGGCTGGCCTCGTCGTCGATGTCTTCCAGCGAGCGCAGGGTGGCGACCCTCAGGCCCGACAGCCGCGTCAGGGTGTCGGCCAGGGTGTCGGGGCTCGACCAGCGGATGGCGTCGAAGGGCAGGGGACCGCGCGCCGAGCGTATCAGCCCGATCAGCCAGTAGCCGCCGTCGCGGGCCGGGCCGAGCACCGCGTCGTGGCTGCGCAGGGCGTCGAAGGCGGCGGCGATGTCGGCGCGAGTGACGGTGGGCGTGTCGCTGCCGATGATCACCAGCCGCCCGACGGGGAAGCGTCGCGCGACCCGGGTCAGCTTGCACCCCAGATCGCCACCGCCCTGCGGCGTGGCCGCCGCCCGCCCGCGCAGCCAGTCGACGGGACGATCCGGCGACACGGCGACCGTGGTCCGCCACCGCGCGTCCCCGGCGATGCCCCGGAGCAGTCCGTCGATGGCGCCGCGCTGGAAACGCAGCGCCTCGACGTCGCCGATCGCCGCCGCCAGCCGCCGCTTGCCGACACCGATGGTCGGCCGTCGCGCGAAGACGACGAGGTTTGCGAGGTCGAGCCGGGACGCCATGGCCCCTTTTCGGCCAGGACGGCGGACCGGTCGAGCCCCCGTCGCGGCCCGTAGCGTCCTTCCCCTGCGGCAGGCCGCAAGGGCAGGCCGCCGAAGCGCTTGACGGCATGCCCGCGCGCGGTTCACTCGAAAGGGACAGTCCGGCGAAAGACCGGCCACGCAACAGGGAGGCGCTGGACGCCATGCAGATCAAGGCCGCCGTCGCCACGGGTCCCGGCAAGCCCTTCGAAATCCGGATGGTCGAGTTGGACGACCCACGCGAGGACGAAATCCTCGTCCGCGTCGTCGGCGTCGGCGTCTGCCACACCGACATCGTCTTCCAGCAGACCGGCGCGATCGCTCCGCCCGCCGTGCTCGGCCACGAAGGCTCGGGCATTGTCGAGAAGGTCGGGGCCAGGGTCACCAAGGTGGCGCCCGGCGACCGGGTGGCCATGACCTTCCGCTCCTGTGGAACCTGCCGCCGCTGCGGCAAGGGCGACGCCGCCTACTGCGAGACCATGCCGCTGCTCAACTACGCCGGGATGCGGCCCGACGGCAGCAAGACGCTGCGCTGCGAGGAGGTTGCCGTCGGCAGCAACTTCTTCGGCCAGTCGTCCTTCGCCACCCACGCCCTGACCTACGAGCGCAATGTGGTGAAGGTGCCGGACGACCTGCCGCTGGAGCTGTTCGGCCCGCTGGGCTGCGGCATCCAGACCGGGGCGGGCGGGGTCATGCGGTCGCTGGCCTGCGAGGCCGGCTCGACCCTGCTGATCACCGGCGGCGGTCCGGTGGGCCTGAGCGCGGTGATGGGCGCGAAGATCCAGGGCTGCGAGACCATCATCCTGGTCGAGCCGCACGCGGCGCGGCGGGCCCTGGCGACCGAGTTCGGCGCCACCCACGTCATCGACCCGGCCGCCGCGCCGGATCTGGCGGCGGCGGTGCGGGCCATCCTGCCCGGCGGCGTCGACTACGCCTTCGACACCACCGGCGTTCCGGCGGTGCAGGCGGCGGTGATGAACACGCTCGGCCCCAAGGGGACGTTCGGCATCGTCGGCATCTCGCCGCCGGGCACGCCGATGCCGGGCGACATCAACACCGCCATGACCTTCGGGCATACGGTGAAGGGCATCATCGAGGGCGACAGTGATCCGGACGTCTTCCTGCCGGAGCTGATCGAGCACTATCGTCGCGGCGCGCTGCCCTTCGACCGCATGATCAAGACCTTCCCCTTCGACCAGATCAACGAGGCGATCGCCGCCCAGCACCATGGCGACTGCATCAAGGTCGTGCTGCTGACCGGAGCCTGATGATGACCGACCAGACCCGACCCGATCCTCACCGCACCGGCCCGCTGGCCGGGGTGCGCATCATCGACCTCAGCCAGTTCGTGCTCGGCCCCTACGCGACCCAGACGATGGGCGACCTGGGCGCCGACGTCATCAAGGTCGAGGAGCCGGCCGGCGACCGCCAGCGCAACTCGGGCAAGGGTCCGAGCAAGGAGATGGGCCCCGGCTATGTCGCCTTCAATCGCAACAAGCGCTCGGTCAGCCTCGATCTGAAGACCGACGAGGGGCGGGCGGCGCTGGCGAAGCTGGTCGAGACCGGCGACGTCTTCATCCACAATATGCGGCCCTCGGCCGTGGCGCGGCTGGGCTTCTCCTACGAGGCGGTGAAGGCCATCAAGCCGGACATCGTCTATGTCGAGGCCATGGGCTACGACGACGACGGCCCCTACGCAGGCCTGCAGGCCTTCGACGACCTGATCCAGTCGGCCAGCGGCGCCTGCGGCCTGGGCCAGCTGGTCGATCCGGAGACCGAGCTTCGGCCGTTGCCGTCGCTGCTGGCCGACAAGACCTGCGGCCTGTTCGCGGTGATCGCCACCCTGGCCGCCCTGCGCCACAAGGAGCAGACCGGCGAGGGCCAGTTCGTCGCCGTGCCGATGCTGGAGACCTTCACCGGCTTCGTGATGGCCGAGCATCTGTACGGCCACACCTTCGTGCCGCCGACCGGCGGCTTCGGCTTCACAACCGCCATCACCCCGCACCGCAAGCCGTTCAGGACAAAGGACGGCTATCTGACCGTGATGCCGGCCAACCAGGTCCAGTCGGCCAGGTTCATGGAGCTGGGCGGCCTGCCCGGCGCCTATGAGCTCGAGCGCTTCACCTCCAAGGCCAGCGGCAAGGAAAAGGTCGCCGAATACTACGCCATGATGGGCGAGGCGGCGGCCAGCCGGACGACGGCCGAGTGGATGGCGCTGGGCGCCGAGCACTCGATCCCGGTCATGCGCGCCAACCGGCCGACCGAGATCTTCGAAGACGAGCAGCTGAGCCGCACCCTGTTCGAGGAGCGGCCGCTGGGCGATGCGACCTATCGCGCGATGAAGCCCGGCCTGCGGTTCTCGAAGACGCCGGCCGGCATCCGGCGGGATCCGCCAACCATCGGCCAGGACACCGACGCGGTGCTGGCCGAGGTCGGGCTGACGCGCCCGGCCTGATCAGGCGTTGACGTTGACGACGGTGCGGCCGCGGATCCTGCCCTCCAGGATGTCGCGGCCGGCCCGAGGCACATCGGCCAGGCTGATCTCGCTGACGCTGGTCGCCAGCTTGGCCAGATCGACATCAGTCGCCAGCCGCTCCCAGGCCTTCACCCTGACGGCGTAGGGCGCGTTGACCGAGTCGATGCCGGCCAGGGTCACGTTGCGCAGGATGAACGGAAACACCGAGCCGGGCAGATCGACGCCCTGGGCCAGGCCGCAGGCGGCGACGGCGCCGCGATAGTCGGTCTGGGCCAGGACGTTGGCCAGGGTCTGGCTGCCGACCGAGTCGACGGCTCCGGCCCAGCGCGGCGCGGCGATGGGCGGGCCGGGCTCCGACAGCGTCTTGCGGTCGATGATGTCACTGGCGCCAAGCGCGGTCAGGTAGGCGCTCTCTTCCGGGCGGCCGGTCGAGGCGATGACGCGATAGCCGAGCTTCGCCAGGATCATGATGGCGACCGAGCCGACGCCGCCATTGGCGCCAGTGACCAGCACCGCGCCGCTGTCGGGAGTCAGGCCGGCATGCTCCAGCGCCAGCACGCTGAGCATGGCGGTGTAGCCGGCCGTGCCGATGGCCATGGCGTCGCGGGTGCTGATCCCGTCCGGCAGCCTGACCAGCCAGTCGCCGTTGACCCGCGCCTTCTGGGCGTAGCCGCCGTGGTGAGTCTGGCTCAGGCCCCAGCCGTTGAGGACAACGCGGTCGCCTGCTGCATAGGCCGGGTGCGACGACTGGGTGACCGTGCCCGCCAGGTCGATGCCGGGCACGAGCGGATAGCTCTGGATCACGCCGGGCCGTCCGGCCAGCGCCAGCCCGTCCTTGTAGTTCACCGTAGAATAATCGACGTCGATGCGGACGTTACCGTCCATCAGCTGGTCTTCGGAGAGGTCGACCATCTCGACGGTGACCGTGCGATCCACCCGGGTGGCGAGGAGAGCCTTGAAGGTCATGGCGGGGTCCTGACTTGGCTGATGCGGCGCCTGTGGCCTCGGGTATGGGGCAGAACCCCCGCCCGCGCCACCGTCTTCGGGGGCTTGAGAGGTTACGCCTTGCCTGCCCCTGCGGCGCCGGGGCTGTGATGTCGCCAACCCAAAACAAGCCTTGAGGAAACGCGCCATGAAACTCGACAGCACCGTCTCCGCCGTGGTCACCGGCGGCGCCTCCGGCCTCGGGGCCGCCACGGTCAAGGCTCTGCGGGACCTGGGCGTGAGGGTCGCGATCTTCGACCTCAACCCCGAGACCGGGACGAAGAAGGCCGAGGAGCTCGGCGCGCTGTTCTGCGAGGTCAACGTGATGAGCGAGGAGTCGGTCGACGCCGGCTTCGCCAAGGCCCGCGCCGCGCATGGTCAGGAACGCATCCTGGTCAACTGCGCCGGGGGTGGCCGGGGCGGCAAGACCATCGCCCGCGACAAACAGACCGGCGAGATCAAGCAGTTCAACGCCGCCGACTTCGAGTGGGTGCTGGGCCTCAACACCGTCGGCACCTTCCGCTGCATCGTGAAGAGCGCGGCCGGCATGGCGACGCTGGAGCCGGACGAGGACGGCGGCCGCGGCGCCATCGTCAACACCGGCTCGGTGGCGGCCGAGGACGGCCAGGTGGGGCAGGTGGCCTACGCGGCGGCCAAGGCGGCGATCAAGGGCATGACCCTGGTCATCGCCCGCGATCTGGCCAACGAGGGCATCCGCATCAACACCATCCTGCCGGGCATCATGGCCACCCCGCCCATGCTGGGCGTGAAGACCCGCGCCCCGGCCATCTTCGACAGCCTGTCGGCCTCGGTGCCGTTCCCGCGCCGCCTGGGGCACCCGCACGAATACGCCGACCTGGCGGTCACCATGCTGCGCAACGGCTACTTCAACGGCGAGACCGTCCGCCTCGACGGCGCCATCCGCATGCCGCCGCGCTAAAGTCCCAGCTGGCGGGCGATGATGTTCTTCTGGATCTCCGTCGCCCCGCCATAGATCGTCTGGGCCCGGGCCAGGAAGTAGGCGGCGGTGGCCGGCGCGGCGAAGGCGGGGATGGCCTCCAGCCCCGCCCGCCAGTCCGGCCCGCTGCGGTCCGGGAACTTCGGCAGGGCGTGAAGGCCGGCCAGTTCGACGAACAGCTCGGTGATCGCCTGGGCCGTCTCGGTCGCGGCGATCTTGATGATCGAGGCCTCGTCGCCCGGCGCCTGGCCGGCCGCCAGCGGGGCCAGCGCCCGCAGCACGGTCATCTCCAGCGCATCCAGCTGGACCTCCACGGCGGCCAGCCGGTGGCGGACGTCGTCCTGCTGCCCGGCGTCGCCCTCCGCCCACGGAGCATCAGCCAGCAGTCGCTTCATGTCCTCGATCTGCCGGCGCTTGGCGGCGACATGGGCGTAGGAGGTGCGCTCGTAGCTCAGCAGGTGGCGGGCGTAGGTCCAGCCCTTGCCCTCGTCGCCGATGCGGTTCTCGACCGGCACGCGGACGTTGTCGAAGACGACCCGGTTCAGATGGTGGCCGCCGTCGATGGTGATGATCGGCACGACCTCGACGCCGGGCGTCGCCATGTCGATGCAGAGGAAGGTGATGCCGTCCTGCTTGCGCGGCGCGTCCTCGGTGCGGACCAGGCAGAAGATCCAGTCGGCGTAGTGGGCGTCGCTGGTCCAGATCTTCTCGCCGTCGACGATGTAGTGGTCGCCGTCGAGCACGGCGCGGGTGCGCAGGCTGGCCAGGTCCGACCCGGCCTCCGGCTCGGAATAGCCCTGGGCCCAGAAGGTGCGCGCCGACAGGATGTCGCCGAGCCAGCGATCCTTCTGTTCCGGCGTGCCGAAGGTGTAGATCACCGGCGCCACGTACAGCAGGCCCATGGGCGACACGTTCGGCGCGCCGGCCCGCTCAAGCTCCTCATCGAAGATGAAGCGCTGGGTGATGGTCCAGCCGGGCCCGCCGTACTCGGCCGGCCAGCCCGGCGCCAGCCAGCCCCGGGCGCTCAACGCCTGTTCGGACGCCACCATGTCCGACTTCTTCAGGGTCTGCCCGTTGGCCAGCTTCGCGATGATGTCCCGCGGGTACTCTTCTCGAAAGTAGGCCTGGACCGTCTCGCGGAAGGCCTCGTCCTCGGCGCTCTGGCGCATGTCCATCGGGTGGTTCCTCTGTCCCGGCTCCGGATCTGATCGTCCGGTCCCGGGGTCGATCACAGTGCAGGCGTTGACCCAGCGTCCGGCCACAGGTTTGGTCCGACGCCGCGCATTTTCTATCGGGGATGAGGTCCCTACAGCTCGCGCCGCTGCGACCCATCGGCGCGACCAGCGGTCCAAACAGTCTGCCCCGTTTGCCGCGTAGCCTCGCTCTCGGATGCCGCAGTGCAGCATTATCCGTCACGCATCGCCCCCCTCCGCCGCCGATCTGCGCAAATTCTTGCCACGTCGTTTCGCAAGTTCGCCGGATGCCGAAAGAAATTACCTTTTGCGCGAGCGCTCGGCTTACCGCTAATGCCGCCTCGACCCTGTTCGGCCGTCCTTGTGACGGCCGTCAGGCGGACCTGTGTCTCTATTCTGAGGATCCCCGATGGGCGCTCCACAATCCCGCGGTCTGTATGACCCTCGTAACGAGCATGACGCCTGCGGCGTCGGGTTTGTCGCCAACATCAAAGGCCGCAAATCGCACGAGGTCGTGGCCTGCGGTCTGGAGATCCTGATCAATCTCGACCACCGGGGCGCTGTGGGCGCCGACCCGCTGGTCGGCGACGGCGCCGGGATTCTGATCCAGATTCCGGACGCCCTGCTGCGTGACTGGGCCGGCAAGACCGGCGTCGACCTGCCGGCGCCGGGCGACTACGCGGTGGCCATGTGCTTCCTGCCGCGGGACGAGGCGGCGCGCGACGTTGTCGTCCACCAGTTCGAGCACTTCCTGAAGGTCGAGGGCCAGACCTTCATCGCCTGGCGCGATGTGCCCATCGACACCACCGGTCTGGGCGCCGCGGTGATGGCCGAGATGCCGGTCATCCGGCAGGCCATCGTCGGCCGAGGGCCGACGACGCGCGACCAGGACGCCTTCGAGCGCAAGCTGCTGACCATCCGCAAGCAGCTGCAGAACCCTCTGGCCGAGCTGGCGGTGAAGAAGAACCTGCCGGGCCTTACCCAGCTGTACCTGCCGTCCTTCTCGACCCGCACGGTGGTCTACAAGGGTCTGCTGCTCGCCGATCAGGTGGGCTCCTTCTACACCGACCTGAAGAACCCGCTGACCGAGTCGGCGCTGGCGATGGTTCACCAGCGGTTCTCGACCAACACCTTCCCGTCCTGGAAGCTGGCCCACCCCTACCGGTTCATCGCCCACAACGGCGAGATCAACACCGTGCGGGGCAACGTCAACTGGATGAACGCCCGCCGCCGCACGCTGGAATCGGACCTCCTGGGGCCCGACCTCAACAAGATGTGGCCGCTGATCCCGCACGGCCAGTCCGACACCGCCTGCCTCGACAACGCGCTCGAACTGCTGCTCGCCGGCGGCTACCCGCTGGCCCATGCGGTGATGATGCTGATCCCGGAGGCCTGGGCCGGCAATCCGCTGATGGATCCCCGGCGGAAGGCCTTCTACGAGTATCACGCCGCCCTGATGGAGCCCTGGGACGGCCCCGCCGCCGTAGCCTTCACCGACGGCCGCCAGATCGGCGCCACCCTGGACCGCAACGGCCTGCGTCCGGCGCGTTTCGTCATTACCGACCAGGACCATGTGATCATGGCCTCGGAAGTGGGCGTGCTGACCGTTCCCGAGGAACGGGTCGTGCGCAAATGGCGCCTGCAGCCGGGCAAGATGCTGCTGATCGACATGGAGGAAGGCCGGATCATCGAGGACGAGGAGATCAAGGCCTCCCTCGCCGACGCCCAGCCCTACGCCGAATGGCTGGCCCGCACCCAGTTCAAGCTCGAGGACCTGCCTGAGGCGCCGCCCGCCGAGGAGCTTCAGGGCGCCGACCCGGTGCACCTGCTCGATCGCCAGCAGGCCTTCGGCTACACGCAGGAGGATCTGCAGTTCTTCCTCGAGCCGATGGCCCAGACCGGCGACGACCCCATCGGGTCGATGGGGGCGGATGTGCCGATCGCCGTGCTCTCGCGGCGCACCAAGCTGCTCTACGAGTACTTCAAGCAGAACTTCGCCCAGGTCACCAACCCGCCGATCGACCCGATCC
>JAUSPV010000311.1 GCA_030652755.1 Caulobacter sp. | reverse complement strand
CCCCTCCACCATGCTCCGCATGGTCCCCCTCCCCGCAAGCGGGGAGGACTGGTCATCAGTAAACCACCCCGCCCTTCATCACGAAGGTCACCCTGGTCAGCTCGGTGACGTCCGTCGTCGGGTCGCCCTTCACGGCGATCAGATCGGCCTGCAGGCCGGGCTTCAGGGTTCCGACCAGGGCCGACAGACCCAGGTGCTCGGCGGCCCAGACCGTGGCGCTGCGGATGGCGTCGATGGGGGTGAAGCCCGCCCTGACCATCAGCGCGAACTCGCCGGCGTTGTCGCCGTGGGCCGAGACGCCGGTATCGGTGCCGAAGGCGATCCTGACCCCGCCCTGGTAGGCGCGGCGGGTCATGTCGACCATCAGCGGCCCGGCGATCAGCGCCTTGTCCCGCTGGGCGGGCAGCAGCCAGGTGTTGGGCTTGTTGGCTTCGCGGACCACGAAGTCGCCGGCCATCAGGGTGGGGACCAGCCAGGCGCCGCCCGCCTTGAACAGCTTGATCGACTCGGCGTCGACATAGGTGCCGTGCTCGATGGAATCGCCGCCGGCCCGCAGGAAGGCGTTGATGCCGTCGGCGCCATGGGCGTGGGCGGTGACCTTGCGGCCCATCGAGTGGGCGGCCTCGACGATGGCCTTCAGCTCGTCATCGGAGAACTGCTTGGCCAGGCCCGCCGCCGTCGGCGACAGCACGCCGCCGGTCGCGGTGATCTTGATGATGTCGGCCCCGGCGCGCACCTGCTCGCGGACAGCGCGACGGCAGTCGTCGGCGCCCGAACAGACCGACGACGGCCGATAGACCGGCACGAGGGCTTCGGGCACGCCGTTGCCGGGGTCGCCGTGGCCGCCATGGACCGAGATCGGCGAGCCGGCGGCGATGATGCGCGGCCCGGGCGCGCGGCCGGCCTTGATGGCGTCGCGCAGGGCGAAGATCGACTCGTTGGGCGAGCCGAGGTCGGCGACCGTGGTGAAGCCGGCCTTCAACGTCTTGAGCGCGTACCAGGCGCCGTCGAGCGCCAGGTCGCTGCGGGTCTTGGTGAAGCGCTCGATGCGCTGGTTGGGACCGTTCTCGCCGGTCAGGTGGACGTGGCTGTCGATCAGGCCGGGCAGCACGAAGCTGTCCTTCAGGTCGATGACGCTGGCGCACCCTTCGGAAACGAAACCGTCCTCGATACGGGCGATCTTGCCGCCGTCGACGACCAGGGTCTTGCCGGTCTCGACCTTGCCGCTCGCCGGGTCGGCCAGCAGGCGGCCGGCCTGGACGCAGGTCGAGGCCGGCGCGGCGGGCGTCTGGCGCGCCTGGGCCAGGCCGAGGCCGGCGACGATGGTCAGGGCGCCGATCGCGCCGCCGGCCAGCAGGCGTTTGGGGGTGCGCGAGGCGGCCATCAGGCGCCCGCCTTCTTCGCGAAGTGCAGCGCCGTGTCGGCCAGCACGGGCACGCGCGCCTCCATCGTCTGGGCGTGGGCGCTGGCGGCGGTGCCGTCGCGGACCCGGCCGACGATGCCCTGGCAGATGCCGGCCAGGCGGAAGAGGTTGTAGGCGAAGTACCAGTCGAGGTTGGGCAGGCCGCTGCGGCCGGTCAGGGCGCAGTACTGCTCCACCGCGTCCTCGATGGTGGGAATGCCGGAAGCCTTGAAGTCGGTGATGCCCGACAGCGAGGCGCGCTCGCCGCCCGGCATGACCCAGTGCATCAGGAGGTAGGAGAAGTCGGCCAGCGGGTTGCCCAGCGTCGACAGCTCCCAGTCCAGCACCGCGA
>JAUSPV010000212.1 GCA_030652755.1 Caulobacter sp. | reverse complement strand
GTCGGCGTGCTGGTCGAGGTGCCGGTCATGCTCACGCTGGTGGCGATCGTCAATCGCTCGAAGGGCTGGTACGAACGCCGCCTCGCCCCCCGCAACGAGGCCTGACCCCATGACCGTGACCATCTTCCACAACCCCGCCTGCGGCACCTCGCGCAACACCTTGGCGGCGATCCGCGAGACCGGCGTCGAGCCGACGGTGGTCGAGTACCTGAAGGCCGGCTGGACGAAGGCGCAGCTTCAGGACCTGCTGGGCAAGCTGGACCTGGGGCCCCGCGGCATCCTGCGGGTCAAGGGCACGCCGGCCGCCGAGCTGGGCCTGACCGACCCCGCCGTCAGCGACGACGCCATCCTGGACGCCATGGTCACCCATCCGATCCTCGTCGAGCGTCCCATCGTGACCAGCCCGAAGGGGGCGGTCCTGTCACGGCCGTCGGAGCGGGTGTTCGATATCCTCGACAACGCCCCCGCCGCCTTCGTCAAGGAGGACGGCGAGCGAGTCCTGCCCGGAAATGCGCCCGACGCGTGAGCCGGCGTGACAAATGCGCCGAACCACCGAATATTGCTTGCGCCTGATGTGACGGTTCCGGCATGAACCGGCCCGACAGTTGCTGGGGGGCTACCCAGCCGTGTCATTCTGACGCTTGCGGCATCGTCAACGATGGGGGACCGATGCAGGAGTTTGATCCGAGGCGCCCGACGCTTCGCTTCGCACCGAAGATCCTTGTGGCCGTCGCCGGCTTCCTCGCCCTCGGTCTGGGCTGGAAACTGACGGCTGGTCCGGAGATCGCCGCCAGCCAGACGCTCGACCCCGCCGCCATGGCCGCGCTGCAACACGCCGCCTTCGCCGAGGCCGAGGCCCAGCCCGGGTTCGGCCGCGGGCACAATGTCGAAGTCGAGGTTCTTCCCGGTGAAACCCTGGCCGCCGCCGTAGCGCGCAGCGGCGTCGGCGACGCAGAGGCCCGCCACGTGGTCGGCGTCCTCAGCCAGGCGATGGACACCGTCAACATCAAGGCGGGGATGGACTTCGTCGCCTCGGTCGCCCGTCCGCTGGACCGCCGCGGCCCGGCCAGGCTGATCGGCCTCTCCATGCGCACCGACGCGGTCAAGACGATCACCGTTTCCCGCAGCTTCGACGGCGCCATGCGCCTGCGCGAACTGGAAGAGAAGGTCCGCGCCGAAACCACCGTCGCCTGCGGCAAGATGGACGGCTCGTTCCACGAAAGCGCCGCGGCCGTCGGCGCCAACTCGGCCATCGTCGCCGAGGCGTCCAAGCTGTTCGCCCACAAGATCGACTTCTCGCGCGACATCAAGGCCGGCGACCCGTTCTGCCTGGTGTTCGATCGCAAGATCACCGAGAGCGGCCGCACGGTCGAGGCCAGCGGCCTGCAGTACGCCGAAATCAAGGGACAGCGCTTCTACGGCTTCAACAACGCGCAGGGGAAGAAGACCTTCCTCGACAGCGTCGGCAAGACCGTCAAGAGCATGCTGCTGCGCACGCCGGTCGACGGCGCCCGCATCACCTCGCGCTTCGGCATCCGCCGTCACCCGATCCTCGGCTACACCAAGATGCACCAGGGCATCGACTTCGGCGCCGGCATGGGCACCCCCGTCCTGGCCGCCGGCGACGGCGTGGTGATCGAGGCCCGGCGCTGGGGCGGCTACGGCAACTGGGTCCGCATCCGTCACGCCGACGGCTGGGAAACCGGCTACGCCCACCTGTCGCGCTACGCCAAGGGCCTCAAGCCCGGCCAGCGGGTCAGCCAGGGCCAGGTCATCGCCTATGTCGGCTCGACCGGCGCCTCGACCGGCCCGCACCTGCACTACGAGATCTGGCGCCGTGGCGTCCGCGTGAACCCGATCGGCGCCAAGATCGCCGTCGGCGTGGAGCAGGATCCCCGCGACGTGGCCGCCTTCAAGGCGTCCAAGGCCCGCCTCGACGCACTGCTGGCCCCGCGCCGCGCCGAAATCGGGGCGCCCGCCGTCCCGGTCGAGGCCGCCAAGCCCGAAGCCGGCAAGAAGCTGGCGAAGGCCGACTTCAAGGCCGCCGCCCCGACGCTGCGTCCGCGGGCGGGGTAGGTTTCCGGCGCGTTGCGTGCTTCGACACGCGCCTGCGGCGCTGCTCAGCATGACTGTTGTGAATAGCCTTCTAGCCTAGTCATACAGAGCAGCCGCGAAGCGGCGTGTC
>JAUSPV010000307.1 GCA_030652755.1 Caulobacter sp. | reverse complement strand
CATCCGCACCTGCGAACCGACACAGGGGTCCTCGGGACGAGCCCGAGGATGACGGGGATTGAGGTTAAGCCCGCGGATGCGCCTTCCCATAGGCCGCCAGCAACCCCTCCGCATCGACCGCCGTGTACTTCTGCGTCGTCGACAGGCTGGCATGGCCCAGCAGTTCCTGGATCGAGCGCAGGTCGGCGCCGGCGCCCAGCAGGTGGGTGGCGAAGCTGTGGCGCAGGGCGTGGGGCGTGGTGCGGTCCGACAGGCCGAGGCGCCCGCGCAGCGCCTGCATCCGCGCCTGCACATGCCGGGGGCTCAGCGGCCCGCCGCGCACGGCGCGGAACAGCGGCTCATCCGGGTCGAGCGCGAAGGGCAGGGCGGCGAGGTAGGCGTCGATGGCTTCGCGTACGACCGGCAGCACCGGCACGATCCGGGTCTTGGAGCCCTTGCCCAGGATGCGGACGCTGTCGCCCAGCGGCGCGTCGGCGCGCTTCAGCGACAGCGCCTCGCTAATCCGCAGGCCGCAGCCCCAGAGCAGGGTCAGCACCGCCTCGTCGCGCAAGGCCTCCCAGTCGTCGCGGTCGGGGTCGGCGGCGGCTTCGGCGATCAGCCCCCGGGCGTTGTCCTCGCTGACCGGCCGCGGCGCGCCGGGCCTGACGCGCGGGCCTTTCACCAGCGTCAGGGCGGCGTTGGGGGTCGCCAGTCGACGGTCCAGGAAGCCGTGGTAGGAGCGGATGGCCGACAGGGCCTGCGACACCGACCGCGCGGCCAGCGGTCGCTCGCCATCGCGGCGGTGGGCGAGATAGGCGCGAACCTCGGCCGGGGTCACCGCGCCCATGGCCGCCAGGCTCAGCGCCTCGCCGCGATGCTGTTCCAGGAACGACAGATAGGGCGAGACGGCGCCCAGATAGGCCTCGATCGTGCGGGGCGAGACCCGCCGCTCGTTGGCCAGATGGTCCAGCCACTGGCTCATGGCTTCGCGGGCCGTTGTCATGCCTGGCGTCGATCAGAACTCCTTCCCCCTGGAGGGGGGAAGGGTTTGGGATGGGGGTGGGAGAGAAGACGTTTCGCGAGGTGTCGGCCCGCGACTTGCCCAAGAGCAGCAAAGCCCACACGGCGCCACCCCCAACCCCGACCCTTCCCCCCTCCAGGGGGA
>JAUSPV010000304.1 GCA_030652755.1 Caulobacter sp. | reverse complement strand
CTGCTCGACTGGCTCAAGCTGCTGATGGTCGAGGACATCGACGAGGCCATGCTGAAGGAAAAGGATCCCACCAAGCTGATCCCGCCCCTGCACGGCGCGCTGCTCAAGAACGAGCAGGACGTCCACCTGTTTGAACGCCTGGCCTTCCTGGCCCGCCGCGAAGGCAGCGGAGCGCGCCCGGGGCAGTAGACGGCCTTGACGCTCCGCCGTCATGAGATGAAGGGGACTGGGCATCGCACCGGTCCCCTTTTTCGTGTTTGAAAGCCGTGTGGTATCGGCCTCAGGCTGGCCCTATCCTCAATTTTCCGCCATCGCCGACGCCAACCCCAGATGCTCCACGAACGGGTCGAAGTCCCGGTCGCTGTAGAGCAGGGCGTAGCCGTCCTGGATGCAGCGGGTGGCGATCAGGGTGTCGATGGTCTTGCGGACGGTGACGCCCTGCGCGCGCAAGGTGCGGAAGTTGCGCGCGGCCCGCACCGCGATGTCCTGGCCACCAATGGGGACAACGGTCAGCGAGGTCAGCAGCCCGAGCGACTGGTTGAAGTCCCGGTCGCTGGAGAAGCCTTGCAGGACCTCGGTCAGCGCAACGTCCCCTGTGGCCAGCAAGTCCCGGCCCAGCAGCTGGTCCAGCCTGTCGGACTGCGGTGTCGCCACACCGCGGAAATAGTCGATCCAGACGCTGGAATCGACGAGGATCACCCGTCGCTTCTCATGGCGTCGAGATCACCCTCCCAGGCGAGCCGGCCCCGGAACTGGCGAATGGATTCCTGCTTGCGCAGCTTCACGAGCGTACGCAGACCCAACTCCACGGCTTCCCGTTTCGTACTGGCGCCCGTGGCCTTAAGCGCCTCTTCCATCAAGTCATCGTCGATGACGATATTGGTGCGCATGATGTGTATCCATATCCGTATCGATACACATATCCTCTGCCGCCCAGTTCGGCAACGCTCCCCGCCTTACCGCGAATTCACTGGCCCCTCGGGCGGCGCTGCGCCACGTTTCGGTCACAAACCGAAAGGGACCCGCCCATGACCCGCCCCCTCCTGCTGCTTGCCGGCGTCGCCGTCCTGGCCCTCGCCGCCTGTGACCATCCTGACGCCGAACGGCAACGCGAGGCCAACGCCCTGAAGGTGGTGAACACGCTCGACTGTCCCGAGCGGCAGGGCGAACTGAAGCGCAGTACGGCGGCCAGCGACGGCCTGTCCTGTGTCTACACGAGTGATCGCGCCGAGGTGACGCTGCGGGTCGTCCAGCTGGGCGAGCGAACGCCGTCCGACGCGTTCGCCCCCATCGAGGCGGAGCTGAAGGCCATTCTGCCAGCCGTCAAGACGACCCCGGCCGCCTCGGATGCAGAGGAGGTTGATATCCGCCTGCCGGGCGTCAGCATCCAGGCCGGAGAGTCAGGCGCCAAGGTCCGCGCGCCCGGCGTCGAGGTGAACGCGGTCGACGGCGGCGGAGCGGAAGTCCGCGCCACGCGCAACTTCACCGCCAGGGTGTCCGGCGAGAAAGGGCGCGGCGAAGGGGTCTCGGCCCGTTACATCCTCGCCAGCGACCGCGACTCCGGCGAGTGGAAGGTGGTCGGCTACGACGCCCGCGGCCCCGTCGGCGGCCCGCTGGTCGTCGGCGTGGTCAAGGTCCGCGACAAGCAGGGTGAGCACGACGACATCTTCGAGGACGTCGGCGACCTGGTTCGTCACAACGTCGGCGGACGCTCCTCCAGAGCCGCGATCATAGTGGACTGACTTCGGTCACCTTGTAGGCCAGCATGCGGCCGTCCTCATCGGCGACGGAGACGTATTCGCCCAGCAAGAAGCTGTGCTCGCCGAGCCGGTGCACCGGCTCGTCGTCGGTGTCGTCCGCGGCGTCATAGTCGAAGAACCAGGTCTGGCCCCGCCGCGCCAGGCGACCGATGACCGCCTCTTCGTCCGGCGCGAAGCGGCGCACCGAGCAGTCGGCCCGCGCCTTGGCGAAGGCCTCGACATCGAGCTTGCCGTCCTCCAGCAGCGGGGCCACCACGGTGTAGCCACGGTGGTCATCGCCATCGGCGAACTCGGTGCCCGGGTTGCGCGCAAGGCGCATCACGATACGTGACAGCGTCATGGTATCCCTCGTCTTGTTGGTTTTAGTGGGAAAGGAACAGCGACGGACCGTCGTTGTTCAGCAGCGTGCGGGTCGTCCCGCCGAAGATGTATTCCTGCAGGCGCGGATGCCCGAAGGCGCCGGCCACCAGCACATTAGCCGACACCTTCCCGGCGGCGTCGAGCAATAGCTGCGCGGCGTCACCGGTTTCATTGATCAGCATGACCTCGGCGGCGACGTTGCGGGCGGCGAAGAAGGCCTTGAGATGATCGGGGTCAAAGCTGCGGGACGACGCGGCCGGCGCGGCCAGGATCACCACGCGGGACGCTTTTTCCAGCAGCGGCAGCGCCGTGCGCGCCGCGCGAGAGGCTTCCTTGCCGCCGTCCCAGGCCACGGCCACCACGCCATCGGCGCGCAGGCCAGGCCGGGCGACGATCGTCGGCCGTTGTTCGTCGGCGACCATTTGCTGAAAGGCCTCGGCCAGCGGACCCCGGCCCCGGGCGGCCTCGGTGTCGAACAGGACCACGTCGGAGAGGCGGCCCTCCATCGACAGACCCGCCCACACCGGTGTTTCCAGGCCCACGAACGTCGTTTTCGCATAGCCGCAGGCGGCGCAGGCCGCGCGGGCGGCGCGCTCACCCTCGGCGGCGGCTTCTCTCAGGCTGTCCATGGCCGTGATCTGGACGCCGCCCATGAAGCCCTCGCCCATCCAGGGCATGAGGTCGGCGATGTCGGCCGGCGCGTGCACCGCCGCGACCTCGGCTCCGAACGGCGCGGCAAGGGTCGCGGCGTAGTCCAGAACCTGCGCGTCGTGCGTGCCGCCGGCCAGCGGCGCCATGATCCTCGCCCAACTCATTCTTGGCTCTCCCTTTGTCGTGACAATGGCCGCTTCAGGCAGAACCGGTCATTGATCTTTGTCAACCAATGCGTCAGTTGAAGCGCCCTCCCGAGTGTAAGGAACGAACTGGTGGCGAAAGGGCTGCGTGGCGCGCAATCGCCGAGGAATGCTCCCCGGGCCTGGCAGCGGATGCTCTCGGGCCGGCGGCTTGATCTGCTCGATCCCTCGCCGATGGACATCGAGATCGAGGACATCGCCCACGGCCTGGCGCGCGTGGCCCGCTGGAACGGCCAGACCACCGGCGAACACGGTTTCTCGGTGGCGCAGCACTCGCTGGTGGTCGAGGATATTGTCGCCCACATCCAGCCGGCCGTGGACCCGAAGTGGCGCCTCGCCGCACTGTTGCATGACGCCTCGGAATACGTGATCGGCGACATGATCAGCCCGTTCAAAGCGGCGCTGGGCGTCAGCTACAAGGACTTCGAGGAACGGCTTGAACATGCCATCCACGCCCGTTTCGGCCTGCCGGCGAAGACGCCTCTGGCCATCAAGAAGCTGATCAAACAGGCAGACCGCGCCTGCGCCTACTTCGAGGCGACCCAGTTGGCGGGTTTTGGCCACGATGAGTCCCTAGGGTTCTTTGGCCCGCTTCCGGCGGGGCTTTCCCTTGTCCTGGAGCCGATGCCGGCGCGTGAAGCCCAGGACCGCTACGTCCACCGCTTCCACGTCCTGTCGGAAGCGGCAGGGTTCGAGCCGGCGCAGGCGGCGTTCGATACGGAGTAGGTTCGCGTGACCCTGATCGTCAGTCCCTTGCGCGATGTCGATACGGTGGTCCGGTTCAAGAAGCCGTCGCATCTGATCACGTTGCTTGACCCGCACATGATGGGCGACTGTCCGCGCGGCTTTCGCCCCGATCGCCACCTGAAGATCGCCGTCGACGACGTCTGGGAGCCTCAGACCGGCAAGATCCTCCCGGCGGAAGACGTCGTCGAAGACGTGCTCGCCTTCGGAAAGACCTGGACCGGCAAGTCGCCGATGCTGGTCCACTGCTGGGCCGGCGTCAGCCGCTCGACCGCCACCGCCTTCATCCTCGCCTGCCAGCGCCTGCCGGAGATCGAGGAGGCGAAGATCGCCCAGGCGCTGCGCAAGGCGTCGGCCTCGGCCACGCCCAATCCGCTGCTGGTCCGCCTTGCCGACGACATCATGGGTCGCAAGGGCCGGATGGTCGACGCGGTCGCCGGCATCGGCCAGGGCGTCTACGCCTATCCCGGATCGCCCTTCGAGCTGGGCCTGAAGTTCTAGGCGCACCCTCCCCCTGCCCGTCTTGCGATGCTAACCAGCATCCAATGACCCTTTCCGTCGTCATCGGCCTGTCAGCCGTCACCGTGGCCGTCCGCAATGGCGAAGCCGTGGTCCTGACGGTGCGACCGCACGATGCGGTCACCGACCGGGCCACCACCCTGCCTGGCCTGCCGTCCGGACCGTTCGATCCCGAGGGACACCGCACCTTCGAGATCGCTCTACGCGCCTTCGTGACCGAACAGACGGGGTTCGACCTCGGCTACGTCGAGCAGCTCTACACCTTCGGCGACAAGGGTCGGGACGCGCCGCGGGCCGAGGTCGGGGCCGGCGCGGCGCGCGTCGTGTCGGTCGGGTACCTGGCCCTGACGCCCGCGGCCGTTGATGCCGACGGTCTGGACACCGCCTGGGCGCCCTGGTCGCGGTTCTTCCCCTGGGAAGACTGGCGCCAGGGCCGGCCGACCCTGATCGACGAAGCCATCGCACCGGCGCTGCGCCGCTGGGCCGGACGGGACGAGAGCCGCCTCGCCCGCGCCCGCCTGCTGTTCGCGCTGGACGACGCCGGCTGGAACGAGGAGCGGGTGCTGGACCGCTACGAACTGCTCTACGAGGCCGGCCTCGCGCCCGAAGCCGCCCGCGACCAGTCGCGCGACCGGGGCGAGGACGCCGTCGAGCCCCGCGCCCTCTCCGCCGCCCTGGGCGAGCCGATGCTGTCGGACCACCGCAGAATCCTGGCCACCGGCCTTGGGCGGCTGCGCGGCAAGCTGAAGTACCGCCCGGTGGTGTTCGAGCTTATGCCGGCGGAATTCACCCTCTCGGCGCTGCAGCGCGCGGTGGAAGCCGTTGCCGGCGTGCCGTTGCACAAGCAGAACTTCCGCCGCGTCGTCGAACGCATCGATCTGGTCGAGGGCCTCGGCCGCATGGACACCGAGACCGGCGGCCGTCCGGCGGAGCTGTTCCGTTTCCGGCGGGAGCTGCTGACCCGGCGGCCGGCCGGGGGGCTCAGCTTGCCGCTGTTGAGGGACTGATCGGCCGCTCAACGCGCATCGGGCACGCCCAGTGTCGCCGCGACGGTGATCGAAACTTCGCGATCCGGGTCCGAGCCTCGGCAATCAGCGCGACGAGTTCCTGCACCCATTCGCGCAAGGCTTCAGGCAACGGTTGATCGCCGGTCAGGTGCAGGTGATACGGTGGCTCGACACGGTTGACGCTGCCCGTGACGATCGAGTCATTCAGCGCGCTCCAGTTCCGCCCGTGCCAGTCAGGCGCGTCCAGGGCCTCCAATATCCCATCGAAGAAGTCGTCTTCCGAGAGCCAGTCGGCGGCGTCGATGACGATAGCGCGCACTACTCAGCCGCGATCTTCTCGGGCTCCGCCGCCTTGGCCGCCTCCCGCGCCCGCCACTTCGCCTTCAGTGACGCGGATGTGTCGCGCGAGCCGTCGGGGCTCCAGCCCGGGCGGCCGAACAGGTAGCCGATGACCTCGCGCGGGGACCGGGCGCTCCACAGGTCCTTGCCGATGCCGATCCATTCGTGAAAAGCCACGCGCAGGATGTTGAAATCGCCCAGGTTATGGACCAGCCCGTAGCGCGGCGGCTCCTTATCGTCCTCGGGGATATAGGTGCCGAACAGCCGGTCCCAGATGATCAGGATGCCGGCGTAGTTGGCGTCTAGGTAGCGCGGGTTGCGGGCGTGGTGCACCCGATGGTGTGAGGGCGTGTTGAACACCGCCTCGAACCAGCGCGGCAGGCGGTGGATGGCCTCGGTATGGATCCAGTACTGGTAGACGAGGCTGATCCCCTTCTGCACGGCGATCATCGCCGGCGGGAAGCCGAGGAAGGCCATCGGCAGCCAGAGGAGCCAGGAGCCGTTCACCCCGCCGGTCCAGGTCTGCCGCAGCGCTGTGGCCAGGTTGTAGTGCTGCGAGGAGTGATGATTGACGTGGCTGGCCCACCAGAACCGGCGCTCGTGCGACAGACGATGGAACCAGTAGTAGGTGAGGTCCTCAAGAAAGAAGATCGCAACCCACGCCCACCAGGCCGTCATCGGGATGTCGAACAGCCGGTGGTTCTGCCAGATCCAGACGGTGGTCCCGACGACGATCGCCGCCGTGAAGCCGCCGGCGATGGTGCTGCCGAGCCCCATCAGCAGCGAGGTGGCGGTATCCTTCGCCTCGTAGTTGGCTTTGGCCTTGCGCAGGCGGCCGAGGACGATCTCCGCCAGGATGGTGATCACGAAGACCGGGATGGCCCAGGTGACCGGATCGAAGGGCGGGACGAGCGGATCGAGCGTCATGCGGCGATGGCCTCGTTGTCGTCTTGCGGCGGCCAGGGATTGACGCCGCTGACCGTCAGGGCCGCCACGGGCGCGGCCGGGTCCCGCAGAGGCAGGCGAACCTTGCCGCTCCGCACGGGCGCCTTGACCGCCTCCTCCCAGGCCAGCGTGCGCGCCACCCAGGAGTCGCCCAGCCGGAACAGCACCAGAGCCCGGGTGCCGGCGCGGGCGATGACGCCGCAGCCGTCGGCGGCGAGCCACAGCTGATTCGGCGCTTCGTCGGGGAATTCGTCGGCCAGCATGGCCCAGGCCGACGCCTCGTCGAGCGCGGGCGCAGGCCGGGCTATGCGCGCCCAGGCCGCCACGGCGACCATCATGGCCACGGCCACGGCCGAGCCGATCAGGATGTAGAGATCTTCCACGTCGTTCGCCTTCTTCCCCGGCGCGGAGTTTCTACCGGACCGCTCGGACGTCAACGGAAAAAGCCCTCCCCCGTCGCCGGGGAAGGGCCTGACCTTTATCGCAGCCCCTCGCGGGGCAGGCCGCTAGAAGCGGCGGACGTAGGCGATCGACCAGACGTTGGCGTCGCCGCCGTAGTTGGTCCAGTCGCCGCGAACGCCGTCGTTCTCGGTGAAGAACGCCTGGGCGCCGAGGCCGAAGGCGAAGTCGTTCCCGGTTTCGGCGGCGGTGATGCCGCCGGCCGAGGCTTCGACTTCATAGCCGACGTAACCGGCGCGAGCCAGGAACTGGAAGCTGTCGCTGACGTTCGCCTTGCCGACGAGGAAGACGCCGACCTGGTACTTCATCTCGACGTCGACGCCGGCGATGGTGTCGTCCTGGATGCCGAAGCCGAGCTCGCCTTCAACGGCGAAGTTCGGGTTGATGTCGTAGCCGAGACGGCCCTGGAGCAGGCCCAGCTGCACGTCGGCGTCCTTAACGTCGACGCTGGCATAGCCGATGTTGCCGTAGACTTGAGCCTGAGCCATCGCCGGAACGGCGAACAGCGCGCAGGCTGCCGCGGCGGCGATCATGGTCTTCTTCATGGTTGTGGTTCCCCGTTTGTCTTGAGCGCTCATAATTCGGGCGCCTGCAACTCGGGTATCGGCGTTTTTCCGGCCCGACAATAGGTAACCCCTCCCGCAGGAGGGGCTTCCCATCGAAAAAACAGGGTTCTGATGATTAGAACTTCCGACTGTAACCAATAGACCACACATCGGCTTCCACGTCGTCATGGTTGTGGCGCGTCCAGTCGAGGCGGATGCCGTCCTGCTGGGTCACGTTGTACTGACCGCCGAGACCGTAGGCGAAGCCGTCCGACTCGACATCGCCGAGCGAGGTGTCGAAGGTGGCCCCGGTGTAGCCGGCACGCGCGAACAGGTCGACGCTGGGCGAAACCGGCGCGGTCAGCACGCCGAACACGCCGATCTCGTGCTTCATGTCGACGTCGATTCCGGACACGGTGTCGCCCTTGATGCCGAACGCGGCTTCACCCTCGACGCCAAGGTACGGGGTGAACTTGTAGCCGAGGCGGCCCTGGATGGCGCCGACATCGGCCCCCTCAGCGTCGACGCCGGCATAGCCGATCGTGCCGTAGGCCTGGGCCTGGGCGGCGGCGGGGATGGCGGCCAGCGAAAGCACGGCGGCCGAGGCCGCGATCATGAGAGTTTTCATCGTCATTAGTCTCCTTGACGCTTTTCAGCTCCCCAGCTGCCCATCGGGTAGGAGCCAAACGCGGCGGAGACGGGACGGTTCGGCGTGCGGAATGAGGCGGGATTGGTTTGTGGCCGTCAGGCAACAGCGGCGCCGATGGGCTGACGTGGCGTCCATGCGTGCTATCTATCGCCGGTCAAATCACCAAAGCGCCGCGCGCACGCGGCCATCGTCGGGACATCGCCACAGTGCATCAGGCCGTCATCGCCGCCACCGGCCTCCATACGCCGGACCAGAGCATCTCCAACGCCGAGCTGGTCGACGCCTTCAACAGCTACGTCGAACGCTTCAACGCCGCCCACGCCGCCGCCATCGAGGCAGGCGAGGTCCAGGCGCTGGCGCCCTCGTCGCCGGAGTTCATCGAGAAGGCCTCGGGCATAAAGTCCCGCTTCGTCGTCGACAAGGCCGGCATCCTCGACCCGGAGGTCATGCGACCCAACATCCCCGAGCGGTCGAACGACGAGCTGTCGATCCTGGCGGAAATCGCCGTCGAGGCCGCCCGGCAGGCCATCGCCCGCTGGGGCAAGCCGGCCAGCGAGATCGACGCGGTGATCTGCGCCGCCTCCAACATGCAGCGCGCCTATCCCGCCATGGCCATCGAGGTGCAGCAGGCGCTCGGCATCGGCGGCTTCGCCTTCGACATGAACGTGGCCTGCTCCAGCGCCACCTTTGGCATCAAGACCGCCGCCGACTTCATCGCCAGCGGCTCAGCCCGGGCCGTGCTGATGGTCAATCCGGAGATCTGCTCGGGCCATCTGAACTTCCGCGACCGCGACAGCCACTTCATCTTCGGCGACGTGGCGACGGCGGTGATAGTCGAGCGCGCGGACCTGGCCGGCGAAGGCGCCGGCTGGGAAATCCTCGGAACACGGCTGAAGACGCAGTTCTCGAACAACATCCGCAATAACTTCGGTTTTCTCAATCGCGCGGCGCCCGAAGGCATCGGCGCGCCCGACAAGCTGTTCGTCCAGGAGGGGCGCAAGGTCTTCCGCGAGGTGGTGCCGATGGTCAGCGAGATGATCCTCGAGCACGCCGGCGACATCGGCGTCGATCCCAGAAGCCTCAAGCGCATGTGGCTGCACCAGGCCAACATCAATATGAACGAGATGATCGGCCGACGGGTGCTGGGCCGCGACCCGGCTCCGGGCGAAAACGTCATTATCCTGGACGAGTACGCCAACACCTCGAGCGCCGGTTCGATCATCGCCTTCCACAAGACCTGCGACGACTTCGCGGCAGGCGAGACGGGCCTGATCTGCAGCTTCGGCGCCGGCTATTCGGCCGGCACGGTGTTCGTGCGGAAACGCTAGTTCGGCCGTGTGGTCGGCGGATCGCCCGGCGCCATGTCGATCAGCACGGGCGGCCGCTCCAGATGCGCCGCCTTCCAGTCCATGGCGTTGCGGATGCGCCAGCTGACCGAGGGGTGGCTGTAGAACAGGATCTCTTCCAGCAGTCCCGGCGTGGCGGCGCGGTACTCCACGGTCTGGACCAGGGCCTTCGCCAGGCCGTCCGGCTCCCCGGCGACCTGCAGCGAATAGTTGTCGGCGTCGGCCTCGGACAGGCGGGTGATGGAGTTGAAGGCCGGCGTGGCCAGCAGGCCCAGCACCGACAGCACCGCCATCAGCACCGGCAGCCCGGCCGGGTCGGCGATGCCCTTGACGCCCTTGGCGCCCAGCAGCTGAGCGGCCAGCGGAAACAGCCGGTCCACGGCCCAGAAACCAATGACCAGCAGCACCGCCATCGCCGCCAGGCGCGACAGCACGTGACCGCGGGCGTAGTGGCCCATCTCGTGGCCGACCACGGCGCGGATCTCGGCCATGTCGGCCCCGGCCCTGAACATGGTGTCACTCATGTTGATCTGGGCCGAGCCGAACAGGCCGGTGACGTTGGCGGTGTAGCGGTTGGACTGCTTTGAGCCGTCGTAGACAAAGATCTTCTCCGACGGCACGCCGTTGGCCCTGGCCATCTCGACAATGGCGTCACGGACGGGACCGGCCGGCGCCGGCGTATAGCTGTTGAACAGGGGCAGCAGGAAGATCGGCGCCAGGACGAGCACCAGCACCATGGTGCCGGTGGCCACGCCGCCGGCCCAGATCCACCAGGTCTTCGGCGCGCGCCGCAGCAGCCAGTAGATGACCGACAGCACGATGGCCGATACGACCACGCCCAGCGCGGCTCCGACCGCCCATTCGCCGAGCCAGCCACCGAGCGGCTGACTGGTCAGGCCATAGGACTTCTCGCGGAACCAGTCGGCATAGATCGCCCAGGGCAGGCCCAGCAGTTCCTCCAGCACCAGAGCGACGGGAAGCACCGCGAGCCCGGCCAGCCAGGGGCGGGGCCGGGTCCGCTCCACCCCGGCGCGGATCTTCACCAGCACGCCGGACCGGATCACCAGCCAGGCGATGATGACCGCCACCAGCGTTCCCCACAGCAGCAGCCAGTGGCCGCCCTGCGTATAGGCCGTGGCCTTGGCGTGAACCTCGGGCGGCAGCGTCGCCAGGTAGCGGGTCGTCTCGGCGGCCGGATCGAAGGCCTGTATCGCGGTCATGGCTGTCCCCTCCCCTGTATGCGCGGAGGAGGCCATGCTCCGTCGGTCCTGTCAGGTGAATTCGGGGTCAGAAAGGCGCCGTCGTCGGTGAGCGGCGACGCGCCATGCGATTCCCCCGTCGCAAGAAGCCGAGTGCCCTGGCGCGCCGGACTGGGAACAATGGTCGTTGGAACC
This sequence comes from Caulobacter sp., assembly GCA_030652755.1. Lineage (GTDB taxonomy): Bacteria > Pseudomonadota > Alphaproteobacteria > Caulobacterales > Caulobacteraceae > Caulobacter. The sequence goes on along the minus strand of JAUSPV010000304.1, from coordinate 4,891 downwards.
GGGGACGGGGTATGAGTGACGGGACAGGCGAGGAAGCGGCCAGCTTGAGCCGTCGCCGGCTTCTGACAGGGTCTGGCCTGGCGCTCGGCGTCGCGGCCTTGAGCGACGCCGCCCGGGCGCAGCCCCCGGGTCCGGCTGAGCCTCCGCCCGCGCCCGAGGACCCCGACTTCCACGACGGCGACCCCGCCGCCGAGCCGCCGCTGCAGCCGCCGACGCCCATCGCGGGTGCGCCGGACTGGCAGCAGGTTCGCGCCCAGTGGTCGCTGGACTGGAGCCATGTCGACCTCTCGGCCATGCTGTTCGCGTCAAACCCGCGGATCGTGCGCGACGCCATCGCCCGCCACCGCGACGGGCTGGACCGCTCGCCCGTCACCTATCTGGAAGCCCGCAACCGGCCGCTGCAGAACGCCGCCCGCGCCGCCGCCGGAGCCTATTTCGGGGTCAAGGCCGACAACATCGCCCTGACCGAGAACACCACCGCCGCCGTGGCCCTGGTCTATGCCGGCATCGGCCTGCGCTACGGCCAGGAGGCGCTGACCACCGTCCACGACTACTACGTCACCCACGAGGCGCTGCGGCTGGCGGCGCAGAAGGGCGGGGGCACGGTCCGCAAGATCAGCCTCTACGACCAGGCCGCCACCGCCACGGTCGAGCAGATCGTCGGCCGCATCATCAGCAACATCCGGCCCGAGACGCGGGTGCTGGCCCTGACCTGGGTGCATTCCTCGACCGGCATGAAGCTGCCCATCGCGCAGATCGCCGCCGCGCTGGCGCCGATAAACGCGATGCGAGGCGAGCGCGACCGGGTGTTGTTCTGCGTCGACGGCGTCCACGGCTTCGGGGTGGAGAACACCACCCTGCCCCAGCTGGGCTGTGACTTCCTGATGGCCGGCTGCCACAAGTGGCTGTTCGGCCCGCGCGGCACCGGCGTGATCCTGGGCGCCGACTACGGCTGGTCGCGCGTCACCCCGACCGTGCCCAGCTTCCTGGCCCCCAACGCCTACGGCGCCTGGCTGGGCGGCTACGATCCGGGGCCCACCACGGGCGCGCGGATGACGCCCGGCGGCTTCAAGGCCTTCGAGCACGTCTGGGCGCTGAGCGAGGCGTTCGGTTTCCACCAGTGGATCGGCAAGGCCCAGGTGCAGGCCCGCACGCATGAACTGGCCACGCGCCTGAAGTCCGGCCTGGCCCAGATCCCGGGCGTGATCGTCCGCACACCGGTCGATCCGCGCCTGTCGGCCGGGATCGTCAGCTTCGACGTGGCGGGCCTGTCGGCCGACGGCGTGGTGCGGCGGCTGCGCAACCAGCGGGTCATCGGGTCGGCGGCGCCCTATTCGACGCGACACGTGCGGCTGACGCCCAGCATGCGCAACACGCCCGAGGACATCGACTTCGCGCTGAACGGGGTGGCGCAGGTCAGGGGAGCGTAAGCGCCACCCGCCACAGCAGCCCCTCGGTCCCGCCATAGGCTTCCGGCTTGGTGAACCGCTCGATCAATCGGCCGCCGTTGGCGACGATCACCCGGTGCGAGGCGACGTTGTCCGGGTCGGTGGTCAGGTCGATCCAGCGCAGGCCGCTCTCCGCCGCCAGCGGCAGCAACAGGCCCAGCGCCGCCGTCGCATGCCCCTCCCCGCGCCGCCAGGGCACGACCGCGTAGCCGACATGGCCGAGCACATGCGGCGGCAGGGCTTCGGTTCCAGGCGTCCAGCGAATGCCGATCGCGCCGACGAGATCACCGTCCCACAGCCAGCGGTAGTAGCCGGGCAGCCGCTTGACCATGGACCCGTCCGGCAGCTGGACGTCGCCGGCCAGGGCCTCCGGATCATCCAGCCCGGCGAGAAAGCCGTCGGCGTCAGTCGCGATCTTCTCAAGCTGCGCAAGCCGCGTCGCTTCCCCGCCCGCCGTTGTATCCGGCGACCAGCCACGCCCCAGCGCCGCGACATAGGCGGGCAGGTAGTCACGGGTCGGGGTGACGAGCGTCAGGGACATGGTCGCAGGATGCCCGGATGCGCGGAACAGGCAAGACCGGGGACATGCGCTTCAGTGCGTGTCCCCTGCCGCTTCAAGCTGCCCGGGACACGTACCGAAAAGGTACATGTCCCGACCCGCCTATTTCCTGGCCAGGGCCGCCTGCGCCGCCGCGAGCCGGGCGATCGGAACGCGGAACGGCGAGCAGCTGACGTAGTCCAGGCCCACGCTCTCGCAGAACTGGATCGAGGCCGGGTCGCCGCCGTGTTCGCCGCAGATGCCCATCTTGATGCCCGGACGGGCCGCGCGGCCGCGTTCGGCGGCGATGCGGATCAGGTCGCCGACGCCTTCCTGGTCGAGGCTGACGAACGGGTCCTTCTCGAAGATGCCCTTGTCGATATAGGCGCCCAGGAACTTGCCGGCGTCGTCGCGGCTGATGCCGAAGGTGGTCTGGGTCAGGTCGTTGGTGCCGAAGCTGAAGAACTCGGCCCCCGCTTCGGCCAGATCCGCTGCGCGCAGGGCGGCGCGGGGCAGCTCGATCATCGTGCCGACCTGATACTCGATCTCCACGCCCTGCTCGGCCAGCACGGCCTTCGCCGTGCGATCCGTCAGCTCACGGAGGAACTTCATCTCCTCGCCCTTGGCGACCAGCGGGTGCATGATTTCCGGCACCGGCGCGGGACGTCCGGCTTTCGCGATCTCACAGGCGGCCTCCATGATGGCCCGGACCTGCATCTCGTAGATTTCGGGATAGGAGACGCCCAGCCGACAGCCCCGGTGGCCCAGCATCGGGTTGGTCTCGTGCAGCTCGCGGGCCCGGCGCATCAGCTTGGCGGCGTCCAGGCCGGTGGCGGCGGCCACGTCGGCCATCCCCGCCTCGTCATGCGGCAGGAACTCGTGCAGCGGCGGGTCGAGCAGCCGGATGGTGACCGGCAGGCCTTCCATGATGGTGAACAGCTCGACGAAGTCGGCCTTCTGGAACGGCGCGATCTTGGCCAGCGCGGCGCGACGGCCCTGCTCGTCGTCGGCCAGGATCATCTCGCGGACGGCGACGATACGGGTCTCGTCGAAGAACATGTGCTCGGTGCGGCAGAGGCCAATGCCCTCGGCCCCGAACTGCCGCGCCGTCTTGGCGTCCAGCGGCGTCTCGGCGTTGGCGCGGACCTTCAGGCGGCGCACGCCGTCGGCCCAGACCATCAGCGAGGCGAAGTCGCCGGTCAGTTCCGGCTCGATCATCTTGACCGATCCGGCCAGCACCTCGCCGGTCGAGCCGTCGATGGTGACGATCTCGCCCAGGCGGAACTCCTTGCCCCGCGCGCGGAACAGGCCGTCCTTCTGGAAGATCTGGATTTCGCCGGCGCCGGAGACGCAGGGCCGGCCCATGCCGCGCGCCACCACGGCGGCGTGGCTGGTCATGCCGCCCCGGGCGGTGATGATGCCGCGCGCGGCGTGCATGCCGTGGATGTCTTCGGGCGAGGTTTCCTCGCGGACCAGGATGACGGCCTCGCCGGCCGAACCGAGCTTCTCGGCCTCGTCGGCGTCAAAGACCACCTTGCCGGTGGCCGCGCCGGGGCTGGCGGGCAGGCCCTTGGCGATCACGTGACGCTCCGCCGACGGATCAATGGTCGGGTGCAGCAGCTGGTCCAGCGCCCCGGGCTCGATGCGGGCCACGGCCTCGTCGCGGGTGATCACCCCGCCGTTGGCCATCTCCACGGCGATCTTCAGCGCCGCCTTGGCGGTGCGCTTGCCGTTGCGGGTCTGCAGCATCCAAAGCCGGCCCTGCTCGACGGTGAACTCCACGTCCTGCATGTCGCGGTAGTGGCTTTCCAGCCGGGCGGCCACGTCACGGAACTGGGCGAACACCTCCGGCATCGCCTCTTCCATCGAAGGCGTGATGTCGCCCATCTCCTCGCGCGCCACCTTGGTCAGCGACTGCGGCGTGCGGATGCCGGCGACGACGTCCTCGCCCTGGGCGTTGATCAGGAACTCGCCGTACAGCCGGTCATCGCCGGTCGAGGGGTTGCGGGTGAAGGCCACGCCCGTGGCGCTGCTCTCGCCCATGTTGCCGAACACCATCGACTGGATGTTCACCGCCGTGCCCCAGGCCTCGGGGATGTCGTGCATGCGGCGATAGAACTTGGCCCTGTCGTTCATCCAGCTGGCGAACACCGCGCCGATCGCGCCCCACAGCTGCTCCTGCGGGTCTTGCGGGAAGGGCTTGCCCAGCTCGCGCTCGACGGCCTTCTTGTAGTCGGCGACCACGGCCTTCCACTGCTCGGCCGACAGGGCGGTGTCGACGGTGAGGCCCAGGCTGTCCTTGTGATCGTCGAGGATCTCCTCGAACATGTGGTGGTCCAGGTCGAGCACCACGTTCGAGTACATCTGGATGAAGCGGCGGTAGCTGTCGAAGGCGAAACGCTCGTCACCGCTGAGCTTGCCCAGCCCCTGAACCGTCTCGTCGTTGAGGCCCAGGTTCAGGACCGTGTCCATCATCCCCGGCATCGAGGCGCGGGCGCCCGAGCGCACCGAGACCAGCAGCGGGTTGGACGCATCGCCGAAGGTCTTGCCGGTGATCTCCTCGACCTTGCGCAGGCCGGCGTTGACCTGGGCGGCCAGCTCGGCGGGGTACTGCTTGCCGTTGGCGTAGTAGTGGACGCAGGCCTCGGTGGTGACCGTGAACCCCGGCGGCACCGGCAGGCCCAGCATGGCCATCTCGGCCAGGTTGGCGCCCTTGCCGCCCAGCAGGTTCTTCATCGTCGCGTCGCCATCGGCGCCGCCGCCGCCGAAGGCGTAGACCCAGCGGGTGTTCTCGACCGTCATACCGCTCTTTTACTCCGCTCACCCCGGCGAATGCCGGGGCCCAGATGAAACCCACTCACCGCTCAGGCTGGACCTGGGTCCCGGCATTCGCCGGGATGAGCGG
>JAUSPV010000301.1 GCA_030652755.1 Caulobacter sp. | reverse complement strand
CGATGAAGCAGTCGTCCTCGATGATGGTCGGGTTGGCCTGCAGGGGCTCGAGCACCCCGCCGATGCCGACGCCGCCGCTGAGGTGCACGCGCTTGCCGATCTGGGCGCAGGAGCCGACCGTCACCCAGGTGTCGACCATCGTGCCTTCGTCGACGTAGCCGCCGATGTTCACGAACGACGGCATCAGGATGACGTTCTTCGCCACATAGGCGCCGCGGCGAACGATGGCGCCGGGGACCGCGCGGAAGCCGGCGTCCTCGAACTGCGGCGCTTCCCAGCCGTCGAACTTGTTGGCCACCTTGTCCCACCAGGGACCAACCGCGCCGCCCATGGTCCCGGCGCGCATGATGGCGTTGGGGTTGAGGCGGAAGGACAGCAGCACCGCCTTCTTGGCCCACTGGCGGACGATCCACTCGCCGTCGATCTTCTCGGCCACCCGCACCTTGCCGCTGTCGAGCAGGGCCAGGGTTTCTTCAATGGCCGTGCGGACCGGACCCTGCGTGGCGGGCGAGACGGCGTCGCGCGCCTCCCAGGCGGCTTCGATTTCGAGTTCGAGGTCGGACAGGCTGACGGTGCTCATGCGGCGATTTCCTGGACCCTCGCGCCCGACAGGAAGGCGACGAGGTCGTTTGTGCGGTGTTGAACGAAGTCGGCGGTCGAGGCCACGGCGTGCGGCCCGACCAGGACGGTGGTCATGCCCAGCTGCGCGGCGGGGGCGAGGTTCACCTCGCTGTCCTCGAAGAAGGCCGAGCCCACGGCGCTGACGCCATGCCGGGCCATCATCTTCTCAAAGGTCAGCGGCGAAGGCTTGGGAATGTAGTCGGCGGCCGAGATGTGGAAGATGTCCTCGAAGGCATGCGCGATCTGCAGCCGCTCCAGCACCCGCTCGGCGTGGGCGGCCGAGCCGTTTGTGAAGACCAGTCGTCGGCCCGGAAGACGCATGAGCGCCTCGGCCATCTTCACGTCCGGCGTCAGGCGGTCGAGCGAGACATCATGGACCTCGGTCAGGAAGTCCTCCGGGTCGATGTCGTGGTGGGCGATCAGCCCGGCCAGGGTGGTGCCGTGGGCGTGGTAGTATTTCTTCTGGATCGCCCGCGCCTCGTCGCGCGGCAGGCCGGTGACCTTCTCCATGAAGTCGGTCATCCGCCCTTCGATCAGGGTCATGAACTCGGTCTCGACCGGGTAGAGGGTATTGTCCAGGTCAAAGAGCCAGGTGTCGATGTGGACCAGGTCCGTCACGCGCGGATCAGCGTCCCGGCGCCGTGCTCGCTGAACAGCTCGACCAGCATGGCGTGCGGTCGCCGGCCGTCAAGAATGACCACGGCGTCGACCCCGGCGTCGATGGCGGCGATCGCCGTCTCCAGCTTGGGAATCATTCCACCGTTGGCGACGCCGGTGCGGATCAGGTCGAACGCCTGGGCGACGGTCATCTGGCGAATCAGCTTGCCGTCCGCGCCCTTCACCCCGGCCACGTCGGTCAGGAGCAGCATGCGCTTGGCCTTCAGGGCGCCGGCCAGGGCGCCAGCCACGGTGTCGGCGTTGATGTTGTAGGTCTGGCCCGACTCGGAGACGCCGATCGGCGCGATCACCGGTATGTAGTCCTGCTCGGCGTGGATCAGGGCCTTGATAAGGGCCGGATCGATCTTCTGCGGCTCGCCGACGTAGCCCAGGTCGACGACCTGCTCGATGTTGCTGTCCGGATCCTTCTTCGTCCGCCGCGCCTTGGTCACGGTGATCAACCGGGCGTCCTTGCCAGACAGGCCCACGCCCCGCACGTCCGCCTCGCGGCCGGCCAGGGTGATCCAGTTGGCGATTTCCTTGTTGATGGCGCCCGACAGCACCATCTCGGCGACCTCCATCGTCGCCTGATCGGTGACGCGCAGGCCGTCGATGAAGGTCGATTTCACGCCGGCGCGATCAAGCATGGCGGAGATCTGCGGACCGCCGCCGTGCACCACGACCGGGTGCAGGCCCATCAGCTTGAGCAGGACGGCGTCGGCGGCGAACAGCTTGGCCACCTCGTCCTCGCCCATGGCGTGGCCGCCGTACTTGATGACCACGGTTTCGCGATCATAGATCTGGATGTAGGGCAGCGCCTCCGCGAGCGTTCTCGCGGTGGCCCAGCCGGCTTCCTCGGTCTTGTCGGTCAAGGCTGGAACTCCGTCGCGCGCGCGAGGAGGCGATAGCGGATGGGGTCCGCCAAGTCCACTTTGTGGAAGGGATCAGGTCTTCCGGTCTTCGCGCGCGTGGTAGATGCGGAGGCGGTGACCGTATCTCGCTCGACGAGATAGCGAACGATGTAGCCGCTGTGTCCGAACCGCACCGGCCATTCCGTTACGCCCGGCAGCGGATAGGCATGCTTCGACTTCGGCGCTTTAGACATGCGGGCAGAGTATGCCCAAACCACTCCGCCGCCCAGCTCTACCGGAACGGCGGCTCGTCGAAGGCGCGCAACTTACGGGAGTGCAGATTGGGACCCTCCGCTCGCAACAGGTCGACCGTCGCGATGCCGATCTGCAGGTGCTGGCTGATCGCCCTCTCGTAGAAGGCGTTGGCCTGGCCCGGCAGCTTGATCTCGCCGTGAAGCGGCTTGTCCGACACGCAGAGCAGCGTGCCGTAGGGCACCCGGAAGCGGTAGCCCTGGGCGGCGATCGTGGCGCTTTCCATGTCGATGGCCACCGCCCGGCTCTGGTTGAAGCGGATAGCGCTGGAGGTATAGCGCAGCTCCCAGTTCCGGTCGTCGGTCGTGACCACCGTGCCGGTGCGCAGGCGACGCTTGAGGCTCTCGCCGCTTTCGCCGCTGACCAGCTTGGCCGCGTCGTAGAGGGCGCGCTGCATCTCGGCGATCGAGGGGATGGGGATGTCGGGCGGCAACACCTCGTCCAGCACATGGTCGTCGCGCAGATAGGCGTGGGCCAGCACATAGTCGCCGATGGTCTGGCTGCCGCGCAGGCCGCCGCAGTGGCCGATCATGATCCAGGCCTGCGGCCGCAGCACCGCCAGGTGGTCGGTGATGGTCTTGGCGTTGGAGGGGCCGACGCCGATGTTGACCAGGGTGATGCCCCGGCCGCCCGGCGCCATCAGGTGGTAGGCCGGCATCTGGTGGCGCCGCCAGGGGCCGTTGGCGATGACCATCTCCGGCTCCGGCGTCTCGCCGGTGACCAGGATGTTCCCCGGCGCGGAGAGGGCCGTGTAGGGCGAGCCTTCCTTGCCCAGCTGCTCGCAGCCCCAGCGAACGAACTCGTCGACGTAGCGATGGTAGTTGGTGAACAGGATGTACTGCTGGACATGCTCGGCCGGCGCGCCGGTGTAGTGCTTCAGCCGGGCCAGCGAGAAGTCCGTGCGCAGGCCGTCGAACAGCGCCAGCGGCCGGTTTTCCTCGAGCGCCTCGCTCCACAGGCCGTCGGCCAGCTCATCGCCGATATGGGCCAGCTCGGTGGTCGGGAACCAGCGGGCGATCTCGCCGGCGCTGACGTCGGCCAGGGCCAGGTCGCCGCCGTCCAGAACGTAGGGGAACGGAATCTCCTGCGTCGACCGGCCGACATCCAGCGTGACGCCGAAGTCCTGCATCATCAGCGCCAGCTGCTCGACCAGATAGTCCTTGAACATGGCCGGCCGGGTGACCGTGGTGGCGTAGTGGCCCGGAAGACCGATCCGGGCATAGGCGCGGCTGATGCGCGGATAGCCGCTCTCGCCGCTCCAGTGCAGCCGAAGCTCGGGATAGGCGTAGGTTCCGTTCAGGCGATCAGCGGGGTCGGGCCGAAGTCCGTCGGCCAGAAAGGCCTTCAGGGCGGCCCGCAGGGCCGAGACGGAACGGTCGTATTCTTCGATAAGCCGCTCGACGATGGCGGCTGCGTCTTTCTCATGAGTCATGGCCGCTTATAGCGATGTTGCGTGAAACTGGCGAGACGGCCGCTTGCAGCCGACGAAACCGGGGCCACATAAGGGCTCATGAACAACTCGCTTCGCACCTTCATGCTCATGGCCGCGATGACGGCCATCTTCGTCATGGCCGGATTCCTGATCGGGGGCGCCACCGGCATGCTGATCGCGCTGGCTCTCGGCGGCGCGATGAACCTGTTCAGCTACTGGAACTCCGACAAGATCGTGCTGCGCATGTATGGGGCGGTCCAGGTCGACGAGAGCCACCCCGATCCGCTGATCCGCAACTACGTCGCCGACACCCTGGCGCTGGCCGACGGCGCGGGCATGCCCCGCCCCAAGGTCTACGTCATGGAGCAGGACCAGCCGAACGCCTTCGCCACCGGCCGCAACCCGGAGAACGCCGCCGTCGCCGCCACGGTGGGCCTGCTGCGGATGCTCGACCGCCGCGAGATTCGCGGCGTGATGGCCCACGAGCTGGCCCATGTGAAGAACCGCGACACCCTGACCATGACCGTCACGGCGACGATCGCCGGCGCCATCTCGGCCCTGGCCAACATCGCCTTCTTCTTCGGCGGCGACCGTGACCGGCCGGCCGGCATGATCGGGACAATCCTGATCGCCGTCCTGGCGCCCATCGCCGCCGCCCTGGTGCAGATGGCGATCAGCCGGGGCCGCGAGTACGAGGCCGACCGCGAAGGCGCGCAGATCAGCGGCGATCCCCAGGCCCTCGCCGACGCGCTGGCCAAGATGGAGGCTTACGCCCACCGCACGGTCAACGAGACCGCCGAGCGCAATCCGGCCAGCGCCCAGATGTTCATCATCAACCCGCTGAGCGGGCGCGGCGCCGACAACCTGTTCTCGACCCACCCGGCGACCGGCAACCGCATCAAGGCGCTGATGAGCCTGGCCGGCGGCGCGCGAGGCTCGGGCACCGCGGTGCCCCGGACGGCGGCCCGCCGGGGCCCGTGGGCCTGACCAACCCACCCCGGCGCGCGTTGCTAAAACGGACTTGCCTGCGCACGAGGCGCCCGCTCATCCTGTCGAGGTTCAATCGAGGAGACCCCGGGATGAGCGTCTTGATCTCCCGCGACGGCCCGGTCACGGTCATCGCCATCGACCGCCCTGACCGGCGCAACGCGGTCGACTCCGTCACCGCCCGCGCCCTGTACGACGCCTTCAGGGCCTTCGACGCCGACGAAGCCGCCAGCGTCGCGGTGCTGACCGGGACCGGCGGCAACTTCTGCGCCGGAGCCGATCTGAAGGCGGTCGCCACGGGCGGCGGCAACCGGGTCGAGCGGACCGGCGACTACGGTCCCATGGGCCCAACCCGGCTGCACTTGTCCAAGCCGGTGATCGCCGCGGTCGAGGGGTTCGCGGTAGCCGGCGGGCTGGAGCTGGCCATCTGGTGCGACCTGCGGGTCGCGGCCAGGAGCGCCACATTCGGGGTGTTCTGCCGCCGGTTCGGGGTGCCGCTGATCGACCTCGGCACGGTCCGCCTGCCCCGCCTGATCGGCGGCTCGCGGGCCATGGACATGATCCTGACCGGTCGCGCCGTCGACGCCGAGGAAGCCCTGACCATGGGCCTGGCCAACCGGGTCGTGGAGGACGGCCAGGCGTTGGAAGCGGCCGTCGCCCTGGCCCGCCAGATCGCCGGCTTTCCACAGATGTGCCTGCGCAATGACCGCCTCTCGGCGATGGAACAGTGGAGCCTGGACTGGGACGAGGCCACGGCGCTGGAGATCGGCCTGGGCCTCGAAACGCTTGCCTCCGGCGAGGCGGTGGCCGGCGCCGCGCGATTCAGTAGCGGCGAAGGCCGCGGAGGACAGTTCCAATGACCGAAGAGCTCGCACCCGGCTTCACCGAGCGCCAGCAGGGATACCTGCCCGGCGCCTTGGGCATGGAGTGGGAAACCGTTCAGCGTGGCCTGGTGCGCGGCCGTTTCACGGTGGCCAAACATCACATGGCGCCCAACGGTTTCCTGCACGCCGCCAGCGTGATCACCCTGGCCGACAGCGCCTGCGGCTACGGCAGCGCCGTCTCACTGCCCGAAGGCGCCAGCGGCTTCACGACGATCGAGTTGAAGAGCAACTTCCTGGGCACCGCCCGCGAAGGCGTCGTTTCCTGCGAGGCGCGCATGGCCCATGGCGGCCGCACAACCCAGCTCTGGGACGCCGAGGTCCGTCACCAGGACACCGGCAAGCTCATCGCCCTGTTCCGCTGCACCCAGAGCATTCTGTGGCCGCGCGCCTGAGGCGCAAAGCGCCCCTTGCGAAATCGGAACCGCATCGCTAGGTTCCGCGCCTTCGCACTCAGGGCCCCTCAACGGGCCCACACCCGGCGTTACGGAGAGGTGGCAGAGTGGTTGAATGTACCGCACTCGAAATGCGGCGTGCCTTCACGGGTACCGTGGGTTCGAATCCCACCCTCTCCGCCACCTGCCCAGCAGGGCCAAGCCACACTGGAAATGGTTGCTAGATAAGACATAGCCGCGATGGCGCTCTACGAAACGTGCTACAAAATGAGAGCGCGTGTGACCTGCCCGCAGGCCCGCCTCTGGGACAGGCCGCGCTCCGCCATCAGACGAAGCACGGCCTCCCGGCGCGCTGCAGGCCCGATCAGTTTTTTCCCAGAAGATCCTTCAGCGCCGAGACATCCAGCATCGACTCCGCCAGCAGCTT
>JAUSPV010000298.1 GCA_030652755.1 Caulobacter sp. | reverse complement strand
AAATAATTGAAAGTTCGTCAGCTTGGGAAGCTGACGTTCTACCTCTGAACTACGGCCGCATTGTCCAAGGAATTCCGAGGCTTGATCGCCCTGCCCGCCAATTGAGAGGCAGTGGTTTACAGGACGGTTTACACATCTCGTTCCATGGACGTTCCCTTAGCTGGCGTTCCTCTCCCTCTCAAGCCTTGAAATGGCGGCTCGAGCGATGATGTCGGCATCCACGTATCGCCTGATAATGTTATCCACCTGTGAGACCTCCCATCCAACAAAGCGGGCGGTCTCCTGGTGAGAAAAGCCAGCCCGAACCCAATTGGTAGCAGCTGTCCCCCTTAGATCATGGAGGCGCTTCGTGATGCCAAAGGGAGTCCTCGCCCGGTCAAACGCCTGTGTCAGTGAGTTGGGCCGCCAAGCTGTCCCCTTCTGAGTGAGAAGCACCGTGGCATGGGGCACCCTTCCAGACCTGATGAACTCGTCCCGGCGGGCTCTCAGGTCAGCGATGACGCCCTGGGCCGCGTCTGTAAGGGGGACAATGACGTGGGTTCGCCCCCCACTCTTGCCGGTCACGAACTCGATCCGGTTCTCCAGAACGTGCTCCCATTTGAGGGCAATCAGGTCCCCTCGGCGCATCCCCGTTTCCGCCGCCAGCCTGATGGCGAGCGCAGCCTCGCGGGTGGTGTTCCCGAGGATTTTGGCAAGCTCCTCCGGCTCGACGACCTGATCGGCGCGGTTGGCTCTGTAGATGCCCTTCAAATCCGCGACTGGATTAACCGTGATCATCTCTTCATCAAGCGCGAAGGAGAGGAGCCGGCGAAGCACCTGCATGCCGTAGTCGGCTGTTCGAGGTTTGTCAGCGCGCCGGTTCCGCCAAGCCTTGAAGCGCTTGCGGACCCCTACCGCCGCCATGAAGCGTAGAGGGAAGTCGCCGAATTCGACGACGATCTCATCCAGCCATCGGCTCCACTGCGCCTTCGTTGAATGAGCCAGCCGATCGTATTCGGGCGAAGCCCGGTAGCAGGTCACAACGTCCCGAAGAACGGCAGGGCTTCTCGCGGCGTCCGCTGACGAGGCGAACGCAGCTACAAGTTGGCTGGCGCCTTGCGCCTCAGCTCGATGAGCAGCGCCCAGGCTTTCGCCGTCAAATCTGAGCAGAAGTGGCCCGCCCCGGTAGCGGTACCAGTAGATGGCGACTCGACCGTTCGCGAGCCGCTTGGTCACCCGATGAGTGCCCGGGAGCCTAAGCGCGCTTCGCTGCATCTCGCGCCTCCCACTCCTCGAAGCCTGCTTGAATAAGATCGACTTCCCTGTCCGCCGCTGTCCCCGGGGACCGAATTCCAGACAGCTGATCGAGCCAACGATCGAGCACGGCCACGTCATAACGAGGCCCCCGCCCAACGCCGACAATAGCGAGCTGGACGGGCTTAATCGGGATGTTTTTGAGGACTGCCGTGCTGCGATAGCCAAGATAGTCCGCCGCCTCCTCTGGTGAGAGGAGACGAGGTGAGATGCGCGCCGTTCCTCGGCGCGTTTTGGAGGTGTCGGGATGCATTTGGAGGCCCGATGATGAGCGCGTTGCGCTCGTCGCCCTAGTCGGAGGGCGAAACCGTGATTGGGTTCGCCCACATGGCTGACCCCAAGGACACCGGAAGACAACCATGCGGTCCGGTGGCGCGACGATCATATCGAGCGCGGATCGCGATCTACTTCATCCCTGAGATGCTCGCAACTACATTTTTTCAACAATGAAACTTCCCATCAGACGCCTTCAGAATTAGCGCTGGCGGGCATTTCCTGCTGAGAGCACACGGGGACCGGGCGCGCACAAATGCCCGTCACGGATATTCTGAGAGCCTTGGCGATACACTTGTCGATGGCGCGTTGCTGTCATCGCCCGTCTTCGCCCATCGCGACGAGCCCTCCCCTCCCCGCTTGAGTACGGGAGCACATCACCTAAGACAATGCCGACAGCTTCGCCCGATATCCGCCTGCGATCGCCTGGAGGCAGCAGTCACCTTGCTCAGGATCGGCGCAGGATAGTGGGGCCTTCGTGTCAGGTGGCTCGATGTGCCTGCTTCCCGCCATGGCCTTGCAGGACAAGGTTTTGCGGCATTTTCCGGGAGTATAAGCACAGTGACACCACGTCTGCGGCGTCAAGTTGATGCAAGGCTACGTCAGGAGGAAATCTTGGCTCGCCATCTCAGTCCTTATACCCCGCCCCTATAAGGGAAGGTCTCCCGGACGTTGCCTGACACACGGGACCAGGGTGGCTAGAGACGGAGTTTTCCTAGGACCTCCGCCCCCTACGGGAGCTAGCTCCGGACGCCCACCTCTTCCTGGTGCTCGATCCAGAGAAGCTCTGATCGGTCGTCTCCCCGAACGCTGAACCAGTCCCCGACCCGCGACGCGGAGGTCAGCTCGATCATCGGGTCGTCTGATGTCTGGCGATCAAGGCGGTAGGTGACGCCAAGATCGAGGACCGTGCCGCCGGCCCCTTCGTGGCGCTCATCGAGACGGCCCCTGGAGTAGGCCACCGCACGCTGGTCGTCGGCGGCGGTCAGGTGCTCCACGCGCACCATCTGTTGTCCCATCCAGGTCGTGAGGCTGTAGTGCTTCGTCATCGTCATCCTTGCTGTTGTGAGCGCACCGCGTGGTGCTGTTGAGCAAGGTGTAGCGGTCCGGAGTCCGTCATGGTGCGGGAAGCGCGGTGATGGACGAGGGATCGTACGCGGTCCCCAAGCAGTCGTGCTGGGATGCCCCTCAGTGACTCACAGATTGTCGCTGGCGGGCGCCAGTGCGATCCAGCTAGGGCGAGCTACCATTGAGCAGGGAGTGCTGGCCTGAGCTCTTCTGCGCGGGAAGGGCTTACCGAAGCTCGGTCGGCGACTTACCCGACCCATTTCCACAATGGGTGCATCCCAGTTGGAAGGGCCACTTGCGACCCATACTCGACATTCGGAAGGACCGCTTGCGGGTCGCACCTTGAGCAGCGATGCTAAAGGTTGTGGCCGTCACTGCATTCACCGCAGGACAGGCGGGGTTCATTCCCGCATCGAACGACTGAACGGGGGCGAATTTCAATGGCTGAGCACGGACTTGTCCTTGAGCCTGAGGACGAAGAGGAGGCGTACGTAGAATACGACATCGCTACGTATCCGTCGGACAACACCCTCGACAGCCTCAGTCAAATGAGCAAGCGCGGCGATATTATTATACCCGAGTACCAGCGCAAATATGTATGGAGTATAAAGCAAGCGTCGCTGCTAGTGGAGTCGTTCCTACTCGGGCTGCCGGTCCCGCCGCTATTCCTCTACGTAAACGATGAAAATAAGTACGAGGTCATCGACGGCCAGCAGCGCCTGACGTCAATGCTGTATTATCTCGAGGGTTACTTCGGTGAACCCGACGCCAAGGGAAAGCGCGCTGTTTTCAAACTGTCCGGACTTTCAGACAAATCCCCGTTCAAGAATAAGTCGTTTGACGAACTTGAAGAGAAACATCAACGGAAGCTCAGGTCGAGCGTCCTCCGGGCAATCAACGTAAAGCAGCTTAATCCAACTGACAATAATACTAGCGTTTTCCATATTTTCGAACGACTAAACACCGGAGGAACTACGCTTCGACCGCAAGAAATACGCAATGCTGTGTTCCGGGGACCCATCGTTTCAGCCCTGCAGCAACTGAATAAACATCCGCTATGGCGGACTATATTGGGACAAAGATCGAACGACAAATTCCAGGGTGATGTTGAACTAATACTTCGTCTCTATTCATTGTTCCGCAAGTGGGAAGGCTATGAAAAGCCCATGAAGGAGTACCTCAATAAACAGATGCAGAAGAACTCTCGGTTCAACACGGCGGACGCCGAAGAGTTCACTCTGCGGTTCCCAGAGGCGGTCAAAGTCGTCGTCGCTGCGCTAGGCGATAAGCCCTTTCGCCCGAAGCGCGTCATAAACGCCGCCGTTCTGGAGTCGGTGATGCTCACCGTTCTGGAAAACCCCGGCATCACCTCCGAGCACTTGAAGGAGCGGTATCAAGTCCTGATGGCGGACAACGGCTTTCAGAGAGTCATTCGCGGACCGACTACCGACACGAAAATGGTCAAGGATCGCTTGGCAATCGCAGCGGGAATGCTGAACCCATGAATTTCAGTAGCGAATACGCTCCTCATCTGAAGCGGGCAGAAGACTTAACCGCGAATGTTTTGAAGTTCGCCCCACCACCAGGACCGGAGGGAGATGCCTTCAGAGCGGACCTCGCCGGGTTGCTTGCAATTGCTTACGTTGCGGCGTTCGAGAATTGCGTGAAAGCGATCTTCGTGGCGTTCGGAACGGCGACTCACCCGGTCTTAGGTACAGTCACCGAGCACCATTTTGAGAAGCTTGCGAGCAAGGTGCACTATGACTCGATCGGCAACAAATATGCCCTCCAATTCGGGCAAGCTTACAAGGCGGCTTACGAGAATTGTCTAAAAGCCCAAGAGGCAGCAATACTTGCGGCGAGCCAAGTCAGCATGAAGAACACCTATGCCAACATTCTTACGTGGCGACATAAGTATGCGCACGAAGGGGTGATGCTGACGACATTAGAAGAAATCACCGCAGCGTATCCCACCGCGAAGCGCGTTATCGAAGCACTCGACAACGCCATGAGCATTTAGTTGCTCAAGCGAAATTCAGGGTCCGCTTTCCACCTTGGCGGGGGTTGGGAAGGCCCGATGCTGATGACAGCTAGGCATCGCTGGCCGGTTCCAGCGCCCGTTCCGAAGCGCGCCGGGCGCAGAGCTCAAGCAAGCCAAGGTGCCCGTTCTTCGCTACTGCCAGCTCGATGCTTGTCCGTATGTGAGCACGATAGGCGGTGAGCCTGGCCGGCGCCGGTCCGAGGGAGCGAGGGGCGATGCGCTCGAACATCGATTTGCTGGTCAGGGAGACGAGGAATGTGGCGGTAAGGGCGATAGCCGTCCTCGCGCGATCTGCCTCGTCTCCTACCTTCTGGCAGCGCGCAAACTCGGCGAACCGGCGGCATCCTCGTATCTCCAGGGCAAACTCAGATCCCGGTCGCCGAACAATGTCTGAACTCACCGGAGAAGACAGCACGAACTTGACCGCCCTCCGCAGATACTCGTCTCCTGCCGCGACTTCCGACAAGCGACGAACAGGCCCCGCATCCAGCCCGGCCATCTCGGCGCAAAAGTCGACCGCACTGACTGCGTTCTCGACGGACGGGGCGGTTAGTTCCTCAAACAACTCACCCAAGGTCGGCTGCCGAGGATCGGGGTCGGTCCGGTATCGCTTTGGACCGAAAGTGGTGGGCAGCCATCGTCCCTCAGTCAGGCTCACCAGGGTTTCGTATCCGCCTTCGTCAATGGCGGCCTTGATGAACTTCCGCATCCGGCGACGAAGCTGGGCGGTCGCCTCCTCGGCACGTGTCGCCAAATTCTGGGGGCCACCGATCCGGGATGCGAACGCTGCTGCATTCTCTCTGTGAACCATGGCGACCACAGCGGCCACGATGGCGGCTCGTGCACGCTCCGGCATCAGCTCGAAATCGTGTCCGGAGCGATAGTCCTCGAACAGCGGGTTCTCGCGACCATGCACGGCAAGCCGGAAGGGGTCTGCACAGGCGATCCAGATGTGCCAATCGAGTTCGTCGAATACAAAACGCAGTGCGGCCCGGAGAGCGCTATCAGAGGGGGCGTTCCGGGACGCGTTGTTGACTATCGGCACCACTCACTCGTCACTTAAAACCACGGTTCGTCCCTTCCGGGAGCGGCTGCGGCACGCAGCCTCTTCCGCGAAGGGCGAAGCGCTTTTTGCCGTTAGGCTAATATATGTGTATCTAATACAGTTATGGATAATCCTATTTATATATAGATATACATATCGCGCGCATGCGCACGCACGCGGATACCACATACTGCTATTTTGTCAATATACGCTGGGGATATATTCCGGCGTTAACCACCGGTCATGGGCGGCTCGGGACGCCGCCAGCCTCCAGACCTCATAAATTATCGCTGACGGCAAGGGTTGCTCGGGCGGACCTTTCCCCGGCCAAACGCCCGAAAGCCGCTCCAGCGTAATTCTGGAGGCTCCTGAGCGTCGTCTAAGCCGCCTTGTTCCGCAATCTGTAGACGCTGGCACGCCCGATCCCCAGTCGCGCTGCAATCTCGGTGGGTCCCATCCCCTCCGCCTCTAGGGCGGCGATCATCCCCGCGTTGATGGTCGCGGGTCTGCCTTTGTAGCGCCCGGCGGACTTCGCCTTCGCGATGCCGTCGCGCTGCCGCTCCTTCCGGATTTCGGTCTCGAACTCCGCGAATGCGCCGAGGATGTTCAGCATCAGCCGGCCCTCGGCCTTCGTCGTGTCGATCCCGCCCTGCTGGAGCGCCCTGAACCCCACGCCCTTCGCCTGGAGCCGGTCCACGATCTTCCGGAGATCGACAATGGAGCGTGCCAGCCGATCCAGCCGTGTTACGATCAGGACATCCCCGTCCCGCACCCAGGAGAGCGCCTCTTCGAGAGCATCCCGTCCCTCGGTGGTCGTGCCGGTCATCTTCTCGGCGAAGACCTTCTCGCACCCGGCGCCTCGGAGCTGATCGAGCTGGACGTCCAGGCCCTGCCCCGACGAACTAACTCGTGCATAGCCAGCTATAGCCATTTTCCCTGTCTCGTTTGGTTCTAGACTCTCCGACTTTAGCGTCTCAAAAATGCGCTGTCGGGGTCTATTGAGACGGGGATCGGTGGGAAATGAGACGTCTCGCGAGGCTATAATCAAACGATACGCTCCACCCCGATATTCGAGTCCAACCGAAGCCCGGCGGCGCTAGCCCGCGACTAAGCGCTGGCAGACTCGCCGATATATGGGCTACCGATTGCGCCTAGCTGCTCTGGGGGGTGTATAGGTGCCGTCTCCGTATTTGAATGTTCCACCAGACCAATGGCGAGCGACGACTGAGAGTCTTCTCGACGCTCATCCGCTAGATCGCGACGAACTGGTCGAGATCGTACTTTCCTCTTGGAATGCGATCTTCGAGTCGCGCTTGGCTGGCAAATTCGAGATCGGCAGCGACATTTTCCCCAAGCCGCAGATCATGGGCTTCTTGCTTCACGAGCTTGTCCCCCTTGAACTCGCGAGCCGTTACCCGAATTCTTGGCGACCCGAGAAGGACAAGAAGGACAAAGACATTGTTTATATTCCAGACACGAGCTTCTCAGTAGAAATAAAGACATCCTCCTCACCAGGCAGTATTTTCGGGAACCGAAGCTACGCACAAGAGATGGTTGGCGAAGGAAAATCCAAGGATGGCTACTACCTCGCCATCAACTTCGGCAAGTTTAGCGGCAATCGGCGACCTGAAATCGCCCGCATCCGCTTCGGATGGCTTGATCACACGGACTGGTTGGCACAGAAGGCAGCAACTGGACAGCAGGCCCGCCTATCGCCCGCAGTCGAGCTAACCAAACTACTCTTGCTATATGGCAGATAGATCAGATCAACGGTATCTGGCGGCGAAACGCCTTGATCCTATCAGCCGAAAGGGTCGCATAGTCCGACCTAATCTCTATGCCAATCGCGAAGCGCCCATCCGCAATCGCGGCTTCAATGAGCGAGCCTGATCCGAGAAATGGGTCAAGTAAGAGCTGGCCCCGGTTACTGGTTGCCCTGATGATCCGCTGAATGACCGCCAACGGGAACTGAGCCGGGTGTGGAGTCCGCTCCTTCGAGGAACGCCCCGCTCCAGAGGTTACTTTCGGTAACGCCCAGACATCAGATGGGTTCTTGCCAAGCGGGTTACAGCGTAACTTTCCGTTCTTCATTTGGTTGGGGTACTTCACATCTGGATCACGGACCTCATCCAGATTGAACGTGTAGTTATCCGGGTCTTTGACATACCAAAGGAACTTCTCGTTCCTGGGCGAGAAGGAGTGACGGGCTGCTACACCAGCGCCGTAGTTCCAGACAATTTCCTGGATGAGATAGAAGGGGACGGCTTCCCAAAGAAGATAGGGAAGCGGCATTGCTTTTGCGCGCCCCGCCACCGGCATGTAACCAAGGTTGAGCCAAAACGCCCCGTCGTCCGCTACAACAGAATGTACCTTTTCAAGCCAAGTTCGTGACCATTCGACATAGGCTTCTGCCGACATGACCGCTTCGTAAGCCTTCCCAATGTTGTAGGGCGGGGAGGTTACGCAAAGATCGATCGCGCCACGAGGAACGGCTTCAAGCAGCTCCAGGCTATCACCATTGAAAATCGCACAGCTTTCGTCGCGATAGACCGGTCTTCCGAGGCGCGCAAGCGTGGCCTCGAATTGGTCTTGGGCATCCACGTCTCCAGGGGAGCGAGTGAGTTGCTTCGCAGCCGCAGGCATCTTTTCTGTTTCCGTGAGTCGAATGTCGGTGGGCACTGCCCAACGTACTCTCCGCCCCTAGCGGGTCTAGGGCCTCCCTGCATCAAACCCAATTTCGCCGAAACCGGTAGCCCCAGCGATCTGAGTAGCGGCGCTATGCGTCAACCCGCTTCACCAGCGGCATCGCCTAACATCACTGCAGGATGACACCGTCTGCCATGCCCACAAGCGGTTTACACCTGAGGAGCCGCCCCTTCTCGAGCTTCGTGGATTTTCGATGCGGTTTACACCTATCTAGCGGAAATAATTGAAAGTTCGTCAGCTTGGGAAGCTGACGTTCTACCTCTGAACTACGGCCGCGCGGCTTGCGTCATAGCGGCAAGGCGGCCCGGTCTCAAGGGCGGCGACTTCAGACGTCGGCGGGCGGCTGGCCCAGGGCGACGGCGATCTCGCCGGGGGCGATGGGGCGGCCGTAGTGGTAGCCTTGCAGATAGTCGCAGCCGGCGGCCAGCAGCACCTGGCGCTGCGGCTCGGTCTCGACCCCCTCGGCGACCACCGACATGCCCAGCGCCTTGGCCAGCCGGGTGACCGAGGCGACGATCATCGCCGACTCGCGGTCGGTGGTGATGTCGTCGACGAACGACTTGTCGATCTTGATGCAGTCGATGTCGAAGCGCTGCAGGTAGGTCAGGCTGGAATAGCCGGTGCCGAAGTCGTCCAGCGCCACCCGCACACCCGCCTCGCGCAGCACCCTCAGGTTCTCGCTGGCCCGCTCGACATCATCGATGATCGCCGTCTCGGTCAGCTCGACCTGGATGCGGGCGGCGGGCAGGTCGCAGTCCTGGGCGTACTGCAGAATCCGGTCGCCGATCTTCTGGTAGAGGAACTGGCGGGCCGACAGGTTGATCGAAACGTAGGGTCCGCCCCAGCGTCGGCAATCTTTCATCGCCTGGCGCAGGATCCAGTCGCCCAGTTCCAGCATCAGGCCGGTCTCCTCGGCCACCGGGATGAAGTCGGCGGGCGACACCGGACCGAACTGCGGGCTGTTCCAGCGCACCAGCGCCTCGTAGCCGAGGATCTGACAGGAGCGGGCGTCGACGATCGGTTGGTAGACCATGGCGAACTCGCCGGCCCGCAGGGCGCGCTCCAGCCCCGACTCCAGCGTCAGCCGCCTGACCGAGGTCTGGGCGATCTCCTCGTCATAGACGCGGTAGCGGTTGCGCCCCTCGCGCTTGGCCGCGCGCAGCGCCAGGTCGGCCTGGCGCAGCAGGTCGCCGTTGTCCTGGTCCGGCTTCTGGACGCAGACGCCGATACAGATGCTGACCTGCACCTCGTGGCCATAGACCCGGCGACTCTGGGCGCAGACCCGCAGCAGCAGCTTGCAGAAGTCGGCGATGCCCTGCTCGGACAGGCTTTCGGTGACGACGCCGAACTCGTCGCCGCCCAGCCGGGCCAGCAGGCCGTTGGCCGGCGTGACGGTGGCCAGGGCGACGCCGATCTTGCGGATCAGATCATCGCCCGCCTCGTGCCCGAGCGTCTCGTTGACCAGCTTGAAGCGGTCGATGTTGATCAGGAACACCGTCTGGCTCTGGAAGCCGTTGGCGAGCCGGCTCGTCAGTTCGCCGACGAAGCCGGCGCGGTTGGGCAGGCCGGTCAGGGCGTCATGACGGGCGACGTGCAGGGCGACGTCGAGCCGGGCCTGGACCTCCATGACCTCGACCTCGAGCCGGCGGATGATCGCATCGCGGTCGGCGTCGCCGGAGCGGGCCTGGCCGCCCGTGCGGGCGCGGAGGGCCACGGTCCTCAGGGTGGCGGCGGCCTCGGCGGCGTCGAACGGCGCGACGAGAAAGGTCATCCGCTCGGGCGAGGCGGTGACGGTCAGGCAGGCCGAGACGGCCGTCCGGTCGGCGCCGTCCAGGAAGACGACGATCTCGGCATGACTGGCCGTGCGGGTCGCCGCCCTCAGGTGCTGGCCGATCTCCGGCAACGGCAGGCCAAGGAAGTCGAAACAAGCTACTTCGCCGGACCTGCTGGCGGCCTCGGCGCCGGAGCCGAGGATAACCGGTGTCACATCAGGATAGGCCAGGCGCAGGACGCGCGTGACCTCGCCGGCCGGCTCTCCGCCGGGGCGAACGACAAAGACCGGGGTCGCCCCCGCCGGAATCGCGGCGGGCGGGACGTCGGTCGGCGCAAGCGCGCCGGCTGTGGCTCCTGGGGTCATTCTTCCCGTTGGGCGTGGCCGTCACGACGGCGTGTTGGCGACTACAATCCGACCAGAAGCTCAAGAATTCTCTAAAAGGAGAAAGTTGAGTGAAGTAGAGAGTCGCGACGACTTTCAGTTGAGCGCCGAAGCGCCGGGCGGCGGAGCCGATTGACGACCCGCCCCGCCTCCCGCACCATCCGTCAAACGATCGTTGGGAGAGCGGCCATGGCGGACGGCGAGCACGGGGAAGAGGCGCGGGCGAAGTTCCACGCCATGACCGAGAGCACCCAGGAAGACTGGGCGATCATCGCCGGCGCCTCGGCCCAGTACGGCCGCGAGCTGCCCGAACGGATCGTCAGCCATCTGATGCTGCTCAAGGGCGACTGCGGCGGTTTCGTCGTCGACCGGCTGGAGCACAGCCTGCAGACCGCCACCCGCGCCTTCAAGGACGGCCGTGACGAGGAGTACGTCGTCTGCGCCCTGCTGCACGACATCGGCGACGTGCTCTGCCCGCGCAATCACCCCGACATCGGCGCGGCGATGGTCTTCCCCTTCGTGTCCGAGGCCAATCACTGGATGGTCCAGCAGCACGGCATCTTCCAGGGCTACTACTTCTTCCACCACCTGGGGCTGGACCGCGACATGCGCGAGCAGTTCCGCGGCCATCCGCACTTCGAATACACGGCGCAGTTCTGCCACCTCTATGACCAGGCGGCGTTCGACCCGAACTACGAGTCGATGCCGCTGGAGGCCTTTGTGCCGATGCTGCACCGGGTGATGACCACGCCGAAGCGGTCGATCTACCTGCGGCCCAAGGTCGCCGCCGAATAGGCGCCGGCCCCGGCCGCTCAGTCGGCCAGCCGCTCGACCGTGACGCCCAGCGCGGCGAGCTGGACCTGCACGCTGTCATCGCCGACCAGGTGAGCGGCGCCCACCGCGATCACCGACACGCCGTCGCCGGCCAGCAGGGTCTGGATCTGGCCGGCCCAGGTCCTGTTGCGGCGCACCAGCAGGGCCTCGTGGAGCGCCGGATAGTCGGCGGCGAGTTCGGCCACCATCATCGCGTCGAGCGCCTCGACGTCGCCCGCGCTCCAGGCGGCGACCAGGGCGTCCAGCATGGACGGACCCTCGTCCATCTCGTCGAGCGTCGAGAGCAGGAAGGCCAGCTCCACCGCCGGCGGCAGGTCCGCGAAGAAGCCGATCTGCTGCTCCAGGGACTCCAGGGTGCGGATCGGCTTGCCCGCCTCGCGGGCGGCGGCCTTCAGCTTCGACTCCACGCCGCTGGCCGGATCGTAGCCGGCCCTGGTCAGCGGCCCCATGCTGAGCTGCAGGGCGGCCAGCCAGGGCCGCATCGGCTCCAGCGCCGCGCCGCTGCTCCCCATCGCCGCCGCCGCCGCGTCCAGCCGCGCCTTCTGATCGGCCGTGAGCTTGCCGCTCAGCGGGTTTTCCCGGTCCACGCCATAGCGGGCGACCAGCGGCCGCAGGGCGGCGACATCGTCGGTCTCGGCCAGCGCCGCGTCGATGGCGGGCGTGCGCCAGACGGTGTCGGGCTTCAGCACATGGACGGTGCCCAGCAGATAGACGGTCGAGTCCTCGTCCCGGATCACCCAGAGCGCTGGATCGGCGGCGGCCGGAAGCGCCGTCAGGGCGGTGGCGACCAGGACCGCCAGGGCGGTGAAGGCGCGTTTGAAGGACGTCAGCATGGGGGACCTTTCGGCGAACGCGGCGGCGGAATTCGGGCGCCCCGCCCCCGCGCCGCCGCTGAACCCTATTTCCACGGCCGGAAGTGCTTGGAGAGCTTCAGCCCCTGCCGCAGGTAGTGGGAGCCGTCCTCGCCATACAGCCGCGTCGGCCGGGCCGTGAGCGGCTCATAGACCAGCCGGGCCACGGTCTGGCCGTCCTCGAGCAGGAACGGCGTCTCGTGGCTGCGCACCTCGAGCACGCCCTTGGAGCCACGCGAGTTGGTCTCGTCGGCCCCGAAGCCGGGATCGAAGAAGCCGGCGTAGTGGACGCGGAACTCCCCGACCGCCGGGTCGATCGGCGTCATCTCGGCCGCCTGGTCGACGGGGATCTCGATGTCGTCCTTGGAGGCCAGGATGTAGAACTCGCCCGGATCGAGCAGCAGCTCGCCTTTTGGCGATTCCAGCAGCTCCCAGAAGTCGCGCGGATCGTGGCCGTCCTCCTTGTCGAGGTCGATGATCCCGGCGTGCCGACGGCCGCGGAAGCCGGCCATGCCGGTCGACAGGTCGACGCCGACGTCGCGGCTCGACAGCCGGGGCGGGGCACCGAGCTTGAGCCGCAGCTGGTTCAGCCGCGTGCCGGTGCGCGCCAGCACGGAAAACGTCTGCGGCGCGATCTCGACGAACAGCGGCCCGGTGTAGCCCTCGGCCACGTCGTCGAAGGCCGCGCCGTGGTCGGTCAGCAGCCGCACGAACACGTCGACCCGGCCGGTCGAGCTCTTGGGATTGCCCCGCGCCGCGATGCCCTTGGGCAGGGCCAGCCGCTCCTGGACTTCGGCGATATAGACGCAGCCGCGCTCGAACACTGCCCCCTGGCTGAGGTCGAGCTGGTGCATGGCCACGTCGGGCAGCCGCTCCATCACCCGCCGGTGGCGCGGCAGGAACGAGGCGCGAACCCGCCAGGCGCGCTCTCCCAGCCTCAGGTCGAGACTGGCCGGCTGGACCTGGTCCGGGTCAAAGGGCGTGAGCGAGCTGATGGCCCCCTGGGCGATCAGGTCCTCGATGGCCTGGCAGGGGAGAATCCCCGCGGAAAGAGCGTCATTCATCGTCGGGCCATTACTCATGGCCCTTGGCTGCAAATGCAAGTGACGGATGGAAGACGCCGGGGTGGAGGGATGCCGGGCCTATGCGACGGTGCGGTCCCGAGCCGTGGCGGCGCCTGTCGTTGTTGACAAAGCAGCGCCATCGCCCTCAGGTCTTGGGGCCGATTAGCTGGCGAGTGAACGACGAGGAAACCATGAACGAGACACGGGAAACAGTCGAACGGCCCGCCGATCGCGAGCCCTGGACCGCGCCGGAGCTGTTGGTGGTGGACGTCGCGTCAGAAACCGAAGCCTTCAACGGCGGCGCCGGCGACTCCAACACCGGCAGCTGAAGACGACGCTTCCGGGCGTCGGTCGCCGGGTCACCGCGCGCCGGCCCTGGTCGCGAAGTCCATAGTGGCTATGCCATGCAGGAAGCGCCAGCGCCGCCGCATCGCATAGCCGGCGTCGTTCGCCACGGCGTGGTCCGGCCCTTCGGCGATATCAGCGCGCAGACCCGGCACATCGAACATTTCCGCGATCGGCGCGATCCTGGCCGCCGTCTCGATCACCTCGGTCAATTGGCGGCGGCCGCGCGCCACGCGATAGGACCAGTCGGCGGTCTGCAGGCCCTTGACGGTCGGGGTGCGATAGACCGTCTCGGGCACGCGCGGAGCGAACACGCGGCGGTACAGCCGTCGCGTTTCTCCGCCCGAGCCGATGATTTCCGGCGGCATCGCCAGGATCAGCCGCAGCAGCCGCGGGTCACGACAGGGATCGCGCTGGTCCACGCCCTGCCCCGCCAGATGCATCTTGTGGAAGGGCCCGGGGTCCAGCTGGGTCATCACGCTGTGGACCGTCGCCCGCCAGCGCAGGTTGGGATCGAAGTAGGTCGGATCGTGCGGCCGTCGCCCGCGCTCGGCCGCCACCATCGCCTCGAAGGCCCCCGCTGACAGGGGCGAAAACGGCAGCCGGGCCGGCGACGACTGGCCCGCGGCGCGGCGGATGAGGCTGTCCAGCGCTCGCGGCAGCAGCGGCCCGATGGCGGCATAGGCGTGGCCCTTGCGCGAGGCGCCGTTCCGGTCGCCAGAGAGGATGTCGGCCATCACCCCCGCGACCTGGCCGGTGGCGAGGCGCTCGGGCAGCATCAGTCCGGCCGTGGGGCTGACGGTGACGTTGCCGTAGGTCGCCGTCAGCAGCACCCGCTCACCCCGGGCCTGCATCCGGCGCTGGATGTCGAGGATCCAGGTCCAGTTGCAGAGGTTCCGCACAGGCTGGTTCAGGGTCTCGTAGATGCCGGCGAGATCCTCGCCAATCGCGCGCCCGTCGCGCCCGACCAGCTCGTGGCGAATGTTGGGAAAGCGGGCGGCCGTCAGGGCGGCGAGCGCCGATTCATCGATGATGCGTCCCTTCGGGACGTGCAGGGGAACATCGGCCATCGGGACGGCGGTGTAGGCGCTCAGCCCCTCGCCGCGCTCGGCGAGGATCGCGGCGGCCGTGCTGGTCACCGCCGAACTGTCCAGGCCGCCGCTGAGGTGGCTGGCGACGGGGGCCCGCGCCCGCAGCCGGTCGCGGACGCAGCGATCAAAGGTCTCGCGGTAGAGGTCCGCGTAGTCGTCCTCCCGGCGCAGGCGGAGCCGTTCCGGCGCCGGAAAGTCCCACCAGCGGTCAACGGCCTCGCGCCCGTCGGCATGGACGGTCAGCCGGGTTCCGGGCTCGACCCGGTCGATCCCGAGGTGGAAGCTGCCCGTCCCCTGTTCCGGAAGGCGGGCGGCATAGGCGCGGACCGCGTCCAGATCGGCGCCCCGGGCGACCCCGGGCAGCGCATGGAGACCGGGATACAGGCTGGCGAAGGCGATCCGGCCGGGCTGCCGGGTCACGAAGATCGGCCTTTCCCCCAGCGCGTCGCGGACGAGGTGGAGCGCCCGCTGCTCACGGTCCCAGACGGCGAAGGCGAAATCGCCCAGCAGCCGCGCCGGCGTGGCCAGCGTCCAGCGCTCCCAGGCCAGCAACAGCATGTCGGCGTCGGCCATGCCCGCGGCGCGCACAGGCTCGACCCCGAGCGCGGCGGCCAGTTCGGGCCGGTTGTCGAGCCGCAGGTCCGCCGCCAGCACGAACCGGCCGCCGCCGCCGATCAGCGGCTGGCGGTCCTGGTCGTCCTCGGGCAGCAGTCGAGACAGCCGGCTGCCCAGGGCGATCGACCCGCCGTCCCAACGTCCCGCCTGGTCGCGCCCGAACGGGGTCAGCGCCGCCTGCATGCGGTCCAGGTCCTCGCCGGCCCCGCCCCGCCCGCTCCAGTTCCATAGCCCCGCGATGGTGCTCACGCCCGGCTCCGGACCGGTTCGACCGGGCGGGCGGCCGCGATCGCGGCGCCGGCGGCGGCCTGTTCGATCCAGTCGCAGAGGGCGGGCACCCCGGCCAGGTCGTCGGGTCGCCGCAGCGTGACCACGGGCGCGCGCCGTGCCAGGGCGAGGGACCAGGCGAACTGGGCCCGCCCCCCGTCCAGCGCGTCGCCGACGCGATGCCGGTAGACGAAGGTCTTCAGCAGGGCGGCCGCCCGTCGCCAGTCCGCCATCTCGCCGCGCGGTCCTTCGCCGGGCTCACCCTTGCGGAGGATGACCACCAGCCCCAGCGGCGTCGGCGTGCGCCGGAAGGCCCCTTCGAGAGGCAGCTGGAACTTGTCCAGTTGCGCGTGGACGCGCAGCGCCGGATCGAGCCTGTCGCCGGCGGCCGCGGCGGTGTTCGCCCAGACCTTGATCGCCGCCCAGCCGGGCTCGACCAGCAGGGAGTCCGGATCGATGATCGCCTGGTCGTCGGTCAGCAGGCCATGACCGCGCGCGATCAGCGCCCGGGCCGTCGTCGACTTGCCGCTGCCGCTGTGACCGGCCAGCGCCACGGCCCTGCCGCCGATCTCCACCACGCAGGCGTGTAGCGGCGGCGTTCCGCGTTGGTGACACAGGATGCCGATGGCCTGACCGAAGACCCAGTTGTGCAGGACCGCGTCGGTCGCGCCGTCGGCGGCCTCGACGGTGATCTCGCGCCCTCCGCGGATCAGGGCCGTCACAGCGCCCGGAACCTCCAGAAACGCGTCGCCGTCGGCGTGCAGCGACAGGATCCTGTCCTGCCAGATCCGCGCCGCGTCGGGGCGCCGGACAGGCCCGAACCGCAGGATGACGTCGGGGGCGCCGGCCGCCTCGGCGGCGACGAGAAACCGGAACGCCCGATCGCTGTCCACCAGCAGGCCGTTCAGGCGGTAACGGCGCCTCTCCCCGCCTCTCGCCGCCGGCGCGGCGGACGCGCCGACCGTCATGCGCGCCGCACCAGGTCCGCCGCCTCCAGCCGCGCGAAATAGGCCAGGACATCGACCTGGATCTGGCCGAGCTCACCGTCGTAGGCGCCCAGGAGCCGATCACAGACGTCCGACACGGCGGTGGGCCGGTCGATCATCGCCCAGATCTTCGCGCCGACCGGGTCGAGATGGAAGTATTTGCCCGAGTCGACATCCATCATGACCAAGGCGCCATCGACCTCTGTCGCCAGGAGACTGTCGTTGCGGACAAAGCGGCGCTCAAGGGTGATCATCAGGGCGTCCCCGGAGCCGAAATCCACTGCCCCATCGCCTACCATGCGCCCGGCGGCCGCCGCAATCGGAGCGGCAAGGCCCTTGCGCCTCCACCGCCGGTCGGACGGGCCCTCAAGTCAGTGATGCGCCTTCCTGGGCCCCGCGCCGACGCCGAGCAGATAGATCCCCGCCCCGACCCCGAACAGCAGCAGCGCCTCGCTCAGGCTGCCCATGGCCCGCACCTCGACCGGCGAATAGCGCGCGATCGGATCGGCCAGCACCAGGGCAATGACGTTGAGCGCCCCCAGAAGCCCCAGGATGGCGGCGAACACGCGGAACACAAACGCAAGCGGCATGGAACCCTCCCCGTCTGACGAAGCGTCAAGGTAGACGCACAACTCGCCGAACGCGGTTCGGGTTCCGGGTGGGGACTTTTGGGGGCGGACGCCGACACGCGGTGCGTCCTTTCCAAAAGCGCGCTTGAGAGGGCTTAAGGGGGACACACACTCATTTGCGAGCAAATGAGTGTGTGTCCCCCTTAAGCCCCCCGCTTGACCGGGTGGGGCGGTTTCCTGTTGATGCCGGCCATTCATTCAGGAAAGCCGTAGCCATGGCCGAAGACCCCAACAGCTGGGAACCCGCCACCCGCCTCATCCGCGGCGGGCTCAACCGAAGCAACTTCGGCGAGACCTCCGAGGCGCTGTTCCTGACCCAGAGCTATGCCTACGAGAGCGCCGGCGCCGCCGACCGCCGGTTCTCCGGCGAGGACCCCGGCTTCGTCTATTCGCGCTACGCCAATCCCACGACCCAGATGTTCGAGGAGCGGCTGGCCCTGCTGGAGGGGGCCGAGCATTGCCGCGCCCTGGCCTCGGGCATGGCCGCCGTCCATGTGGCGCTGACCGGCCTGTTGAAGGCGGGCGACCACCTGGTGGCCGGCCGGGCGCTGTTCGGCTCCTGCAACTGGATCATCTCCAACTGGCTGCCGCGCTTCGGCGTCGAGACGACCTATGTCGACGCCACCGACCTGGACGCCTGGCAGGCGGCGATGCGGCCCAATACCAGGGTCGTGCTGCTGGAGAGCCCGGCCAACCCGCTGCTGGAGATCACCGACATCGCGGCGGTGGCCAGGATCGCCCACGCGGCGGGGGCCAAGGTGGTCGTCGACAACGTCTTCGCCACGCCGATCTTCCAGAAGCCGCTGACCCTGGGCGCCGACGTCGTCGTCTATTCGGCCACCAAGCACATCGACGGCCAGGGCCGGGTGCTGGGCGGCGCCATCCTGGGCGGGCGCGACTTCCTGGAGGAGTCCTACCGCGACATTATCCGCCACACCGGCCCGGCGATCTCGCCGTTCAACGCCTGGATCCTGCTGAAGGGTCTTGAGACCCTGGACCTGCGGGTGCGCCGCCAGACCGAGACCGCCGCGGTGCTCGCCGACCTGATCGGCGACCACGCCAGGGTGCTCAGCGTCCGCTACCCGGGCCGCCAGGATCATCCCCAGGCCCTGATCGCCCGCACCCAGATGAGCGGCTTTTCGAACCTGCTGGCCTTCGACCTGGGCTCGCGCGAGGCCGCCTGGCGGTTCCTCGACGCGCTGGAGATCGTCGACATCTCCAACAACCTGGGCGACGCCAAGTCGATGGCCACCCATCCCTCGACGACGACGCACCGGGCCATGCCCGAGGACAAGCGGCTGGAGATCGGCCTGACCGAGGGCTTCGTGCGGATGTCGGTCGGCCTCGAGGACGTGAGGGACCTGTCGCGCGACGTCAGCCGGGCGCTGGACGCCGTCTGATGACCCGCATCCGCCGCCGCGGCACGCCGGACAATCCGGTGTACGAAGCCCGCACCCGGGACGTCCTGGTGCGGGTCGCGCCGGCCTATATGGCCGAGCAGTCGCAGCCCGAGGCGGGCCAATGGCTGTGGTCCTATGTCGTGGAGATCGAGAACCACGGCGCCGAGACGGTGACCCTGATGTCGCGCCACTGGATCATCACCGACGCCCTCAACCGGGTCGAGGAGGTCAAGGGCCCGGGCGTGGTCGGGGAACAGCCCGTGCTCGGCCCCCGCGAGGCGTTCCGCTATAACTCCGGCTGCCCGCTGACCACGCCGTCGGGCAGCATGCGCGGGACCTACCAGATGGTCACCGCGGCCGGCGAGACCTTCGACGTCGAAATCCCGGCCTTCTCCCTGCACCTGCCCGGCGCCCTGAGGCGGGTGAACTGATCGGCGCGGCCTGCCGGCGGCTTCGCGCCGGTTCGCTGCCCCCCCGAGAGCATTCCGCGCAGCGCGTGGCTCGGAATCCTCAGCTTCCAGCCGCTCAATGATCGACATTGGTGCAAATAAACCCATTGTGGGCATAGTTATGTACTTAATTGCACCAATACGACAACCGACAACTTGGTCTATTTTACTCGTTGCGGGTAAAACTTTACATGCCGCATTCGGCACGATTAAGACATCATCAACCGCGAAGACACAGGCTGGCTCCCACGTTACAACGGTAGAATGCCATGATGACACCTCTCGGGCCGACCACCCTGCCAAGCCATGTCGCTCCCGCCCGGCGAGAAGGTCCCGCACCCACGACGGCGGCCGCGGCCGCGGCGCCCCAGGCCTCGCGACTGATCATTGATCGTGACCGCCAGAGCGGCGACTACGCCTTCACCGTCGTGGACGCCAAGACCGGCGAAGTGATGTCGCGACTTCCCGTCCGGGCCGCCTCCGACATGGCCGCGGCGGCGGACTACCGGCCAGGCAGCATCGCAAGGCTCAGCGTTTGAAAGCCCCGGCGTTCGCGCCATCTTTGGCTTTCGTGACAGAGCCATGCGTGTGGAGGTGAGCCCCTCCAATCCATCGCCGACGGGTCCACGCGCAGAGACATACGGTTGAATCCATGAGCGACCACTACGATGCCGACAAGGAAAAGTACCTTCTCGCGCAATCTATAGATCATTTTTTGAATACAGCTGCCCTGATGTCCAGGGCTTTCATGAATGATTACACGACGATGATCGTCTTCATGTCGATATTGAGGGCATCCGTCAGCCATCTGAACAAGGATCGCGCCGTAAACCCCGACGCTGTTTCAGGCGTGTTCCCGGACACATTGCGGCGCCCGGTCTCGATCCTCGCGGTCTCTGACCTGACCGGCTTTCCCTACGAGACGACCCGAAGGCACGTCCACAAACTCGTCGAGGCCGGATTCTGCAGCAGAATGGGGTCCCGTGAATTCATCGTCTCGGAGGACATCCTGAGGACCGAGGTCTTCGCGAAGATGGCGGCCGAGAACCGACCGCTCCTCGTCGACTTCGCGGATCACGTCCACCAGAAGCTGGAGTCCTTCAGGTCCGGAACCGTCACGCCGGACGACAGCGACACCCTGGCGGGCCCGACACGGTGAACAGGTCGAACCCGGACAGAAGCCTTGTCAATCTGGAGCGCTCGGGATCCACCGCGCGTATCCTGAACCTCCTCTCCGTGCACCGGCGACAGGCCGGGAACCCTGCCCTCCAGGACAGGCCGATGTTCAAGAACCCTACGCTCAACCAGGCGATCATCCTGAAGCACCGACTTCGCCCGCATGAGCGGGAGCTGTTCACAACATCACGAACCACCGCGACGAAGGTCATCATCCCCCTGGACAGATCCGACCTGAGGGCCGGCGGTCAGTCCTTCTTCATTGGCGAGGAGCGCGTCGAGCACATTCTCGAAATGCACTTCTCCGACAACTCGCGACTCAATGCGGAGGATCACACCCTCCTCGAGATCCTTGATGACATTCCATCAATGGATCCGTTCCTTCTCCGCGAAACCCTGGCGCGGAACGGCTACTTGCCCGCACTTGAATACTTCAACATCAGTGAAGCCGATCTGGTCCGAATGCGCGAGTTCGTCGAGTCGGAGATGTCCGGCCTGACAAACCTGGTGGCGGCCAATGATGAACGCGGGGCAAGCGACTTCACGCAGAAGCTTCTGGCCGAGACGCCGGATGCATCCTTTGCGCCGCTGCGCGAAGCGCTCAGAATGGACGTCAGACAATATCGCGACGGCATCTTCGCCTGGCGCGGCCTGCTGTACTACAAGTGGATATGCTCATCTACGCTGCGCGAGAGCTCGAAAACATGTGTAGAGATCAGCAATTTTATGCCTGCGCCACCCAGAAGCTTCGGTAGTGCGGAGTATATTCTAGATTCAAAGAACAGGATCAATGACTCAATAAGTCGGGCGTTCGCCTACATCATTCAGGCGCTCAGCGACTACGATTCGTCCTACAATATCTTCCTCGCTGAGGAGCGCCCGTCGGAGTTCAGGGATTTTCTCCTCAACGCGCCGGCGACGTTCGTCCGCCTTGGCGAGGTGATCGGCTCCCTCCAGCATATCAACAGCTTCTGGGCCTTCCGGATGGGCGCGCTCAACCGCGTAAGGACAACCGAAGCCGATTTCGTCGATATCCTGATCGACTTCCTGTCGAGCCTCGCGTTCGAGCCCGATGGGATGACCTCCGCGCCGGCCGCAAGGCTCAGATTGGACGCCTGACAGGCGCGGCTTCGCCCCCCGCCTGGACGGAGAGTTGCACACCGCGCGCTTCAGCCACATCCTCACCTTCAGATCGTCCGCAGAGACGACGGAGGAGGACAACATGGACACGACGCTCGGCCTGCCGGCCATCCGGACCATCCGCCTTTCGACGCCCTTCGGCTGGCTGGCCGAGGGCTGGCGGGATCTGATGAAGGCGCCCGGACCGCTGCTGCTCTACGGCCTGGCCGTCGCGGCGGCGAGCTTCGCGCTCTGCTACGCCGTCTACGCCACCAACGGCGCGTTCTGGGTTCTGGCCCTGACCGCCGGCTTCGTCATCATCGCGCCGATCCTGGCCATGGGCCCCTATGAGGCCGGCCGCCGGCTGGACCTGGGAGAGCGCCCGCGGCTGGGCCAGATCCTCTTCGTCCGCTCCGCCTTCCGCCAGGACGTCGCCTACCTCAGCCTGCTGCTGGTGCTGATCTACTTCCTGTGGGGCCGGGTCGCGCAGATCGTCTACGGCCTGTCGACCTTCCACGTTCACCGCGACGTGGAGTCGCTGGTCGCCTTCGCCGTCGGCTCCAGCGACGGCCACGGCATGCTGATGATCGGGGCCCTGACCGGCGGCGCCCTGGCCTTCGTGACCTACGCCCTGGTGGTCGTATCGGCGCCCATGCTGCTCAATCCGAACGCCAACGTGTTCGCGGCCGTGGCGACCAGCGTGCGGGCGGTCAACGCCAACTTCTTCCCGCTGCTGCTGTGGGCGGTGATCATCACCGCGCTGCTGCTGCTGTCCGCGGCGACCGGGTTCCTGGCGCTTGTCGTCGTCTTCCCCTGGCTGGGCCTCGCCAGCTGGCGGGCCTACCGGGCCCTGGCCGACGACATCGACCAGCGGGGCGATCAGACCGCCGGCGGGGTCATCGCATAGACGCGGGAGCAGTACTCGCAGGTGACGCGGATCCTGCCGTCGGGCTCGACCATCTCGGCCTGCTCCTGCGCCGTGAAGCTGCCGATCACCGACACGATCCGCTCCTCGGTGCAGCGGCATGAGGCCCGCAGCGGCCGGGGCTCGAACACCCGCACCCCGTCCTCGTTGAACAGCCGCCACAGCAGGGTGTCGGCCGGCAGGGTCGGGTCGATGAGTTCGTCCTCGCGCGTGGTGCCGAACAGGATCTGGGCCCGGGTCCAGGCGTCCTCGGTCGAGCCGCGCGCCGCGTCGGCGGCGATGTTCTGGATCAGCAGACCGCCGGCCCGCCACAGCGGCCCCTCTCCGGTGTCGACCTGGCCGACGGCGAGGCGGATACGGGTCGGAGTCTGTTCGGACTGGGCGAAATACTCCTCGGCGCACAGGGCCAGGGTGTCGCCCTCGATCGAGGTCACGCCCTGGTAGCGGTCCATGTCCGCGCCCTGGTCGATGGTCATGATGAACACGCCCTTGCCCAGCAGCGCCCGGGCGCCGGGCCGGGCGGTCTCGGCCATGATCGCCGCCAGCCGCTCGGCGTCGAACCGGCAGTAGCCCCGCATCGAGCCGTCGGTGTCGTAGTCGACCACCACATAGGCCACCGGGCCGTCGCCCTGGGCCTGGACGATCAGCCGGCCGTCGAACTTCAGGCTCGACCCGACCAGCGCCGCCAGGGCGCAGGCTTCGCCCAGCAGGTTGGCGACCGGCAGCGGATAGTCGTGCCGGGTCAGGATTTCGTGCACCGACGCGCCCAGGCGCACGATGCGGCCACGCACGGGCCAGCCCTCGATCTGGAAGGCGGCGACGAGATCGTCGGCGGGAAGGTTCAGGGTCTCGCTCATGGGGCGGCCATATAGGGGTTCATGGGCCCGGTTGCGAGCCGCGAGCGTGCGGGGCGCCGAAACCAGCCCCGCTTTTCCGACCCCATGTCGCCCCTCGCCCTGCTGGAGACCTTCGCTCGCGGCCTGTTCATCCGCCCGCTCCCTGTCGGCCAGAGCAAGGCGCCTCAAGCCGGCGGAGGGGAAGTCGCGCCCGGATCACGGCCCGGACGGCCGGCCGTCAGCCGAAGACCTTCAGCATGGTATTGGAGATCGTCACCACCACGCCCACGCCGCCCATGATCAGCCAGCCCTGCTGACGAATGGTGGCTTGAAGATCGGCGCGCAGATTGGCGATCTCCAGCCGCACCTCGGCGATATCGGACGTGGTGGCCATGTTCGTGATGTCGGATTTCGTGGCCATGTTCGCGATGTCAGACTTTGTCGCCATGTTCGCGATGTCGGACCTTGTGGCCATGTTCTCGAGGTCGGACCTCGTCGCCATGTTCGCGATGTCGAACTTCGTCGCCATGTTCTCAAGGTCGGACTTCGTCGCCATGTTCGCGATGTCGGACTTCATGGCCATGTTCGCGAGGTCGGACTTCATGGCCATGTTCGCGATGTCGGACTTCGTGGCCATGTTCGACCTCACCGCATCCATGCTCGACCTCAGCGCGTAAATCTCGCTGCTGGTCGACGCGCTCAGGGATTCGATGTCCGCCTTGGTCGCCATTCGGAGCAACTCGAGGTCAGTCTTCGTCGCCATGTCAGCGACATCCGCCTTCGTCGCCAGATGGCTGATGTCGGGCATCGAGGCGGCGTGCTGGAAGACCGACACCACAGCCTCGGCCACGCCCTCGGGCATTCCCGCTTCACGAAGCTGCTTTGAGGCGCTCAAGGTGTCGAAGGCGAACGGCGACATAGTCGCAACCTTAGCGGTTGTTCCCGGTTTGTCCAGTCCGGGAAGCTAGTCCCGAGGTTCGGGGCGTTCCAGCTCTTCCAGCGCCTCGCTCAGCACGTCCATGCGCTTGGCCAGCGCCACGGCGGCGTCGCGCAGGCCCTGATTGTAGAACCGGGGCCCGAGTTTTTCCGTGATGAAGTCGAGCAGGAACTCGGCGTCCATGCCGCCGATCTCGGCGTCGCATTCGCGCTTGAGATAGTCGCGCAGCAGGTGCGCAAGGTCGCCCCGCGTGGCCCTGTCGAACTCGATGCCGGCCATCGCGGAGCTCCCGGTTGCTAGCCGATCTTGCCGAAACACCAGGCGAGGATCGACTTCTGGGCGTGGATGCGGTTTTCCGCCTCGTCCCAGACCAGCGAGCGCGGACCGTCGATGACCGCATCGGTCACCTCCTCGCCCCGGTGCGCCGGCAGGCAGTGCAGGAAGACCGCGTCCTTGTCCGCCAGCCCCATGAGGTCCTCGTCGACCTGGTAGGACTCGAAGGCGTCCAGGCGAGCCTCGCCGTCGACGTCGCCCATCGACACCCAGGTGTCGGTGACCACGCAGTCGGCCCCCTCCACCGCGGCGCGGGGATCGTCGGTCATCTCCACCCGCCCCTGCTGCTCGGCCGCGCGGGCCAGGTCGTAGAGGTCGGGATGATAGGCCGCCGGGCAGGCGATGTTCAGCTTGAAGCCCAGCTTGGGCGCGGCATGGATGAAGCTGGCGCAGACGTTGTTGCCGTCGCCGACCCAGGCGATGGTCTTGCCCGTCACAGGTCCGCGATGCTCCTCAAAGGTCAGGAGGTCGGCCATGATCTGGCAGGGGTGGCTCTTGTCCGTCAGGCCGTTGATCACCGGAATGGTGGCGTTCTGGGCGAACAGCTCGACGTCCTCGTGCCGGTTGGCGCGGATCATCACCGCGTCGACCATGCGCGACAGAACCCTGGCTGTATCGTCGATGGTCTCGCCGCGACCAAGCTGCATGTCGGACGAGGTCGAGATGATGCCGTGGCCGCCCAGCTGCCGGATGGCGGCGTCGAAGCTGAAGCGGGTGCGGGTCGAGTTCTTCTCGAAGATCATCGCCAGCGTACGGCCCTCGCCCGGGCGATCGTGATCGACCATCGCCTGGGTCCAGCCGCGGCGCGAAGCCTTGCGGGTCCGCGCGTCGTCGAGGATGACGCGCAGGTCGCTGGCCTCGAGCTTCCAGAGGTCGATAAAGTGCCTGACGGTCTTCATGCGGCGGCCCTGTCCCGAACGACTTCGCAGGTCTTCTCGAGCTTCTCGACCACCTCGCGGGCCTCCTCGACGGTCAGGTTCAGCGGCGGCAGCAGGCGCACGCAGTTGTCGCCGCCGCCGGCCACCAGCAGGCGCTGATCACGGGCCAGCGCCATGAACTCGCGGTTGACCGGGGCCAGCTTGAGACCGATCAGGAACCCCTTCCCCCGCACATCGAGGATAACGTCCGGAAAGCGGTCCTTCAGGCCTGTGAGCTGCTGGCCCAGGTAGCCGGCCACGTCGCGGACGTTGGCCAGGGTCTCTTCCTTGCTGATTTCGTCGAAGGCGGCCAGGCCCACGGCCATGGCCAGCGGATTGCCGCCGAAGGTCGAGCCGTGGACGCCCACGGTCATGCCCTTGGCCGCTTCGGTGGTGGCCAGGCAGGCGCCGATCGGGAAACCGCCGCCCAGGGCCTTGGCCACGCACATGATGTCCGGCGCGGCGTCTTCAGCCCACTCGTGGGCGAACAGCCTGCCGGTCCGGCCCATGCCCGACTGGACCTCGTCATAGATCAGGATGACGCCGTG
Source organism: Caulobacter sp. (assembly GCA_030652755.1). Lineage (GTDB taxonomy): Bacteria > Pseudomonadota > Alphaproteobacteria > Caulobacterales > Caulobacteraceae > Caulobacter. The sequence goes on along the minus strand of JAUSPV010000298.1, from coordinate 10,260 downwards.
CTCGCGGGTCAGCGCCCGCAGGCCGGTCAGGCAGTGCTCGGGCATGGCGCGCGCGCCACCCTCGCCCTGCACCGGCTCGACGATGATCGCCGCCGTCGTCGGGTTGGCGATGGCCGCCTTGATGGCGTCGTGGTCGCCCCAGGTCAGCTGGCTGTAATTCGGCAGACGCGGACCGAAGCCCTCCACGTAGCCCGGATTGCCGGCGGCGTTTATCGCCGCGTAGCTGCGGCCGTGGAACGAGCCGTCGAAGCCATAGATCTCGACCCGCTCGGGATTGCCGCCGGCGGTGTGATACTTGCGCGCCGTCTTCAGCGCGCACTCGATCGCCTCGGTGCCCGAGTTGGTGAAGAACACAACGTCGGCGAAGGTCGCGTCGGTCAACCGCCGGGCCAGTTCTTCCTGGCCCGGGATGCGGAAGATGTTGGAGACGTGCCAGAGCTTGTCGGCCTGCTCTTTCAGCACCTCGACCAGGCGCGGATGGCAGTGGCCCAGACCGTTGGTGGCGATGCCCGCCACGCAGTCCAGGTACTCCTCGCCCTTGGTGTCCCACAGGCGCGCGCCTCGGCCGCGTTCAACCGCCAGCGGGGCGCGGTTGTAGACGCCCATGATGTGGTCGGGGGACGGGGCGGATGGCGTGGGCGTGCTCAAGGATGCCTCCCTAAAGCGAGAAAGTCCCCGGCGGTTGCGCGGGGACGGGAAGGCTTAGGCTTCTCACCGGGGAGCGATGGAATGTCAAGAATTCGGGGGTGGCCGGGCGGCCTTCACCCACCCCCTAGGCGGACATCAGACGTCGAACCGCCGTCTTCAGCAGCGCGCGGGCGTACAGGCGGTGAAAGGGGACCATCGCGCGAAAGCCGGCGCCAAGGCCGCCGCCGCCCTTACGGGGAACGATCGCCGAGCCGAAATAGAGCCTGGTCGTCGGGCTCGGAGCGGCCGTGTCCACGACGCTCATCAGCCACGACCGCGTTGACCCCATGAAGTCGCACAGCAGGATCTGATCGGCTTCGCGCGCCTCGACGGTCCAGGCGGCGAACCTCTCGGTCTCTGAGGCCGCCAGCCGCCGCGCTTCGAGGTCGGTGGACGGACGCGAAACCAGCACGGCCAGGACCAGGCGCTCCAGCTTGAACAAGGCGGTCGTGTAGAAGGCTTCCACGTAGGCCGCCTGGCTCACCCGCCCGGGGACGACGGCGACGAAGCAGTCGCTGTAGCCGCCCCCGGCGCCATAGCGGCCCAGCAGAGCGCCGGGCGGGAGATCGGCTTCGAACACCTGGGCGGACTTGCCGCTGATCTGTCCAGACCATCGCATGGTGAGTTGTGTCCCTGGAGGCCTCGTCCGCGATCAGCGGCGCGCGTCAGCCGCCCGCGCCACCGCGACGGCCAGCCTCGTCGTGCGGTCCACCGTGGCCGGCTCGACGGCGACCATCCTGTCGCCCGGCGTATGGATCAGCGACAGGATCCGGGGCGGCGGTAGCTGGCTGAGCGACGCCTTGCGGGACTCGATCAGGAACGCTTCCAGCTCATCCACCTCGTCCTTCGGCAGATGACTGAATGAGGTCGCCGGCGCGAAGCGCAGCCAGAAGGCCTGATGGTCGCTGGGCGGATAGACCTCGAACGGACGGCACCGTTGGTTCGCGGCCTTGCACCCCGCCTCGACCACGTCGTTGAGGAAGGCGTTCTTCGGTTCGACGGCCAGCGCGTAGAAGGGCGTGTCGCCATAGGCGTTGATGTCGAAGTTGAAGACCGCCGCCACGCGCTTGCCATCCTCGCTCGTGGCGTAGGCCTTGGCGCCGAGGAGGCCCAGCTCCTCCTGGTCGAAGAAGATGATGCGCAGGCGGTGGTTCTCGAGTCCGCCGCGCAACAGCATCGCGGCGCGAGCGAGGGCCACGACCGAGGCGGCATTGTCGATGACGCCGTCGACCAGCGTCCCGTCCGCCAGCCGCTTGGCGTCGTAGTGGGCGGTGAGCAGGATGTCCTGGTCGCCCTCGCCGATGGTGATGATGACGTTATGGCCCTCGCCCGCCTCCGGCTTGAAGGTGAACGGTCGGACCTCGTGCTTCAGGCCCAGGTAATCGAGCATGGCGGTCAGGTGGTCCAGTCGGGCCTTGGGCGTCGGCTGGGCGAACCGGGCGAGCCAGTCCGCGGTGGCCGTCGGCGGCGGCGTCAGCCCGGCCGAACCGACGAACAGAACAACGGCCAGGGCCGCGACGACGACACGCTTCATGCCAATCCCCCCAACCACCGACCCTAGGTCTTCAGACGCCAGCCCACGACGAACATGCGCCAGCACCCCAGGAAGAGCACGATGTTCAGGACCGCCACCATGATCACCCCGGCCATGAGGTTGCCGTCGCTATGGCCGATGAAGCCGTAGCGGAAACCGTCGATCAGATAGAAGAACGGGTTGAAATGGCTGGCCGTGCGGAACGGCTCGGGCAGGCGGTCGACGAGGTAGAAGGTCCCCGACAGGAAGGTCATCGGCATGATCAGGAAGTTGGTGATCGCCGACAGGTGGTCGAACTTCTCCGACCACAGCCCGGTCACGATGCCGACGAAACCCAGGATCAACGAGGCCCCGACGCTGAAATAGACCACCGCCCACAGGTGATCGACGCCCAGGTTGGTGAAGGGCAGGAAGGCGATGGTGATCGCCGTGACCGCGCCAACCACCACGCCGCGTGTGGCGGCGCCCAGGGCGAAGGCCATCACCTGCTCCAGCGCCGACAGCGGCGGGGTGAGGAAGTCCGGCGTCAGACCCATCATCTTGGCCTGCAGCAGGCTGGAGGAGGAGTTGGCGAAGGCGTTGTTGAGGATGGCCATCATGATCAGGCCCGGCGCCACGAACTCCGAGAACGGCGTCCCGTGGATCGGCGGCGCGGCGCCGCGCACCGCGACCACGAACACCATCATATAGAGGAGCGTGGTGACGACCGGCGCGGCCAGGGTCTGCATCCAGACCTTGCGGAAGCGACTGACCTCCTTGGCGTAGAGGGTCACGAAGCCGGTCCAGTTGAAGCCGGCGTAGTCGCGGGGCTGCGGCGGAACGACGCTTTCGGCCATGTCTTTCATCGCCCCTAGGTGCTCCCGCATCGCCGTGCGTGCAAGGCGCCGGCGAAAATCGCCGACGGAAACCGGTGTCGGCGATCTCGAATCAAGATGTTGAATCTGTGGACAGACAAGATGGCGCCTATTGTGCCGGTTAACAGAAGGTTTACGATATCTGGTAGCAGGACAGCTCGGAGAGCGGTCCGAACACAAAATGTAGGGTCGACGGCGCGGGGGCGTCTAGGCTCTCCCAGGCAGATGAGGGTTGATCATGGGCTGGACCGACGAACGGGTTACGACTCTCAAGAAACTCTGGCTCGACGGATTGTCGGCCAGCCAGATCGCCAAGCAGCTGGGCGGGGTGACCCGCAACGCGGTCATCGGCAAGGTTCACCGCCTGGGCCTGTCGGGACGCGCCGCGCCCTCGCAGCCGGCCCGCCCCGCCTTCAAGGCCCCGCGTCCGGCCCGTCCGGTCGCCGCCGCCCCGGCCGCGCCGCGCCGCATGGTCTCCGAGCCGGCCGCACCGGTCATCGTCGGCAACAGCGTGCCCATGCCCCAGCCGGTTCACCGCATCGAAGAGCCCGGCAGCGCCACGGTGCTGACGCTGGGCGCCCACATGTGCAAATGGCCGATCGGCGACCCCTCGACCGACGGCTTCACCTTCTGTGGCCGCCGCAACGGCGAGCACGGCCCCTACTGCCGTGAACACGCCCAGGTCGCCTATCAGCAGCCGCAGCCCGGCAAGAAGAAGGGCGGCGCCACGGAACTGGCCCGCTCGCTGCGCCGCTACATCTGACGCCCATCACTGTCATCCCGGACAGCCGCGAGGCTGATCCGGGACCCAGTGAGCGGCGTCTGCCGGGTCCCGGCTCTTCGCGCTGCGCGCTTCGGCCGAGATGACAGCTATAAGGAACCGGCATGACCGATTCCGCCGACTCCACGTCCAACGCCCAGGCCTATTCCGTCTCGGAGCTGGCGTTCGCGCTCAAGCGGACGCTGGAGGACGCCTACGGCTTCGTGCGGCTGCGCGGGGAGTTGTCGAAGGTCACCCACCACGCCAGCGGCCATGTCTACCTGACCCTCAAGGACGACAAGGCCGCCATTGACGGCGTGGTCTGGAAGGGCGGCGTGCGCGGCCTGTCGGTCCGGCCCGAGCAGGGGCTGGAGGTGATCGTCACCGGCCGCATCACCACCTTCCCGGCCGGATCGCGCTACCAGATCGTCATCGAGACCATGGAGGCGGCCGGCGTCGGGGCCCTGCTGGCCCAGCTCGAACGCCTCAAGCAGAAGCTGGCCGCCGAGGGGCTGTTCGCCGCCGAGCGCAAGCAGCGCCTGCCCGCCATGCCCGCCACGATCGGCGTGATCACCAGCCCGACCGGCGCGGTGATCCGCGATATCCTGCACCGCATCCGCGACCGCTGGCCGTGCCGCGTCGTCGTCTGGCCGGTGGTCGTCCAGGGTGACGCCGCCGCCGGGCAGGTCGCCGCCGCCATCCGGGGCTTCAACGCCATGGAGCCGGGCGGCGCGGTTCCTCGTCCCGACATCCTGATCGTCGCCCGGGGCGGCGGCTCGGTGGAGGACCTCTGGGCCTTCAACGACGAGGCCCTGGCCCGCGCGGTGGCCGAGGGGACCATCCCGCTGATCTCGGCGGTCGGGCACGAGACCGACACCACCCTCATCGATTTTGTCTCTGACCGCCGGGCGCCGACGCCAACCGCCGCCGCCGAAATGGCCACGCCGGTCCTGGCCGAGCTCAAGGGGCTGATCAGCGACTACGACCGTCGCCTGAACCAGTGCGGCGGCCGGGCGATCGAGACCCGGCGCGAGCGGCTGACCGCCCTCTCGCGCGGCCTGCCCCGGCCGGCGGACATCCTGGCCATGGCCCGCCAGCGGCTGGACTACGCCGCCAGCCACCTGACCATGGGGCTGCGCCGCAACGTCGACCTGCAGGCGCGGCGACTGGATCAGATCGCTTCGCCGCTGCGGCCCGCGATGCTGGCTCGGCAGCATGAACAGCATTCGATGCGGCTGAGGGACCTGGATCACAGGCTCAGGGCGTCGCTGGACCGCCGGGTCGAGACGCTCGGCGACCGACTGGCGCACAGCGCCGCGGCCCTGCGTCCGGAGGCCCTGGGGCGCCGGACCGAACAGCAATCCGCGCGCCTGAACGAGATCAACCTGCGGCTCAATGCAGCGATCGGTCGCAAGACAAATGCTGCCCGGATGACACTGGACAACCTCGACAAGCTGCGCCTGACGCTGAACCCCAAACGGCCGCCCCGACCGGGCTTCGTGCTGGTGACCCGGCCGGACGGGTCGACGATCCCGCGTGGCGGCGACCTGTCGGCCGGAGACGCCGTGCGGCTGTTGTTCGAGGACGCCACCCGCGAGGCGGTGATCGACGGCGCGCCCGCGTCCGCCCCGTCGCCGACGTCGGCCCAGCGACCCGCGCCGAAAAAGCCCTCATCACCGCCCGCCGGACAGGGCGATCTGTTCTAGCCGCCTCCGGTTCGCTACATTGGGCGGATGAACGCTTTTGATCGCGACATGAGCCGGGACCTCGCCGTCCTGCATTACGGCGACGGCGAGTACGCCGTGATGAAGCCGGGCCGCCACGTCCTCTGCGCCGTCAGTGGAGCGAAGATCCCGCTGGAAGCGTTGCGCTACTGGAACGCCGAGACCCAGGAAGCCTATGCCGGACCGGCGGAGGCCCTGCAGCGCTGGAAGGACCTGACCACCTGAACCGCAGGGAGCTCTTCGCGGGCCTGGGCGCCGCCATCGTCGCAACCCCCGCCTGCGCCTCCGCGCCGCCGCCGCCTCTTGAGGTCAGCGGCCGGTATCGCCAGGGCGGCTTCGCCGTCGGCAGGACCACGCCCCTCGCGCCGGTGCTCCTCGACGGACAGCGGGTCACGACGGCCTCCCAGGCCGGCTGGTTCTTCATCGGCTTTGACCGCGACGCGCCGGTGTCGAGCGAAATCCGCATCGACGCGCCGGAGGTGCCCGCCCTGCAACGGCTGGACATCATCCCCGGCGACTTCGACATCCAGCGCATCAGCGGCCTGCCGCAGGACCAGGTCTCGCCCACCGATCCGGCGTTGCTGGCCCGCATTCGTCGCGAGTCCGCGCTCAAGGCCAGAGCCCTGGAAAGTCGCTGGGACAGCGACGCCTTCACGGCCGGCTTCGACATGCCCCTGGAGACCTGGCGGGTCAGCGGGCGGTTCGGCGGCCAGCGTATTCTCAACGGAGAGGTCAAGCGCCCGCACTACGGCGCCGACCTGGCGGCGCGAACCGGATCGGTGATCCGCGCGCCCTGCGACGGCCTGGTGACGCTCGCCGAGCCTTCGATGCACTTCGAGGGCGGCCTGACCATGATCGACCATGGCCAGGGGCTGACGAGCTTCTACCTTCACCAGTCCCGTCTGGACGTCACCGCCGGGCAGCGGGTCGTGCGCGGCCAGGCCATCGGCGCGGTCGGCATGACGGGGCGGGCCACGGGGCCACACCTGTGCTGGCGGCTGAAATGGCGCGACCGGAACCTCGACCCCACGGTGCTGGTCGGCTTCCGGGTCCCCGGATCGGGGTAACCTTTCGGAAGGCATGCGGCCCCTATCAAGTCGGCCGGGAGCGCTGGACGGCAAAACGCCGCCTTGCGGGACGAGGACGCTATGGACCTGGGGCTTGGCGAACTGAAAGTGCTGCTTGTGGACGACAACGACCACATGCGCACCATCGTCGGCACCATCCTTAAGGGCATCGGCATCCTCAACGTCCGCGAGGCCCGGGACGGCTCTGAGGCGCTTGAGGCGCTCCGCACCTGGCCGGCCGACCTGGCCATCGTCGACTTCCGCATGGAGCCGATGGACGGCGTGGACTTCACCCGCCTGATCCGCAACGCCGCCGACAGCCGCAACCCGTTTCTGCCGATCATCATGATGACCGGCTTCGCCGACCGCCCGCGCGTCGAAGAGGCGCGCGACTCCGGTGTGACCGAGCTGATCGTCAAGCCGGTCACCGCCCGGGCGATCATCGACCGGCTGAACGCGGTGGTCTATCGCCCGCGTCCGTTCGTGCGCACCGCCGACTACTTCGGCCCCCGCCGCCGCGGCATCGACGATATCGCCCCGGACGAGACCCTGAGCAGCGTCGCGCACATCTAGGGCCGCCATCCCCGGTCCTGGCGGTCCTGGCGTGGCTCGCGTCGAGCGCACGTGCAGTCGCCCGGCGGATGATCCCCTTACGGGCGGGTATCCACAGGGCCAGATCGCTTGGTGCGCGACTTGCGGATGTCACATCAGGCTGTTTCGTTCCGGGACAGCCGTAAGATGCAACAACACGGGGGCGTCAGCCCATGGGCAACGACATCGACGTTCATCTCGGCAAGCGGCTTCGTCGCCGTCGCCGTCTCCTCGGCCTGACCCAGCAGCAGCTGGCCGGCACGGTCGGAGTGCGTTTTCAGCAGATCCAGAAGTACGAATGCGGCGCCAACCGCATCTCGGCCTCGCGGCTCTGGCAACTGTCCGAGGCCCTCGAGGTCCCGGTCGGCTACTTCTACGACGGCCTGTCCGACGCCGACCGGCGCGAACTGGCCAACCAGGATTCCAACGAGGGCGGCGAGATGTTCGCCCGCAAGGAAACCCTGGATCTGATCCGCGCCTACTACCAGCTCGGCGAGCGTCCGCGCCGCCGCCTGCTGGACCTCGCCAAGTCGCTTAACGGCGAGACCGACGCCGCCTGACGAAGACTTGCTTGCCCCTGGTTGTCATCCCGGACGGTCCGAAGGGCCGATCCGGGACCCAGAGGCGGGAGCACTGCATCGTGCTGGGTCCCGGCTCTTCGGCCGGGATGACAGTACTTGTTGAGCGACGAGTGGCCCGCTAACCGTGGCCGCATGACGCTCTCCCCTGACAAGCTCGCCGAGTTCGACGCCTTCCTGATCGAGCTCAACCGCGCGGCCGCCGGCGCCATCCTGCCGCTGTTCCGGGCCGACCATGGCCTGGAGAACAAGCTGGCCGGCGGCTTCGACCCGGTCACCGAGGCCGACAAGGGCGGCGAACGCGCCATCCGCGCGCTGATCGCGCAGCGCTATCCCGACCACGGGGTGATCGGCGAAGAGTATGGCGAGGACCGTCCGGACGCGGAGTTTGTCTGGGTGCTGGATCCCGTCGACGGCACGCGGGCCTTCATCGCCGGCCTGCCGCTGTGGACCACGCTGATCGGCCTGCGCCACGCCGGAACGCCGGTGCTGGGCTCGATCGGACAACCCTATCTCGAAGAGATCTACATCGGCGGTCCCGCCACGGGCTCGCGCCTGATCAGCCGCGCCGGCGAAACCGCCTTGCGCGTGCGGCCCTGCCCCAAGCTGACCGACGCCGTCATCTGCACCACCGACCCGGCGATCCTGACCGGGCCGGAGCTCGGCTCCTGGACCCAGGTCCGCGCCGCCGCCCGTCTGGCCCGGCTGGGGCTGGACGCCTACGGCTACGCCATGGTGGCGCTGGGCAGGATGGACCTCGCCCTCGACACCGGGCTGCAGGTCTGGGACGTCGAGGCGGTCATTCCGGTGATCCAGGGGGCCGGCGGCGTGGTCACCGACTGGTACGGCCGCCCGGCCCGCACCGACAGCGGCAAGTTCGCCTTCGCCGGCGACCCGGCCTGCCTGGAGGAGGCGCTGGTGACGCTGAAGCGGTCAGCGGCGCATTAGGATGTGAACTCGAAAGTCCGGCGAGGCCAGCTTCAGGCCACGAGACCAATGGCCGCTCTCGCCCCGTTGCTGGCCTTTTTTGATCGCCTACGTTCCGTCGATGTTGCCTATCTTGATAACACTCCAAACCGTTCATTTGACTAGGGGATCGCACCGATGACGATGGATGGCAGACCGATCAACAGCTTCGGTCCCGGCGGTGCGACGGGAACCCGACTGGTGCTGCGGCGGCCAGACGACTGGCATGTCCATCTTCGCGACGGGGCGATGCTGGCCTCCGTCGTCAACTACACTGCCCGCCAGTTCGCGCGGGCCATCGTCATGCCGAACCTCGATCCGCCGATCACGACCGTCGCAGCGGCCGCGACCTATCGCGACCGTATCCTGGCGGCGCTGGAGCCGGGCCTGGCATTTACGCCCCTGATGACCGGGTATCTGACCGACACAATCGACGTGGCTGAGGTGAAGCGCGGGTTCGCCGAAGGGGTGCTCACCGCCTGCAAGCTCTATCCTGCCCACGCTACTACCAACTCCGCCCACGGGGTGACGGACATTCGGACGATCTACCCCGTGCTAGAGGTGATGCAGCGCATCGGCATGCCGCTACTGATCCACGGCGAGGTCACCGATCGCCATGTGGACATTTTCGACCGTGAGGCCGTCTTTATCGACCGCACCCTCGCTGGGCTTATCGCGGACTTTCCGGCGCTGAAGGTGGTGTTCGAACACATCACCACGGCGGAGGCGGTGGCGTTCGTGGAGGCGAGCGGTCCGAATCTCGCGGCGACCATCACGCCTCATCACCTGACGATCAATCGCAACGCCATGTTTGATGGCGGCATCCGCCCGCACTTCTATTGCCTGCCGGTCGCCAAGCGGGAGCCGCACCGGCTGGCTTTGCGACGGGCCGCCACTTCCGGCTCGCCCAAGTTCTTCCTGGGCACCGATTCCGCCCCGCACGCCACTGGAGACAAGGAATCCGCCTGCGGCTGCGCCGGCATCTTCAACGCCCCGTTCGCGCTGGAAAGCTATGCGACGGTGTTTGATGAGGAAGGCGCCATCGACCGGCTCGAAGCCTTCGCATCGGAGTATGGCCCGCGGTTCTACGGCCTGCCCCTCAACGCAGGCGCGGTGGTCCTGGAGCGTGCTCCAAGCGTCGTCCCGGCCACCTTGACGACGCCAGCCTCGACTATTGTTCCGTTCCACGCCGGCGAGGCGCTGGCATGGCGCTACGCCGGTCCGGCGACCTCTTAGGCTGGCTCGGCGACGGCGCCGCCCTCCCGAAGGCAGCTTTCCACCCTGAGCGGACCGTCAGAGCGTCTGCTTGGGGTTGGCGCGTCGAGGTCCGCTTATGGCGCGACACTGCAATATGGTCCTGACGCCGCTGATGGCGCCATTGATGGCGGCGGTCAGCGACAGCGAGATGAGACGTTAGCGACTAGAGCATTTTCCGGCGAAGTGGACACCGGTTCGCCGCCAGAAAATGCGTCAAAACAAGGGCTAGAGCATTTCGCCGA
>JAUSPV010000297.1 GCA_030652755.1 Caulobacter sp. | reverse complement strand
GTGCTGACCAGCATGAGTGCCGAGGACCTGGGCGAAGTCGGCGTTGCCGCAGCGCCGGCCGACCAGGTGCTGCGTCTGGCGCGTCTGACGCAGGCCTGCAAACTCGATGGCGTCGTCTGCTCGGCGCAGGAGGCCACGTTGCTGCGCGCGGATCTGGGCTCGGATTTCCGCCTGGTGACGCCGGGTATTCGTCCTGCCGGTGCCGCGGTGGGCGACCAGCGCCGCGTGATGACGCCGGCAGAAGCCTTGCGCGCCGGTGCGACCGAACTGGTGATCGGGCGCCCGATCACCGCTGCGGCCGATCCGCTGGCCGCACTCAAACAGATTCAGATGGACATAGACAATACCTAGGGAGATGGCGCTGTGAAGATCACTGTAATTGGAACGGGTTATGTGGGCCTGGTAAGCGGGACGTGCCTGGCAGAAGTCGGCAACGAGGTGTTGTGCCTCGACCTCGACCCTAAAAAGATCGAAACGCTGAAGGCCGGCGGCATCCCGATCTACGAACCGGGGCTGGAGGACATGGTAAAGCGCAACGTCGCCGCGGGCCGGCTTTCTTTCACCACCAATGTCGAGGAGTCGGTGGCCTTCGGCCAGATCCAGTTCATCGCGGTCGGCACCCCGCCGGACGAGGATGGCTCGGCCGACCTTCAATACGTGGTTGCCGCCGCGCGCAACATCGGCCGCCATATGACCGATTACAAGCTGGTAGTCGACAAATCGACCGTGCCGGTCGGTACGGCCGACAAGGTGAAGGCGGCGCTGCAGGAGGAACTGGGCAAGCGCGGCGTCGCGCTCGAATTCAACGTTGCTTCCAACCCCGAGTTCCTCAAGGAAGGCGCGGCGGTGGACGACTTCATGAAGCCCGACCGCATCGTGATCGGCACCGACAGCGAGCGCGCCACCCAGCTGCTGCGCCAGCTGTACGCGCCGTTCCAGCGCAACCATGACCGCCTGACCGTGATGGATGTGAGAAGCGCAGAACTCACCAAATACGCCGCCAACGCGATGCTGGCGACGCGCATTTCCTTCATGAACGAACTCGCCGTGCTGGCCGAGAAACTTGGCGCCGACATCGAGCAGGTACGCCACGGCATCGGCTCCGACCCACGCATCGGCTATCACTTTTTGTATGCCGGTTGCGGCTACGGTGGCTCGTGCTTCCCCAAGGACGTGCAGGCGCTGCGGCGCACGGCACAGGAGAACGGTATTCCGCTGCGCGTGCTCGACGCGGTGGAAGAAGCCAACGATGCGCAGAAGCAGGTGCTGGTCAACAAGCTGACCGCCAAGCTGGGCAAGGATCTGAAAGGCAAGCGCTTCGCCATGTGGGGCCTGGCGTTCAAGCCCAACACCGACGACATGCGCGACGCCCCCAGCCTCGACATCATCCCGGCGCTGCAGGCGATGGGCGCGACCATCCAGGCCTTCGATCCGGAGGGCCACGAGGCCCGCCAGATGCTCAAGGACGTCGACTTCAAGGCCAACGCCTACGAGGCGGTCGAGGGCGCCGACGCGGTGGTGATCATCACCGAATGGGACCAGTTCCGGGCGCTCGACCTGGACCGCATGAAGCTGCTGATGAAGACGCCCACGGTCATCGACCTGCGCAACATCTACCGCCCCGAGGACATGAAGGCCCGCGGGTTCCGGTACACGAGCGTGGGCCGGGGGTAGCCCAACCGGGGACATGCACTTCAGTGCATGTCCCCCGCAGCTTCGTTTCGCTCCGAATGAGTGCAAAGCGACGGCGCAAGGGATCCTCCAGGATGCGATGACTATCTCGGACTTTATCGCGAACAAACAGGGGGGTGTCTGCCGCTTGGGGACATGCACTTCAGTGCGTGTCCCCCGCAGCTTCTCTTCGCAAACCCTGAACCCAATCCGCTGAGCCCAGCGGCTGCCCTTCGATGCTGGCCCGCCTCAGCCGTTGCCGGTCCGCGTCGTCAATATCGTTGTCGAAGAAGGTCGCCAGATCGCCGGCGATCACGCGCTCCACGGGCCCCCGCACGATCAACGGATCGAACCGGCTCTCGACGTGGGCCGCGACGCTTGACCACGGCCAGTCGACAGCGCGCTCGACCAGCCCCGCCCTGACCGGGTTCAGGCCGACGTAGCGGATGCACTTTCGCAGGTAGCCGTCGTCCATCGGGAACGAGGCGAACCGGCCCTGCCAGAGATAGCCCGTCCATCCCTCCCGACGATTGATCATCCGGGTGTAGCGGACGTGGGTTTCGCCGACGGCGCGCGACAGCGAACCCCCAGGCTTCGGCGCGGCGATGAGATGCACGTGGTTGGGCATCAGGCAGTAGGCCCAGACTTCCACGCCGGACTCGCGGAACACCTCTGCGGCGATCTTGCGGTAGATGACGTAGTCGTCCGGCCGAAGGAACGTCGGCTGCCGGCGATTGCCGCGCTGCGTCACATGATGCGGCACACCCGGGACAACGATGCGCGCCATTCTCGGCATGGGTGCCTCCTTCGACAACCAATGTTCTATCTTTGTTCCTTGTGAGTCAAGCTGCTGAGGACACGCACTGAAGTGCATGTCCCCGGCTTTGCCCCTACCATCCGCCTCAACGGGGGAGAGTCGCGGCATGTGGGTGTTGCTGGGGGTGCTGGTGGTCGTGGTCGGGTTCGCCGCGCGGCTGAACCCGTTGCTGATCGTGGTGGCCGCGGCGCTGGTCACCGGGGTGGCGGCGGTCATCGCGCCGGGGGTGACGCCGGCGGTGCTGCTGGCCGGGGCCGGCGAGACGCTGGCGGTGCTGGGCAAGGGCTTCAAGGACAACCGATACATCAGCGTCACCTGGATGATCCTGCCGCTGATCGGACTGCTGGAGCGCGAGGGTCTGCAGGAGCGGGCCCGGGTGCTGATCCAGAGGCTGAAGTCGGCGACGACCGGCCGGCTGCTGCTGATCTACCTGGTCATCCGCCAGGGCACGGCGGCGCTGGGCCTGACCTCGCTGGGCGGCCATCCGCAGATGGTCCGGCCGCTGATCGCGCCGATGGCCGAGGCGGCCGCCGAGGCGCGGGACCCGGCCATCACCGAGACCAGCCGCAACCGGGTGAAGGCCTTCGCCGCCGCCACCGACAACATCGGCCTGTTCTTCGGCGAGGACATCTTCATCGCCATCGCCTCGATCCTGCTGATCAAGGGCTTCCTGGAGACCAACGGCATCATCGTCTCGCCGCTGAACCTGTCGCTCTGGGCCATCCCGACGGCCATCGCCGCCCTGCTGATCCACGGAACGCGGCTGCTTCTGCTCGACCGGGCCCTGGCGCGGGAGGCGGCGCGATGATCGGTCTGGAGGTTCTCTATCTGCTGGCCGGGCTGCTGTTCGCCGTCTTCGCGGTCGGCTCGGCGACCGACAGGACCAATCCGAAGCGCTGGGGCAACACCGCCTTCTGGGGCCTGTTCGCGGTCAGCTTCCTGTTCGGCTCGTATCTGAGCGACACGCTCAACGGCGCGATCCTGGTGGCCATGGCCCTGGCGGCCGGCTTCAATCTGCTGGGCAAGGGCTCGCCGCCGCCGCAGGCCGACCGGGTCGAGCGGGCGGAGCGCTGGGGCAACCGCCTGTTCATCCCTGCCCTGATCCCGCCGATCGTCACCCTGACCGGAACCCTGACGCTCAAGGGCGTCGAGATCGGCGGCGTCCCTCTGGTCGACCCCAAACATGTGACCCTGGTGTCGCTGGGCTTCGGCATCGTGTTGGCCACGACCGTCGCCCTGGTCCTGTTCCGGGCCTCCCCCGCCGTGGCGGTGCGCGAGGGCCGGCGGCTGATGGACTCCGTCAGCTGGGCCGGCCTGCTTCCCCAGGCTCTGGCGGCGCTGGGCGCGGTGTTCGTGGCGGCGAGCGTCGGCGACGTGATCGGAACCCTGGCCGGCGACTACCTGCCGCTGAACGGTCCGCTGGCGGCGGTGATCGCCTACTCCCTCGGCATGGCGCTGTTCACCGTCATCATGGGCAACGCCTTCGCCGCCTTCCCGGTGATGACGGCCGCCATTGCGCTGCCGCTGATCATCGGCCAGTACGGCGGCGACCCGGCCATTGTCTGCGCCATCGGCATGCTGTCGGGCTTCTGCGGCACGCTGATGACCCCCATGGCGGCCAACTTCAACATCGTCCCGGCGGCATTGCTGGACCTCCCCGACCGCAATGGCGTTATCAGGGTCCAGATCCCGACCGCCCTGGCTCTGCTCGCGACCAACACGGTGCTCATGTATGCCCTCGCCTTCCGCTTCTGAGACCCGCCTGACGGCCCAGATCGCCGGCCGCTTCGCGCGGGTGGCGCTGGGGCATGTCACCCGCGAGTACCCGCACAAGGCCGACCACGTCTTCAACGGCCCCCAGGACGTCGCCCCGCACCGCGAGCACCACCCGATCTTCTTCGGCAGCTTCGACTGGCACAGCTGCGTCCATGGCTACTGGACGCTGGCCACGATCCTGCGCCGCTTCCCCAAGCTGCCGGAGGCGCCGGCCATCGCCGCCCTGCTGACCGAGCGGATCACGCCGGAGGCGGTCGCCGGCGAACTGGCCTATCTCGACCGGCCGATGAGCGCCGGGTTCGAGCGTCCCTACGGCTGGGCCTGGCTGCTGAAGCTGGCGGCGGAGCTGAAGACACACGAAAATACGACGCCGTATGAAACCTTGGCGCCGCTGGCCGTCGCCTTCGCCGACCGGTTCAAGACCTTCCTGCCCAAGGCGACCTATCCGCTGCGGGCCGGGGTGCACTCCAACACCGCCTTCGCGCTGCGCCTCGCCATGGACTACGCCGAGACCTGCGGCGACCCGGCGCTGGCGACCCTGGCCCGCGACACCGCCCTGAACTGGCACGCCGACGACGCCGACTGCCAGGCCTGGGAGCCGAGCGGCGACGAGTTCCTGTCTCCGGCCCTGATGGTCGCCGAGTGCCTGCGGCGCATGCTGCCGCCGCACCAGTTCCGCGCCTGGTTCTCCGGCTTCCTGCCGCGCGCCGCGGGCGGCCAGCCGGCGACCCTGTTCACCCCGGCCACGGTCAGCGACCGCACCGACGGCAAGATCGCCCACCTCGATGGCCTCAACCTCAGCCGCGCCTGGTGCTGGCGCGGCATCGCCTCGGCCCTGGCCGAACACGACGACGCCCGTGACGTGGCCCTGGCCGCCGCCGAAACCCATTTGGCCAGCGCCCTGCCTCACGTGGCCGGCGACTACATGGGCGAGCACTGGCTGGCGAGTTTCGCCCTGCTGGCGCTGGAGGGGTAGCCAGCGGCTTGCGATCCCGGCCCCGACGACTAGTCTCCTGACTAGTCAGGAGAGTCCGATGAAGCACTGGCCGGTACAGGACGCAAAGGCGCGCTTCAGCGAACTGCTACGCGCCAGCCTCAGCGAGGGTCCGCAGATGGTCACGCTGCGCGGTCAGGAGGCCGCCGTGCTGGTGCCGGCGGAGGAGTGGCGGCGCCTTCAACAGGCGAGCAAGCCCACGCTGAAGGATGTCCTGCTGGGCGATGGACCGCGAGACCTCGACATCCCGGAGCGGCGTGGCTTCAAGCTACGGCCGGTTGATCTGGACGACTAGCCGTGTGGCTTCTCGACACCAACGTGGTCTCGGAAATCCGGAAGTCGCGTCCCCATCCCGGCGCGATGGCCTGGTTTGGCCGACAGGAACCTGACAGCCTGTTTCTTTCGGTGGCCACGATCGGTGAAATTCAACGGGGCGCTGAGAAGACCCGGGAACAGAACCCTGACAAGGCGATGGAGATCGAGACGTGGTTGCAAGCGCTCATCGCAACATCAAACGTCCTCGTGGCCGATGACCTGACGTTCGTCCATTGGGCGAAGCTGATGCACCGCAAGCCGGGCGACCTGATCATCGACGCCCTGATCGCGGCGACCGCTCAAGTGCACGGCCTCACGGTCGCCACTCGCAACACGCGCGACTTCGAAGTGCTTGGCGTCGTGACGGTGAACCCCTTCGAAGGCTGAGCGCCCCCTAAGCCGCCGCCTTCACTGCCCCGGCGATGTCCTTGACCAGCTGGTCGACCAGGGCCTCGTCGTCGCCCTCGGCCATGACGCGGATGAGCGGTTCGGTTCCGGACGCGCGGACCAGCACCCGGCCGCTGCCGTTCAGCTTCGCCTCTGCGTCGGCGATGGCGGCTTTCACCTTGTCGTTCTCGAGCGGCTTGCCGCCTTTGGCGAAGCGGACGTTCTCCAGCAGCTGCGGCACCGGCTCGAACTGGCGGGCGAGCGCGCTCATCGGCTTGCCGCTCTGCACCAGCACGGCCAGCACCTGCAGCGCGGCGATCAGGCCATCGCCCGTGGTCGAGAAGTCCGACAGGATCACGTGGCCCGACTGCTCGCCGCCGACATTGAAGCCGCCGCTACGCATGCGTTCCATGACGGCGCGGTCTCCGACCGCCGTGCGCTCCAGCGTCAGACCTTTGCCGACCATGAACCGCTCCAGGCCCAGGTTCGACATCACGGTGGCGACGATGCCGCCGCCGCTGAGCCGGTCCTCCGCCGCCCAGGCGCCGGCGATGATGGCCATGATCTGGTCGCCGTCGACGACCTGGCCCGTCTCGTCGCAGATGGCGACCCGGTCGGCGTCGCCGTCCAGCGCGATGCCGATGTCGGCCCGGTACTCGCGCACCGCCGCGATCATCGCCTCGGGATGGGTCGAGCCGCAGTCGCCGTTGATGTTGAAGCCGTTGGGGTCGACCCCGACCTTCAACACCTCGGCGCCCAGCTCGTACAGCACGGCGGGCGCGACCTTGTAGGCGGCGCCGTTGGCGCAATCGATGACGACGCGCAGGCCGTTGAGGTTCAGGTGGCGCGGGAAGCTGGCCTTGGCGATCTCGACATAGCGGGCCTGGGCGTCGTCGACGCGCTGCACCCGGCCCAGGCCGTCGGCGGCGGCGAGGCCCTCCTGCAGGCCCTCGTCCATATGGGCCTCGATCTCCAGCTCGCGCTCGTCGCTGAGCTTGTAGCCATCGGGGCCGAACAGCTTGATGCCGTTGTCGGTGAAGGCGTTGTGCGAGGCGCTGATCATGACGCCCAGATCGGCGCGCATCGAGCGGGTCATCATCGCCACGGCCGGAGTGGGCAGCGGCCCGAACAGCCGCACGTCCATGCCCATGCTGGTGAAGCCCGCCACCAGCGCGGGCTCGATCATGTAGCCCGACAGCCGGGTGTCCTTGCCGATGACCACCAGGTGGCGGCGGCCGTGGTTGCGGCGGAACAGCTTGCCGGCGGCCAGACCGACGCGCAACGCGACCTCGGCCGTCATCGGGTGGCTGTTGGCCTGGCCACGAATCCCGTCGGTGCCAAAATACTTCCGCTTGCTCATGGAGCAGACTCCCCCGCGCGAACCCCGCGCAACAGTTTGCAATGCACTTTTATGCCGCCTGGCGTTCAGCCGGTGTTAAACGCCGACCCGGGTACGGTTCGTTCCCGCAAGATCATAACCTCCTGAGCGGAGACGACGAAACCAGCATGTGCGGCATCATCGGCATCGTGGGCAAGGCGCCCGTCACCGACCGTCTCATCGAGAGCCTCAAGCGCCTCGAGTATCGCGGCTATGACTCCGCCGGCGTCGCGGTGCAGACGGACGGCGTCGTCGATCGCCGCCGCGCCCAGGGCAAGATCAGGGCCCTGGAGGCGGTGCTGGACGCCAGCCCGCTGCGGTCGCAGGTCGGCATCGGCCACACCCGCTGGGCCACGCACGGCGCGC
>JAUSPV010000295.1 GCA_030652755.1 Caulobacter sp. | reverse complement strand
CTGCCGGCGAACCGGTGTCCACTTCGCCGGAAAATGCTCCAGGCCGGCGTCACGCGGCCCGCTCGGCGGACTCCACGCCGTCCAGCGCCGCCTGCAGCGCCTGCAGCATACGCTCGGCCTTGATCGGCTTCTCGACCACGTCGTTCATGCCCGCCTCGATGTACGACCGCACATCCTCGGGGTCGGCGTTGGCGGTCAGGGCGATGATCGGCGTCTGGCCCGCGGGACCGGAAAGGGCGCGGATGGCGCGGGTGGCGGCGACGCCGTCCATGCGCGGCATCTTGATGTCCATCAGGATCAGGTCGAACGACCGCGCCTGAACAGCCTCCAGCGCCTCAAGCCCGTCGACGGCCTGCTCAGAGGTGCATTCGAACATCTCGCACAGCGCCTCGGCCACCATGCGGTTGGTGGCGTTGTCATCGACGATCAGCACATGGGCCGCGCGGCCCGAGGCCTCGCCGCTCGCTGCCGTACTGGCCGGGACATCCATCGAAGCAGGCGCGGCGATGAACTCGAAGGTCACGGTCACGCCGGCGCCCGGGTTGGGCTCGGCGCGGATCATGCCGCCCGCGGCGCTGACGATGCGGCTGGCGAGCGCCATGCCGAGACCGGCGGTGAGGCCCTCGGGATGATCGTCGCTGGCCTGGCCTAGGGGCGCGAAGATATGGGCCAGCGCGTCGGCCGACAATTCGGAGCCCGCGTCGCGCACGCGGCCTTCCATCAGCAGGCCGTCGGCGGTCGGCCGCGCCTTGAGGGACACCTCGACGGCGCCGCGCCGGGTTTCGGCCAGCGCACGGAAGACCAGCGCGTCGAACACCTGCAGCAACCGGACTTCGTCAAGCTGCGCCGCGTGGTTCGGGTCGCCGTCATAGGCGGTCAGAAGGGTCAGGCCCGTGGACGCCGCGCGCGTCTTCCAGCGCTGGTCGAGCGTGTCCATGACGTCCTGGAGCCGGCAGGGATGGGGGTGGAAGGCCAGCGTCCCGCGCTCGGCGTCGTGCAGATCGGTCGCCCTGCGCATCAGGCCCGTCAGGTCCTCGCCGGTGGCGGCGATGGCCCGCACGCAGGCCTCGGCGTCCGGAGCCAGCGGCTGTCGCAGCAACCGGGTCGTGAAGTCGCTGACGCCGTCGAGCCGCAGAAGCACTTCATGGCACATCCGGCTGATCAGTTCGGCCTCGGACGTGCGGGGCGTCCTGGAACTGGTCCGGCGTGCGCCCAGCAGCATCACCGGATGGCCGACGCCCAGGTATCGACCGTCTTCGACGGCGATGAAGCCGCGAGCCAGGGCCTCCGGACGCGTGGCAAGCGCCAGGTCGCGCAGGGCGCCCGCCGTCACCTCGGCGTCGGCGACCAGCGGGTGAGTGTCCATGACCTCGCGCACGGCGCGCGGGTCGGCGGCCAGCGCCAGGGCGACGTCGCGGGCGATCAGCCCGACCGGCGCGCAGCCTTCGGTGACTGCGAGCACCAGGGCGTCAGGTTCGGCCAGGAAGCGGGCGGCGACGTCGGTGCAGGAGGTCTGCGGAGACACCGGAGCGCGCCGTTCGATCAGATTGGAAAGCGTATCCATGAGCCGGCTGCGATGGTCGTTGGTTCAACACCCTGCACTACACGCGCTTGCGGATAGGTTAAGCGCGCGCCGGGACAAAGAAAAACGGCGGGGACTTGCATCCCCGCCGCCCAGTTCTTGTCTAGCCTTGCGGACTAGAAGGTCTTGGTGATCGACACGCCGTAGGTGCGCGGCTCACCGTAGAAGCCGTTCCGGAACAGACCCGAAGAGTCATCGGTGAGGTAGGTGTCGGTGAGGACTTCCTCATCCATCAGGTTCTTCACGTAGGCTTCGAGGGACAGGCCCATGCCGGAGTTGGCCACCGTGAACGTCATGTTGGCGTTGTCCCAGGCGTCCAGCTTGTCGGTCGGGGCGTTGTAGATCCGCGAGAACGACTCGGTCTGACGGTAGTAGTCAGCCCGGATCGTCGCGTCCCAGTCACCCATGGTCCAAGTGTACTGGGCGCCCACCGAGATCGTCCAATCCGGCGAGTTCGGCAGGTTGTTGCCGCCCAGATCGACTTCGTAGCCGTCGCTGACCAGGACGCCGAAGGCGTTGATGCCCAAGGCGGCCGGGCCACCCGGGAACAGCAGGGTGCCTTGCGGAACCGCCGCGGCGATCGTGCAGGCGCCGAGCAGGGCGAACGGCCCTTGAGCGTTAGGCGGGTTGCCGAGGTTGGAGAAGGCCAGGATGCCGGCCGCGCCAGCCGTCGGCAGGACACAGTTGGCCGCCGCGCTGCTCTTCATCACCGTCAGGTTGGGATCGCCCTGGGTGCGGTTGAACACGTCGATCGAGCTTTCGCCGTCGGCAATCTCGGTCTTGAGGTAACCGATGTTGGCGTTCAGGCGCAGGCCGTCCATCGGCGACCAGACCGTTTCCAGTTCGAGACCGGCGATCTTGGCGTCGATGTTCTCGTTCACCGACGTGCGGTTCACGATCTTCGACACCTGGTAGCCGATGTAGTCGTACATGAAGCCGGTGACGTTCAGGACCATGGCCCCGCCCATCAGCGTGTTCTTCGAGCCGATTTCGAACGCGTCGACGAACTCCGGTTGGAAGGTCGGCGCCGGGCAGGAGAAGATGCTCGGCGAGCAGGCCGGGTTCACGCCGCCGGCCTTGTAGCCGCGCGCGTAGGAGAAGTAGAGCAGGCTGTCGTCGGTGAACGGCAGGTCCGGCTTCCAGTCGACGTTGAGGCGACCGGTCGTCTCCTTGAACTCGGCGAACAGATAGGGCTCGGTCGTGCTCAGCGGAATGCCGGTGCCGGGCGCGGCCAGAACCACCGGACGGTTCTCGACCTGCTTCTTGTCGTGGGTGTAGCGCAGGCCGCCGGTGACACGGATCGTGTCGGTCAGCCGCCAGTAGACTTCACCGAAGGCCGCGCGGGACTTCAGGTGATAGGCGCCGGTGTTGTCGTAGTAGTTGCGGCCCGAGCGGTTCGGGGTGGCATTCGGATCGACGAAGCAGGGGTTGAGGCTGGTGCAGCCCGTCACCGTCACGAACGGCAGGGCGTTCTGGACCTGCGCGGCCGCCGTCAGGGTGTTACCCATGATGTAGTAGTCACCGTCCGACTTGAAGTCGAGGTAGATGGCGCCGATGTTGAAGTTCAGAGCGCCGTCGAAGTTCGACTGCAGGCGAAGCTCCTGGCTCCACTGCTTGCTGTCGCTGCCGGAGATGTCGGCGGTCGAGAACTTGTTCAGCGGGCCGAGCTGCGGATCGTTGACCACGCCGCCCGGGAACAGGCCGGCGTAGATCACGCCCGCGTAGCCCGGGACGGCGGCGACGAGGTTGACCGGGTTGGGAACGGCGTTGAAGTTCGCGTTCGGAACAATCCGGTTGTAGTCCTGACGGGTGAACAGCGAGTTCTTGCTGTAGCCGGTCAGCGCGGTCAGCTGCAGCTCGTCGCTGAGATCCCACTGGATGTTGAACTGGTAGATGTCGGTTTCGGCCTGATAGGTCGGGTCGAAGCTCGACTGGATGTTGCGGATGTCCGGATCCTGCATCTGGCCGGCGAACTGGTCGCCGGTCGTGAAGCCGAACAGGGTGCCGAACAGGCCGCCCAGGGTGCCGCGGCTGTCAGGCGTGCCGAGGATGTTCGGGTCGTTCAGCGGTGTCGGCGAACAGCCGGTGCTGAAGAAGCCCTGCTGGACGTTCGCGATCAGCGGGTTGGCTGAGAAGGCCTGGCCGCCGATGGCATTCGGCACGATCGCCTTGGTGCAGAGCTGCTTGCCGATCCGCGAGCGGGTGTCGTCTTCCTCGAAGTGGTCCCACATGAAGGACATCTCGAAGGTGTCGCTCGGGCGGAAGGCCGCGGTGACGCGGGTGTTCCACAGGTCGCGGTCGTCGACGTCGTTGCCGGTGGTCAGGTTCTGGCCGTAGCCGTCACGCGTCAGCATGGCGCCGGCGGCGCGAACCGCGAACATGTCGCCCAGCGGGATGTTGATCATGCCGCGCAGCTTGCGGGCGTTGAAGTTACCCACTTCGCCGCGGATCGAGGCTTCGAAGTCGTCGATCGGCTTGGCGGTGATCAGGTTGACCACGCCGCCGGTCGCGTTACGGCCGTACAGCGTGCCTTGCGGGCCGCGCAGCACTTCGACGCGCTCGACGTCGAAGAATTCGGCCTCGAACAGGTTGTTGGCCGTCAGCGGGGCGTTGTTCAGGTGGATGCCGGTGCCGGCGTCGCCGGACCCCGCGACCAGCTTGGCGCCGACGCCGCGGATCTGGAAGTTGTAGCCGGTGAAGTTCCCCTTGGAGAAGTTCACGTTCGGGATCGCGAGGACCAGGTTGGGGCCCCCGTCGATCTTGGCTTTCTCAAGCGAGTCCTGGCTGAACGCCGACACCGCGATCGGCACGTCCTGGATCGCCTCTTCCCGCTTCTGGGCGGTGACGACGATCTCGCCGACGGTGGTATCCTGGGCGAAAGCGGGCGCTGCAATGGCCGCAACAGCGGCCAGTGAAACGCTCGCGGCAAGCAGACTCCGCAGGCGCAGAGATCCTGTCATCTGTAACCCTCCCCGGACGGCGCCTCCCCGGTTCGGGGTTTGGCGGCGTCTCTGTGTTTCCTCAGTGTCACGCAATATTTGCCGCCGGGGTGCGTGACACATCCCCCCGCAGCTTCCGTGGATTGCATACGCGCGTTCGGGGACTGTCAACCGTTCGCCGGTAGGTGATCACTGATAGGTTACGGCTTTTCACCTTGTGTTGCCGGTCTGCGTCTGTTGCTTACGCACGGGAAACGACTTCTTCGCGCGGCAGGAGAGCCGGCGCGGCAAATACTGGCGCCTCAAGGGGTTGCGGCGAGTCGCCGGCGTTTCGCTACGTCAACCGCTCGTGTAGTAGGAGGGGCGTCCCATCTCCCTTTTATGTGTTTCGGACCCCGCTGCATGAGCTCCGTTGAACCGTCCGCCGACGGCGCCCTCGTCCTCTTCTCGGGCGGCCAGGATTCGACCGCCTGCCTCGCCTGGGCGCTCGACCGGTATGAGCGGGTCGAGACGGTCGGGTTTGACTACGGCCAGCGACACATCGTGGAGATGGAAGCTCGCCAGGCCGTCCGTTCGGCGATGATCGCCCGCTTCCCGGCCTGGGCCGCCCGGCTTGGCGAGGACCATGTGATCGACATCCGGGGCTTCGGCGCGGTCGCCGAGTCGGCCTTGACCGCCGACCGGGAGATCGAGATGACGCAGCGCGGGCTGCCCTCGACCTTCGTCCCGGGTCGGAACCTGGTGTTCCTGACCTATGCGGCCGCACTGGCGGATCGCCGGGGCCTGACAGCGCTGGTCGGCGGCATGTGCGAGACAGACTTCTCCGGCTATCCGGACTGTCGGCGCGACACGCTCGACGCTCTGCAGACGGCGCTCAATCTCGGCATGGACAGGGACTTCCGCGTCGAGACGCCCCTCATGTGGCTCACCAAGGCGCAGACCTGGGCTCTGGCCAGCCGGCTGGGCGGCGAGGCGCTGGTGGAGATCACCATCGCCGACAGCCACACCTGCTATCGCGGCGAACGGGGCGAGCGACACGCCTGGGGTCATGGCTGCGGAACCTGTCCGGCCTGCGCGCTGCGCGCCGCCGGGTACGAAGCCTGGAGCGCCGCCGGCCGCCCGGAGCAGATGGCGTGACCTACAGCGTCAAGGAGATCTTCCTGACCCTGCAGGGGGAGGGCGGCCAGGCCGGCAAGGCGGCGGTGTTCTGCCGCTTCGCCGGCTGCAACCTGTGGAGCGGACGCGAGCAGGATCGGGCGACGGCCGTCTGCACCTTCTGCGACACCGATTTCGTCGGCGTCGATGGCGAGGGCGGCGGGAAGTTCACGACCCCCGAAGGGCTCGCGGCGGCTGTGGACGCCGCCTGGACGGGGCCCCAGTCCGACAAGCTCGTGGTCTGCACGGGCGGCGAGCCGCTGCTGCAGCTCGATCCGCCGCTGATCGAGGCCCTCCATGCCCGCGGCTTCATGATCGCCGTGGAGACCAACGGCACCCTGGCCGCGCCCGAGGGCATCGACTGGATCTGCGTAAGCCCCAAGGCCCAATCGACCATCGTTCAGACCCGCGGGCAGGAGCTCAAGCTCGTCTATCCCCAGCCCGGGGTCGATCCGGCGCGGTTTGAAGGGCTGGATTTCGAGCGGTTCTTCCTCCAGCCCATGGACAGCGCCGACCAACAGGCCAACACCGCCGCGGCGGTCGCCTATTGCCTTTCCCACCCGCGTTGGCGTTTAAGCGTCCAGACGCACAAGTATCTGGGCCTGCCCTGATGGATACGGACCGCTCCGGCTCGCCGGAACGGTTCCAAAGCCTCCCAGGCCCCGCAAGTTCCAGAGACCATGACCGACCCCATCTTCGAGATCACGAAGGCCGCGACCTTCGACGCCGCCCACTACATCGAGCAGGGCCCGGCCGATCACCGCTATCGCCGCCTGCACGGCCATTCGTTCCGCGTGGAGGCCAGCGTGCGCGGCCCGACGCTCGAGGCCGGCTGGGTGACGGACCTCGATCAGCTCGACAGCGCGCTCAAGCGCGTGGCGGCGGAACTCGATCACGGCCTGCTCAATGACCGGCCCGGTCTTGAGACCCCCACGCTCGAGCGGCTCTGCCTCTACTTCGTGGAAAAGCTGCGACCTGAATTTCCGGGCCTGTCGCGCATCGTGGTCTCGCGGCCGACGATCAACGAGAGCTGTGCGCTGAATCTCTGAAGGCTACTCGCGGCAGGCCTTCTTCTTTCGGTTCTTCTTCTTCGAGCAGTCGACGTCGCCATCGGGAATGGCGGCTCCGACCACAGCGCCGCCGACCTTGGCCGTGGTCCCGACCACGGCGCCGGCCGCGCCGACCACGGCCCCTCCGGCGGCGACAGCCAGGCAGCCCTGCAATCCAATCGCCGCGGCCATCAGGGCGATTGTCGGAATGAGGCGGCGACAGGTCATGGGGCGACTCCAGGCAAACTGACCCTACCGCTATCGCTCCGACCGGAGGAAGGGAAGGCGGCCGACAGCCGCGTCAGTTTCGCGCGTCGCCGACGCGACGCCAGGGGCCGTGATAGTTCGGATCGGCGCGTCGTCGACGGTCTGGTCCGAAGTAGCTGTCGGTGCGGATGAAGGGTCTGGGGTGCTGCACGATGCGCGTGATGCGATCGATGACCCCGCGCGCGGTGACGGGCTTGGCCAGGAACTCGTTGACGCCGGCGTCGCGCGCTTCGGCCACCCGCTTCTGGGTGGTGTGGCCGGTGATCATGATGACGGGACACATCTGGTCCGGGCTGTCGGCCGAGTTGCGTAGCAGCTGCAGGAAGTCGATGCCGTCCAGCGGCTCCATGGCCAGGTCGGTCATCACGATATCGACCGGCTGCAGCCGCATCCTCTGCAACGCCTGCGCCCCGTCCGTCGCCTCGAAGACCTCCGTCACGCCAATGGCGCGCAGAATCTCCGTCAGCAGCATCCGCATGTGCGGGTTGTCATCGACCAGCAGGATCTTGAGCAGTTCGAACCGCAATACCCCTCCTTCCCCCGGATCGAGGTGATAGAAGGGCAAGTCCTTGTTCGTCAACGAGAAAACTTGAGCGAGAAATCGGCGGTCCTTGTCGCCTGGGCTCGATGCTGACGCTTTCTGGCGATCAGGGCCGGTAAAGCTTGCCCGGCCGGCGCTTCGCCGGGGGAGCCCAGCGATGACACACGACGGACGCGCCGATTTCGACTTCTTCATCGGCCGCTGGTCGGTCGCTCATCGCCGTCTGGCCCGCCGTCTCGCCGACTGTGACGACTGGATCGCGTTCGACGGGACCTGCGTGACCCGCCATATCCTTCAGGGACAGGGCAACATGGACGACAACATCGTCAATCTGCCCGGGGACCCCTACGCCGCCGTCAGCACGCGACTGTATGATCCGGGGACGGGGCTCTGGTCGGTCTACTCGATCGACGCCCGATCCCTGACGATCGATCCGCCGGTGCGGGGGCGTTTCGAGGCGGGGGCGGGGACCTTCCTTGGCGAGGACGTACTTGAGGGGCGGCCGATCCGGGTCCGCTTCCTGTGGTCGGACATCACCCCGCTCACCGCCCGATGGTCGCAGGCGTTCTCACCCGATGGCGGCGACAGCTGGGAGACCAACTGGATCATGGACTTCACCCGGGCGGCATGACCCTCAGGCGCGTTGGTCCGACCCCGGCAGGAACGCCCCGCCGCCGGTCTGGCCGCGGTGCCGCAGGAAGGCGTCGGCCAGAACGCAGGCGGTCATGGCCTCGACCACCGGCACCGCGCGGATGCCCACACAGGGGTCATGGCGACCCTTGGTGCGCAGTTCGATCTCCGCGCCATCCTCGTTGACGGTCTCGCGCGGGGTCAGGATCGAGGAGGTCGGCTTGAACGCCACCCGGGCCACGACGGGCTGACCCGTGGACAGGCCGCCGAGAATGCCGCCGGCCTTGTTGGACTGGAAGACCGGCCCCTCATTGCCCATGCGCATCTGGTCGGCGTTCTCCTCGCCGGTCAGGGCCGCCGAATCGAAGCCGGCGCCGATTTCCACCCCCTTGGCGGCGTTGATCGACATCAGGGCGGCGGCAAGCTCGGCGTCGAGCTTGGCGTACAGAGGCGCGCCCCAGCCGGCCGGCACGCCGGTCGCCTCGACCTCGACGATGGCGCCGGTCGAGGAGCCGGCCTTGCGGATCTTTTCGAGATGCTCTTCCCAGACGGGAACCATATCGGCGTCCGGGCACCAGAAGGCGTTCTGGCCGACCTGGTCCCAGTCCCAGCGACTGCGATCCACGGCGTGCGGGCCGATCTGGACCAGGGCGCCGCGGACGGTCACCCCGGCGATGACCTTTCGGGCGATGGCGCCGGCCGCGACCCGGGCCGCGGTTTCCCGCGCCGAGGACCGGCCCCCGCCGCGGTAGTCCCGCACGCCGTACTTGGCGAAATAGGGCCAGTCGGCGTGGCCGGGGCGGAAGGCCCGCGCGATGTCGGAATAGTCCTTCGACCGCTGGTCGACGTTTTCGATCATCAGCGAGATCGGCGTGCCGGTGGTCACCTGTCCGTCGGTGCGGTCGTCGGCGAACACGCCCGACAGGATGCGCACGGCGTCCGGCTCCTGGCGCTGGGTGACGAACTTGCCCAGGCCCGGTCGGCGCTGGTCGAGCCAGACCTGGATGTCCTCGGCAGTGAGGCTGAGCCCCGGCGGGCAGCCGTCGACGACGCAGCCCAGGGCGGGCCCATGGCTTTCGCCCCAGGTGGTGACGCGGAAAAGGTGGCCGAAGCTGTTGTGAGACATGACCCGGGGCTTCTAGCCGAAAGCGGCGCTGGTCACAAAGTCACGCCGCCCAGGCGGAGGCGAACCGGCGCAGAAGGACCTTGGCGGCGCTCTCGGCGCGGTCTGGTCCTGGCGCCAGGCGGACGAAAAGGTCGCCGCGCCGCCGCGTCGCCGTGGCGGGCAGACCTTCGCCGGGCAGGCGGACCAGCTTGCGGTCGGCCGCCTTGCGGCTGATCCACAGCGTGCGCGGCCCGACCGGGGTCTCGACGGTCACCCGCCCGCCGTCGGCCAGCACCTCGGCGGCGACATCGACCGTAACCCACAGATCGTCGCCGCGCACCGTCGCGCCGGGGCCGCGGATCGATACCGTGAACAGTTCGCCGCCGGCCCTGACCTGCTGACCGGTCCGAAGGCCCGGTTCCAGCTTCAGCCGGAGGCGCCGGCCGTCGGTGGTGTCGACAAACGCCTCCCCTCCGTTCAGGGCGACCACTGGGGAGACTTCCAGGTCGCGGATGCGGGGAGCCGAGGTCGGGGCCGGGATGAAGGCGATGGGTTCCGACGGCGCGTCCCGAAGCAGTCGATAGGCTTCCAGCACCTCGCGAAACGCCTGGGCGTCGCCGCCGTCGCGGTCAGGATGGGTGCGCAGGGCCGCCTCGCGAAAGGCGGCCGTCAGCACCCCGGCGTCGGCGCCCGGCTTCACGCCCAGCAGGCGGCGCGCGCCCCTCACATCGATCATCGCCCCGACGGTCATGCGGGGAAGGTGACGAAACAGCGTCAACGGCCAGTTAAGCCTGATGCCTCGGCGTCTTCGCGCTATATGGAGCGACATGAGCGACCAGGATGATCTGATCCCCGCCTCGCCGAGCGAGGACGACTACGTCAGGCAGGTGACGGCGGCCGAGCCTTTGCCGCTGCTGCCCGAGGCCGACCCCTTCGAGCTGTTCGGAACCTGGCTGCAGGCCGCCAACGCCGCCGAGGTCAATGACGCCAACGCCATGGCCGTGGCCACCGTCGACGACGCCGGCATGCCCGATGTGCGCATGGTCCTGCTCAAGGGCTTTGACGCCGACGGCTTCGTCTTCTTCACCAACCTTCAGAGCGCCAAGGGCGTGGAGCTGGCGAGCCACCCCAAGGCGGCGTTGCTGTTCCACTGGAAGTCGCTTCGCCGGCAAGTGCGGATCCGCGGAGATGTCGCTCCGGTCAGCGACGCCGAAGCCGACGACTACTTCGCCACCCGCGCCCGGCACAGCCAGCTGGGCGCCTGGGCCTCGGACCAGTCCCGGCCCTTGCCGGACCGGTTCGCGCTCGAGAAGCGGGTGGCGGAAGTCGGCCTTCGATTCGGACTCGGCAAGGTCACCCGGCCGCCGCACTGGTCCGGCTTTCGCGTCACGCCGGTGAGCTTCGAGTTCTGGCGGGACCGCCCGTTCCGCCTGCACGAACGGCTGGTGTTCGAGCGCCAGGGCGCCGGCTGGGGAACCCGGCGGCTGTATCCCTAGAGCATTTTCCGGCGAAGTGGACACCGGTTCGCCGC
>JAUSPV010000289.1 GCA_030652755.1 Caulobacter sp. | reverse complement strand
TGTTGACCTCGCTCATGTCGTTGACGATCACCGCGACGCGCCGACCTTCGCGATTGCGGAGCACATGGTTGAGCAGGGTCGTCTTTCCGGCCCCGAGAAAGCCGGACAGCACGGTGACAGGAAGCTGGATCACGAAAACCTCGCCCGAACTCTTGATGTTACGTTATACTATAACATATGAGCTGTCCGGCAACCCACTGTGAGTGTGTCCATGGCTAACCCCTCCGCCTTCATCAGGATTCTGGACGCCTCCGCGGTCGGGCTGTCCGGACTCTGCCTGGCGCACTGTCTGGCGCTACCGGTCGTGGCGGCCTTCCTGCCGGTTCTGGGCGCCTGGGCGGAGGCCGAGTGGATGCATCTGGCCTTCCTCGCCGCCGCCGTGCCGATTTCGGCCCTGGCGCTGGTGCGGTCGGGCGGCTGGAGGTCGCCGTCGGTGCTTGGGCCCGCCCTCGCCGGCATCGGTCTCCTGGCGAGCGGGGTGTTCTTGGCCCAGAGCGAGGGCGCCGAGCTCGCGATGACGGTCGCCGGCGGCCTGGCGCTGGCCACGGCCCACAGTCTCAACTGGCGCCGACTCGGTCATCGCCACTAGAGGCGGCTCATCCGTTCTGTAGAGGCGTCCATGTTCCCGAAATCGCTGCTGGTCCTTGCCGGGGGCATTTGCCTGTCCCTTTCCGGCTGCGCCGGCCTGCCGCGAGAGCCGGCGCGCGATCTCGTGGTCGCAAGCTGGAACCTCGAGCATCTGGCCGAGCAGGACGGGGTCGGCTGTCGGCCGAGAGTGGAGGCCGACTACGCCCGCCTGCGGCGATACGCCGATCGCCTCGACGCGGATGTGATCGCCTTCCAGGAGGTCGAGAACGCGGCGGCCGCCGCCCGGGTGTTCCCGCCTGACCGCTATGTCGTCGTGATGTCCAGGCGACCGGACAGCACCCGGGGCGGCGACTGCCGCGGCGCGCCCGGCCAGCAGATCCGCAAGCAGGACGTCGGCTTCGCCGTTCGGAAGGGGCTGACGGTCCGCCGCAACAGGGACGTGAAGGCGCTCGGCCTGGGGGACCCGGATCTTCGCTGGGGCGTGGATGTCACCATCCTGGGACGCCGCCCGTTGCGGCTGCTGAATGTCCACCTCAAGAGCGGCTGCAGCGCCGGCGCATTGGCCGAGGCCTGCGCGACGCTTCGTCGACAGTCGCCTGTCGTCGAGCGCTGGATCGACGGGCGGACCCGATCAGGCGAGGCGGCCATCATCCTGGGCGACTTCAACCGGCGACTGGCGCTGCCCGGCGACCTGCTCTGGCAGGACTGGGACGACGGCCGGCCGCGCGGCTCCGTCCTCTCACTGGCCGGACAAGGCCTGAGCGCGACCTGCGACCGGAGGTACCGCGACTTCATCGACCATCTGGTGCTCAACCGGCTCGCGGGCCTGCACCTGCGTCCCGGCTCGTTCCGCGAGACCTCCTACGATCCGGGAGACGACCCGCGTCCTTCCGACCACTGTCCAGTCTCGGTCAGGCTGAAGGGGTTTTGACCTTTTCCGGGCGGCTCAATCGAGCGTGACCGGCAGCTTCAGATAGACCCGGCCGTTGGCGGACGCGGGCGGCAGGGCGCCGGCGCGAATGTTGACCTGCAGCGACGGCAGGATCAGCGCGGGCGGAGCGAGCGTGGCGTCCCGACTCTGCCGCAGCGCCACGAAGTCGGCCTCGGTGACGCCGTCCCGGACGTGGACGTTGCGTTCCCGCTCCTCCGCCACGGTGGTCTCCCAGGCGAAGGTCTTGCGGCCCTCGGGCAAATAGTCATGGCCGACGAACAGGCGCGTCTCGGGCGGCAGGGTGAGGATGCGGCGGATCGAGCGATACAGCAGTACCGCATCGCCGCCGGGGAAGTCGGTTCGCGCGGTGCCGTAGTCGGGCATGAACAGGGTGTCGCCGACATAGGCGGCGTCGCCGATCAGATAGGTGACGCAGGCGGCCGTGTGGCCCGGCGTGTGCATCACCGTGATCGGCGTCTCGCCGAGCGTCAGGGTCTCGCCGTCGTGCACCAGGCGGCCAAAGGCCGATCCGTCGGGAACAACATCATCGGCCTCGAACAGGGTCGCGAAATGGGCCTGGACCTCGCCGATGTGCTCGCCGATGACCACGGTGGCCCCTGTCGCGCGGCGGATATGGTCGGCGGCCGACAGGTGGTCGGCGTGGGCGTGGGTCTCCAGTACATACTGGATGGTCAGCCCCAGGTCCGCCGCCGCCGTCAGGACCCTGTCGGCGAAGCCGGTGGACACGCTGGCCGATGCCGGAGCGTAGTCGAGCACCGGATCAATCACGGCGGCGGCCTTCGTTGCGTCGTCCCAGACCAGATAGGTCACGGTGAACGTCGCCTCATGGAAGAAAGCCTGCTGATGAACGGTCATGTGGATCTCCTTCATCGCCTAAATATGCGATCTTGCTAAATTAGCAAGTGAGGATATATTGGCGGCATGATCCCAGCCGCCGACGCAGACATCGAGTTGGTCGCCAACGCCCGGTCGGCGGCGGACCTGTTGCGGCTGCTCGCGAACTCGCATCGCCTGCAGGTCCTCTGCGCCCTGCGCCCGGGCGAGCTGTCGGTTGGCCAGATCGCCGATCATGTCGGCCTGTCGCAGTCGGCGCTGTCGCAGCATCTGGCGCGCCTGCGACTGGACGGAATCGTCGCGACCCGGCGGCAAGGGCAGACCATCTTCTATCGCATCGCCGATCCGGACGTCATGACCGTCCTGGAGGCTGTCTCCAGCGTCATGGCGCGGCGTCGCAGGGGCGTGATCCAATGATCGACATCAGCCTGTCGAGCGGCGGCCTGGCCATCGCCAGCGGGGCCTTGGTCGGGCTGCTGCTGGCGCTGTTCGGCGGCGGCGGATCCGTACTGGCCACGCCGCTGCTGCTCTATGTTGTCGGCGTTCGCGATCCGCACATCGCGATCGGCACATCCGCCGCGGCCGTCGCGGTCAACGCCCTGATCAACCTGATCGGCCACGGTCGGAGCGGGCGGGTGAAGTGGCCCTGCGCCATGGTGTTCGCCGCCGCCGGACTGGCGGGCTCGTTCCTCGGTTCAAGCTTCGCCAAACAGGTCGACGGCCAGCAGCTTCTGCTGTTCTTTTCCATGGCCATGGCGGCGATCGCCCTGTCGATGCTTCGGCGGCCCCGGAGCGAGGGCGATCCAGAGGTCCACATCACCTGGCGGCTGACGCTCAAGCTTGCACCGCTTGGCCTGCTGACCGGATTGGCGGCCGGCTTTTTCGGCATCGGCGGCGGATTCCTGATCGTGCCGGGCCTGATGGCGGCGACGGGCATGACCCTGGCGAACGCCGCGGCGTCCTCGCTGCTGTCGGTCACCCTGTTCGGCGCGGCGACCTCGACCAACTACGCCCTGTCGGGCCTGGTCGACTGGCCGGTCGCCGGCCTCTTCATCCTCGGCGGCGCGGCGGGCGGCTGGATCGGATTGAAGGGCGCGAGCGTTCTGGCCGGGCGGGCGCTGCTTGCCCGGCGGCTGTTCGCGGGTCTGGTGTTGCTCGTCGCCGCCTATGTCGCCTGGCGGGCGCTGGGTCTGTAGGGGGGGCGATCAGGCGGGCCGCTTGTAGATCTCGCACAGCGTGTCGAGCATGCGGATCGCGGCGGGGTCGTCGAGGCGGTAGAAGATGGTTTGGGCCTCCCGCCGCGTGGCGACCAGCCCTTCGGCCCGCATCTTCGCCAGATGTTGCGACGTCGCCGACTGGGCCAGGCCGACGTGGGCGGAGAGTTCGCCCACGGAACTCTCGCCTTCGATCAGCTTGCACAGGATCAGCAGCCGCTGCTCGCTCGCCAGCAGCTTGAGCATGCGGGCGGCGGCATGGGCGCTGTCCTCAAGCGTCGACAGTTCGGTCGGGGATGGGCGGTCGGCTAAGGTGCTGATCATCTGCCTAATGTAGAAAACATGCATGCATGTGCAAGCCGGGGAGCCCCGCAGCGGACGCTACGCCGCGGCGGAGCCTTTCGGCAGATCGTCCCGCAGGACCACATAGATCGCCGGGATCACCAGAACGGTCAGGATCGTCGAGGACGCCAGCCCGAACAGCAGCGAGATCGCAAGCCCCTGGAAGATCGGATCGAACAGGATCACCGCCGCCCCGATCATGGCGGCCAGCGCGGTCAGCACGATCGGCTTGAAGCGGATGGCGCCCGCCTCGAGAAGCACCTCACGGAGGGGTCTTCCGTCGCCCTGGCTGTGGCGAATGAAATCGACCAGCAGGATCGAGTTCCGAACGATGATCCCCGCGAGCGCGATGAACCCGATCATCGACGTTGCCGTGAATGGCGCCTGGAACAGGATGTGGCCGATGACGATGCCGACCAGCGTCAGGGGGATCGGCGTCAGGATCACCAGCGGCAGCCGGAAGCTTTTGAACTGGGCGACCACCAGCACATAGATGCCCAGGATCGCCACGCCGAACGCCGCGCCCATGTCCCGGAAGGTGACCCAGGTGATCTCCCACTCGCCGTCCCACAGGATGGTCGGGCGGCTCTCGTCGGTCGGCTGGCCGTTGAGCCGGATCTCGGGCCTGGGCGTGTCCTTCCACTCGGCCTCCTCGACGGCCTTGTTGACCGCCAGCATGCCGTAGATCGGGGCCTCATAGGCGCCGGCCAGCTCTGCCAGGAC
Organism: Caulobacter sp.; assembly: GCA_030652755.1. Lineage (GTDB taxonomy): Bacteria > Pseudomonadota > Alphaproteobacteria > Caulobacterales > Caulobacteraceae > Caulobacter. The sequence continues at coordinate 1,317 of JAUSPV010000289.1, read as the reverse complement.
CATGTCGACATCCCGTCCGTCGCGGCGGAAGATATGGGTCGAACCCGCTTCCTGGCTGGCGGTCACGACCTCGCCCAGCGCGACCATCCGTCCGTCGCGCGACTGGGCGACGGGCAGGGCGGCCAGACCCTCGCCCCAGGTCCGGGCCGACTGCGGCAGGCGCACCGAGATTTCAAGCGGGTCTCGGCTCTCGCCGCGGTGGGCGTAGCCGACCACCTGTCCGCCCAGCGCCGCTGCGATGGAGTCATAGACCTCCCGGTCGCTGACCTTCAGGGACTCCAGGCGAGCGCGGTCGGGCACGAGGCGCAGGCCCGGGCGCGGCACGCCATAGCTGTCGTCGATATCGACGATGTAGGGCACCGACCGGAAGATGGTCTTGAGCTGCTCGGCCACCGTGCGGCGCGAGGCGGCGTCGGGGCCGTAGACCTCGGCCAGCAGCGTGGCCATGACCGGCGGTCCGGGCGGCGCCTCGACGACCTTGATCGACGCACCCGCAGGCAGGGCCAGTTTGGCCAGCCGTTCGCGCAGGTCCAGGGCCACGGCGTGGCTCGAACGGTCGCGATCGCCCTTCGGCGCCAGGGTGACGGACAGGTCCCCCATCTCCGGCCGGTTGCGCTGGTAGTAGTGCCGCACCAGACCGTTGAAGTTGAAGGGGGCCGATGTGCCCGCGAAGGCGTCGATGGCGGTGACTTCCGGCACGGTGCGGGTGACCGCCGCCAGATCGTTCAGCACCCGCTGCGTGGTCTCCAGCGAGGTCCCTTCCGGAAGGTCGGCGATGACCTGCAGCTCGGACTTGTTGTCGAACGGCAGCAGCTTCACCGTCACCGTCTTGGTGTAGAACATCGCGCCGGACAGCAGGGTGGCCAGGCCAACGGCGATCAGGAAGGTCCAGGCGCTGCGCCGCGTGGCGATGACCCGCCCGGCGACCGCGCGGTAGGCGGCGCCCAGGCGGCCTTCGCCATGCTCGGCATGCCCGCTGTGCCCCTCGGCCACAGCCTTGCGCGCGAACCGCACCATCAGCCAGGGTGCGATGACCACGGCCACGAAGAACGAGAACACCATCGCCGCCGAAGCGTTCACCGGGATCGGGGCCATGTAGGGGCCCATCAGGCCCGAGACGAACAGCATGGGCAGCAGGGCGGCGACGACGGTGAGGGTGGCCACCACGGTGGGATTGCCGACCTCGGCCACCGCCTCGACAGCGGCGTCCACCCGGCTGCGGTCGTCCTTCATCGCCCAGTGCCGGGCGATGTTCTCGATCATGACGATGGCGTCGTCGACCAGGATGCCGATCGAGAAAATCAGCGCGAACAGCGA
>JAUSPV010000285.1 GCA_030652755.1 Caulobacter sp. | reverse complement strand
GAGGCCGCCCTGGCCGCCGCCCGCGCCGCCCAGGAGGCCGCCGAGACCGACCGCAGCGACGCCGCCCGCGCCGAGGGCGCGGCGCGTGACGTCGCCCGCCAGCTGGAAGACCGCCTCGGCCGGCTGAAGACCGAGGCCCGGGGCCTGGCCCAGCTCTCCGCCCCGCGCGGCAAGACCGGCTTCGCCCCCGCCCTCGACGCCGTCACCCCCGACCGCGGCTACGAGGCCGCCCTGGCCGCCGCGCTGGGCGACGACCTGGAAGCGGCTCTGGACGCCAAGGCCCCGGCCTACTGGGCCGGCCGCGAGACCGACGGCCCGGCCTGGCCGGACGGCGCCACGCCGCTGGCCCCGCTGATCAAGGCCCCGCCGGCCCTCGCCGCTCGGCTGGCCTTCACCGCCGTGGTCGATCGCAAGGACGGCGAGCGGCTGCGGAAGGCCGGCCTGCCCGTCGGCGCCCGGCTGGTCTCCCGCGAGGGCGACCTGTGGCGCTGGGACGGCTTCACCGCCCGCGCCGAGGCCCCGCGCCCCGCCGCCATCCGGCTGGAGCAGCGCACCCGGCTGGCCGAGGTCGAGGCCGAGATCGAAACCCTGTCCCCGGAGGCGGATGCGGCGCTGGAGGCCCACAAGGCCGCCCGCGCCCGCATGCTGGCCGGGGAGGACGCCGTGCGCGAGGCGCGCCGCAAGCCGCCCGAGGCCGAGCGGGCGCTGCAGACCGCCCGCCAGGCCGTCGAACGTCTGGCCCACGAGGCCGCCCGCCGCGACGCCCGCGCCCAGTCGCTGGACGAGACCATCGCCCGCTTCGAGGCCGAGAAGACCGAAGCCGAGACCGCCCTCGCCTCGGCCCGCGCCGACGCGTCGGACGACGGCACGGCCGAGAACCTGTCGCCGATGCTGGACGCCGCCCGCGCCACGGCCGTCGCCGCCCGCGAAGCCGCCTCGCAGGCCCGCGCCGCCGTCGATATCGAGACCCGCGAGCGCGACGGCCGCAGCCGCCGGCTGGACAGCTTGCGCCGCGACCGCGACGACTGGGCCCGCCGCGCCGCCGCCGCCGCCAAACGCACCGAGGCGCTGGCGCAGGCCCGCGTCACCACCAACGCCAACCTCGAGGCCGCCCGCGAGGCGCCGGCCACCCTGTCGGTCCGCACCGCCAAGCTGCTGGATGAGTACGCCGTCGCCGAGGCCCGCCGCGCGAAGTCGACCGACGCGCTGGAACAGGGCGAGGCCGCGCGCCTGACCGCCGACCGCGCCGCCCGCGCCGCAGAGAGCGCCGCCGCCGAGGCCCGCGAGCACCGCGCCGGCCTCGCCGC
>JAUSPV010000271.1 GCA_030652755.1 Caulobacter sp. | reverse complement strand
CCCGAACAGGCGTCCACCTTGTCTCCGGTCTGAACAGTGGCGAGGGTGGCTCGGCGAGCGCAGCGAGACGAGACGGGTGGGGCAAGCGGCGATCCGGGGTCGGCGCTGATCGCGGCCACCGCTTGCCCCACCCTGGTCGCTTCGCGACCTGTCCCTCCCCACAAGGGGGAGGGAGGGGAAACTAACCCCGCTTCCGCATCTTCGGGGTCACGGTCACGGTCATCCGCCGGCCGGCGCGGACGACGTCGAAGGCGATGCTCTTGCCGATGCTGCCGGGGCCGAGCACGCGGAGCAGGTCGTCCAGGCCGGTGATCGCCTTGCCGTCGGCGGCGACGATCAGGTCGCCCTGGACCAGGCCTGCCTTCGCCGCCGGGCCGCCCGGATCGACGGTCGCCACCCAGGCGGCGTAGGCCTGGCTGACGCCGGCCGACTTCTGGATCGAGGGCGGCACCGGCGTCTGCTGGGCGACCACGCCGATCGAGCCGCGCTGCACATAGCCGTGCTTGAGGATCTCGTTCATCACGAACGAGGCGGTGTTGGAGGCGACGGCGAAGCACAGGCCCTGGGCCCCGCTGATCACCGCCGTGGCCACGCCGATCACCTCGCCCGCCGAGTTGACCAGCGGCCCGCCGCTGTTGCCCGGATTGAGCGCGGCGTCGGTCTGGATCAGGTCCTCGATCAGCCGACCGCGCTCGCCGCGGATCGAGCGGCCCAGCGCGCTGACCACGCCGGTGGTCACCGTGGCCTCGAAGCCCAGCGGCGCGCCGATGGCGATGACCAGCTGGCCGCGACGCAGGCTCTTGGAATCGCCCAGCTTCGCGCAGGGCGTGCGCATCGACTGCTCCAGCCGCAGGACGGCGATGTCGGTGTCGGCGTCCTCGCCGATCGGCCGGGCGGTCAGGCCGTGGCCGTCGGCGGTGATGATGGCGAAGCGGTTCACCCCGGCGATGACGTGCCGGTTGGTGAGAATCAGCCCGTCGCTGCTGACGAAGAAGCCCGAGCCCTCGCCGGCGATATAGCCGTCCGGCACGATGGGGATGACCCGCACTACCGCCGGCCCGACCGCCTCGACGGCGTCGACCACGGCGTTCGAATAGGCATCCAGCAGGCCCATGTCGCGAACCAGCAAGGGCGGCGCCTCGCCCGGGTCGAAGACCAGCTGGGTCTCGGGTGGATAGTTGAAGGTGGCCGGCAGGCGGCGGCGCGGGCGCCTGGCCTGCGCGAACAGATGGTACTTGCGCCCCTTGAGCATTCCGGCCCCCGCCCCCGAATGGTTAACGGAAGCATGGCGGAAGGGGCGTGGGAAGGGGGGATCGCCTTTCACGCGATCCTCTCCCTGCCGTCATCGTCGGACTTGTTCCGACGACCCATGATCACTGCCGAGGGTCCGTTGCGCACGGCGCTGTCTGCGAGAGCCTGGCTCGCTCATCACGCATGGGTCGTCGGAACAAGTCCGACGATGACGAGGGTTGGGGTTACGCGAGAATCGCCCGCGCCTGCCGCTCATCCTCCCGGATCTGCTCGACCATGGCGTCGATGGACCCGAACTTCTCCTCCGGGCGCAGGAAGGCGATCAGCTGGGTCTCGATGACCTGGCCGTAGAGATCCTCGTCGAAGTCGAACAGCCAGACCTCGAGCCGGGTCTCGACCTCGCCGGTGGTGGGGTTGTTGCCGATGTTGGCGACGCCGGGGACGACGCGGCCGTCGGGCAGACGCGTGCGGGTGGCGTAGACGCCGAGCCTGGGCACGACATAGTCGATCATGAAGACGTTGGCGGTCGGAAAGCCCAGGGTGCGGCCCAGCTGCTGGCCCCGACGCACGACGCCCTCGATGGCGAACGGCTGGCCGAGGATCGCCGCGGCGTCCTGCGGCCGGCCCTCCCGCAGCGCCTCGCGCACGCCGGTGGAGCTGTACTTCTCGGCCCCCTCGCCCACCGCCTCGGCGACGGAGACGGAAAAGCCCATCTCTTCGCCATAGGCCTTCATCAGGGCCGGGCTGCCGGTGCGGCCCTTGCCGAAGGAGATGTCGAAGCCGACGGCGACGTGGCGCACGCCGAGGCCCTCGTGCAGGACCTTCAGGGCGAAGTCGCGGTCGCTGAAGTTGGCCATCTCGAAGTCGAACGGCAGGAGGTAGAACCGGTCCACGCCCATGGCCTCCAGCACGCGGGCCTGCTGGTCGGTGGTCATCAGCCGGAAAGCCGGCTCGTCGGGGTGGAACAGCCGGCGCGGGTGCGGGTCGAAGCTGATCACCCCCACCGGCGCGTCCAGCCGCTTGCCCGCCTCGACGGCCCCGGCGATCACCTCGCGGTGGCCCCGGTGCACGCCGTCGAAGTTGCCCAGCGCCACGGCCGCGCCCTGGTCGGCGGCCGACAGACCCTTCCAGCCGTGGACGATCCGCAGGCTCATCAGCCGCCCTTGCGCGGGACCATGATCAGGGCCTCGCCCTCGATCACCGCCTTGCCGTTCACGGTGCAGACGGTGGCCAGGGTGGCGCGGCCCTTCTCGGCGTCCAGCGCGGTGACGGTGGCGGTGACCACCACCTCGTCGCCGATCTTCACAGGCCGTTTGAAACTGAGCGTCTGGCCCAGGTAGATGGCGCCCGGCCCCGGCAGCTTGCCGGCGATCAGGGCCGAGATGAAGGCGGCCGACAGCATGCCATGGGCGATGCGGGTCTTGAACGGCGTGGTAGCGGCGAAGGCCTCGTCCAGGTGCACCGGATTGTGGTCGCCGCTGACGTCGGCGAAGCCCTGGATGGCCGCCTCGTCGACGGTGCGGGTCAGCTCGGCCGACTGGCCGACGCTGAGGTCTTCAAAGAACAGTGCCGTCATCGCGCGTTTCCTTTTGTTGTCCCTTTAGCTGTCATCCCGGCCGGACCCCAGCGAATGCTGGGGGGAGAGCCGGGACCCAGCGCCGGCGCACGGCGTCGGCTGGGTCCCGGATCGCCTACGGCGTCCGGGATGACA
>JAUSPV010000270.1 GCA_030652755.1 Caulobacter sp. | reverse complement strand
TCGCTGGCCGACCTGATCGTGCTGGCCGGCGGCGCGGCCATCGAGAAGGCGGCCAGGGACGGCGGCCATGAGGCGGAGGTCCCCTTCACCCCCGGTCGCACCGACGCCTCGCAAGACCAGACGGACGTCGAGTCCTTCTCGGTGATGGAGCCGGCCGCCGACGGCTTCCGCAACTACCTCAAGCCCAACCAGGCGATGACGGCCGAGGAGATGCTGGTCGACCGGGCCCAGCTGCTGACCCTGTCGGCGCCGGAGATGACGGTGCTGGTCGGCGGCCTGCGGGCGCTGGACGCCAACACCGACGGGAGCCGGCACGGGGTGCTGACCGACCGGCCGGGCGTGCTGAGCAACGACGTCTTCGTCAACCTGACCGACATGGGCACGGTGTGGACGGCGACGTCCGAGGACGAGGTGCAGTTCGAGGGCCGCGACCGGGCGACCGGCGCGCTGAAATGGACCGCCACCCGGGTCGACCTGGTGTTCGGCTCCAACTCGCAGCTGCGGGCCCTGGCCGAGGTCTACGCCCAGTCCGACGCGGAGCGCGCCTTCGTCGACGCCTTCGTGGCGGCCTGGACCAAGGTGATGAACGCGGACCGCTTCGACCTCGCCTGAGGTCGCTCGGACGGCCGGGCGCGGTTCCTGTCGGGATCGCGCCCGGGGTTCACGACGGGACAGGTCGCGGCGCCGACAATGACCGCGACCGTCCCGCACGCGGGAGGACGGTCAGATGCCCAATTTCGTCGAGGCGACGATCCGGGAGGAGCTGCGCGGCGCGGGCCTCGCGGCCCAGGGGTCGCTGCCCCGCCTGCTGGCCATCCTGCGCCAGTCGCCGGACACCCACCTGACGACGCCGGCCATCGCCGACCTGCTGGCCCGGGGCGGGGTCGCCATTCCGCTGGCCGAGCTGGCCCATCAGCTGGACATCCTCGCCGCCGCCGGCCTGATCAGCCGCCTGCCGACGCCGGCCGCCGAAGTGACCTGGGACCTGGTGCCAGAGGCCCACGCCCACTTCGTCTACGGCGACTTCGACCAGATCATCGACATGCATGTCTCGCAGGAGACCCTGCTGGCCATGATCCGGGATGCGCTGGCGCAACGGCCCGGCGGGGTGGAGGTGTTCGTGCGGTTTAGGCGGTAGGCCGATCAACCGCCTCACCGGGCCGACATCGCGGCCATCGACCTGCTGACCGTGCACACCCTGACGCTGAACCGCTTGTACGCTTTCGTCGTCCTCGGCCACGCTCGCCGACATATCCTGCATGTCGAGGTGACGGACCATCCCACCGCGCAATGGCTAGCCGGCCAGATCACGGAGGCCTTCCCGTGGGAAACAGCGCCGCGCTATCTGGTCCGCGACAATGACGGCGCCTATGGCGCGCGGTTCCGCCGGCGTGTGAGGGCGATGGGCATCCGCGACCGCCCGACCCGGCCTCATTCGCCCTGGATGAACGGCCACGTGGAGCGGCTGATCGGCTCGATCCGCCGCGAATGCCTGAACCACGTGATCATCCTCGACGCGGACCATCTGCGCCGGGTGCTGAGGGCCTACGCCGAATACTACAACGAGAGCCGGACACACCTGTCCCTGGCCAAGGATTCGCCGGACGGGCGGCCCGTTGAGGCGCGGGGGAGGGTGGTCTCACGCCCCGTGCTGGGCGGGCTGCATCATCGCTACGGGCGGGAGCCGCTGTAGCGGAGTTTTCGGTAGGGACAGGTTTTCGATCAAGGGAATGGCTTGTGGCGCGTCGCCCCGCTGTCCTGCGGTGAGACTGAACCGGACAGGGCAGCCCAGACCCCTTACCGCCATATGGATCTTGGTGCTCAGACCGCCGCGGGAACGGCCAATGGCCTGATCTTCAGACCCCCCTTTTTCGCCGCGCCAGCTGCATGCTGGTGGGCTCGAACAATGGTGGAATCGACGATCAGGTATTCGAAGTCCGGATCATCCGACATCGCTCCGAAGATGCGCCACCAGACACCCTTGGCGCTCCAGCGACTGAAGCGCCGGAAGACGCTGTTCCAGTCTCCGAACACCTCCGGCAGATCTCGCCAGGGTGAGCCTGTCCGCACCAACCAGAGCACGCCCTCGACAAACATCCGGTTGTCCCGGCCCGTCGAGCCCTTCTGGTCAGGCCTGCCGATGATCAGTGGCGCAATCCGCTCCCAGGCCGCGTCACTCAGCACCAAACGATCCATCACACCCAAGACCGCCTCCAAAAGACAGTCTTGAATCACGCTTCGCCGTTAGTGGGAATCCCTAGAGTCCACAGCACCTAGACCGCAGCCCCGCCCTAGACCGCAGCCCCGCCTCAGATCGTGGCCCGGGCATTGTGATCCTTGCTGCCCGCAAAACGACTCCTCAGCGTTGAAGTTAGGGTTCACGCCGCCTCCAGAAGTGCCCTGAGGCGTTCCACAGGCCGCTGATAGCGCTCGCCAGCATGCACTAGGGCTGACAACGTTGCCTTGCGATAAACAGTGGCCATCTCGTCCTCGGAAACATCAAGCAACCGATGCACATCTACCTCTATTGCTAGGGGAAGATCGCCGTCCTTGTCGTTTATCGCCTCGTAGTGAGGTTCCGTCTCATCCTTGAGTCCATATCGGATGATCAGACCGACCCATCGGAAAGGGGCGCCTTCGAGATATTGAGAATCAATAATCTCTCGCTCCAGTTCGTCCCTCACCCGGCTGGCGGCCAAGGCATTTGGCCTTGGCGGTATCCGCGCCTTTGTCAGAGCTACTCCTGACAAGACGAGCTTGCGATTGTGAGCCATTCACTTCTTACCGATCCAATGGGTTGCCCGGCGGCCGCTTACCATACAGCCGCTCATAAGTTTGAATGAAGCGCGTTTCGTGAGCGCGAGCGTCAGCCTTGTTTCCGAAGGTCCGACGGATTTCTGTAGTGTAGAAGTCGCCCGTTTTTCGCTGAAGGGCTCGTGCTTGTTGCTCTGCCCGGATCGACGCCCCGTCGCTCACTCTAACACCCTGAGCGCTCTCGCCGACTTTGTGTATCCCGCCGGTAGGTCCACGGATCACATAGACATGCGTCTCGCCGACATAGTTGAGCGAATTCTTATGCACCCGAGCTAAGGGTGCCCCTTCCGCGACGCCCAGCCTTGCATTTGAGGCGTGAGAAGCCCCCACAGTTTGGTTGCCGATACCGCGAACTTGGAGGGGTGCTTGGAAACGGGGACACACACTCTTTATCGATA
>JAUSPV010000262.1 GCA_030652755.1 Caulobacter sp. | reverse complement strand
TGATCACCTTTGCCCCACCCGCTCCCTTCGGGAGCACCCTCCCCATGCGGGGAGGGAGGATTCTCCGGATGACTCCCGTCGCGGAAACGCTGCAGAACCACCACAAAATGGGAGAGCCACCATGCGCGCGCTGGTCGTCGAGGAGCTGGGCGAGTTCTACGCCGGGACCCATGTCCGCGAGGTCCCGACGCCGACCGCCGGTCCGGGCCAGGTGCTGGTCCGCGTGCGCGCCGCCAGCGTCAACTTCCCCGACCTGCTGATGACCAAGGGCGAGTACCAGTTCAAGCCGCCGCTGCCCTTCACGCCGGGGCTGGACCTGTCGGGCGAGATCGCGGCCCTGGGCGAGGGGGTCACCGGCTGGAGCGTCGGCGACGCGGTGGTCGGCGGGGCCAAGACCGGCGGGTTCGCCGAGTATGCGGTGATGGATCCCCGGGGCCTGAAGCCCAAGCCGGCGCGGCTGAGCTTCGCCCAGGCCGCGGCCTATGGCGCCGCCTACCTGACCGCCTATGTGGCGCTGGTCCGGCGGGCGCGGGTGGAGCCGGGCGAGTGGGTGCTGGTGCACGGCGCGGCCGGCGGCGTGGGGCTGGCCTGCGTCGATCTGGCCAAGGCGCTGGGTTGCCGTGTCATCGCCGCCTCGGCCTCGGACGAGAAGCTGGCCATCGTCGCGGCCGAGTACGGGCCGGACGCCACGGTCAACGTCACCGGCGGCTTCCGCGAGAAGGTCAAGGCGATCACCGGCGGACGCGGGGCGGACGTCATCTATGACCCGGTCGGCGGCGACATCTTCGACGAAAGCGTGCGCTGCATCGCCTTCGACGGCCGGCTGCTGGTCATCGGCTTCACCTCGGGCCGGATCCCGACCGTCTCGGTCAACATGCCGCTGATCAAGGGCTTCTCGGTCATGGGCGTTCGGGCCGGCGAGTACGGCCGCCAGTTCCCCGAGCGCGGCCGCGAGAACGCCGAGGCGGTCTGGCGCATGGCCGACGAGGGCGTCATCAAGCCCCGCGTGCACGCCGAGCTGCCGCTGGACCAGTGGCGCGAGGCCTTCGACCTGCTGGCCGACCGCCGGGTGGTCGGCAAGGCGATCATCCGGCCGGATCTGTAAGGGCTTGGGTTGACTCACCCCCGGCCTTCCCGTATCTCCCCCCGCTCACCGCGACGGGCCCCGCCTGGCGCGCCTAGACCTTTAGAATTCGGAGCTATCCCGTGAGCAAGCGGACCTTTCAGCCCTCGCGTCTCGTGCGCAAGCGCCGTCACGGCTTCCGGCTGCGGATGTCGACGAAGAACGGCGCAAAGATCGTCGCCCGTCGCCGCGCCAAGGGCCGCAAGCGCCTGACCGCCTAGTCAGCGCCGGGCGCGTCCCCATCTCCTTCTGACGACGGGGCGGGACGATGCTGGACCAGAAGCCGACAATCGAACGCATGCGCAAGCGGCCGGAGTTTCTCCTGGCCGCTCAAGCGCGTTTCCGATCCCACGGCGCGGTGGTCATCCAGCGCCGCGACCGCGCAGACGGCGACCCCCTGATCCGCTCCGGCTTCACGGCCACCAAAAGGGTCGGCGGGTCGGTCGTGCGCAACCGCTGCAAGCGCCGCCTGCGCGAAGCGGCGCGGGCGCTGCTGCCGCTCCACGGGGTCCCCGGCAGCGATTATGTGTTCATCGCGCGGGGCGGTACGGCGGCCCGGCCCTGGGACCGTCTCCTTGACGATGTGAAAAGCGCGCTGATAAGGCTCGCGGCCGATCCCGACACCGTGCCTGCGCCATCCGGCGCCGCCTCCGATCCCTCCCGTTCCGGTTAGTCCGCTTCATGCAACAGAACGACACCCGCAACACGTTCGTGTTCGTCGTCATCGCCGTCATCCTGCTGACGGCCTACCAGTTCCTCGTGCTGGACCCGGCCAACAAGAAGCGGCTGGCCGAACAGCGGGCCAAGGTGGTCGCCGAGCAGACCGCCACGGCGCCCGGCGCTCCGGGAGTCCCGGCGGCGCCGGTGATCGTGTCGCGCGAAGCCGCCACGGCGGCCAGTCCGCGGGTGCCGGTCGAAACCCCGACCCTGAAGGGCTCGATCCGGCTGCAGGGCGCGCGCCTGGACGACCTCTACCTCAAGGGCTACCGCGAGACCCTGGCCAAGGGCTCGCCGATGGTCGAGCTGTTCCGGCCGGAGGGCGCGCAGAACGCCTTCTTCACCGACATCGGCTGGGTGGGCCAGAACCTGCCGGGCCTGCCGACCAACCAGTCGGTCTGGGCCCTGACCAAGGGCGACGTCCTGTCGCCGGGCAAGCCGATCGAGCTGACCTACGCCGGCGCCAACGGCCTGACCTTCACCCGGGTGATGTCGGTCGATGACCGCTTCATGTTCACCGTCACCGACACCGTGCGCAACACCACCGGCGCCCCGGTCCAGGTCGCGCCCTACGCCTCGATCCTGCGCCAGGGCCTGACGCCGAAGCAGGCCATCGCCCAGAACGTCCATGTGGGCGCTGTCGGCATCCTGTCGGACGACGGCAAGGGCGCCGAGCTGCGCCTTCTGAAGTTCAAGCCCTGGCTCAAGAAGGGCCAGGAGGCCGCCGAACGCGCGACCTCGTCAGCCGACGCGGCCAAGCGCATCGCCGCCAGCTACACCTCCAACGGCGGCTGGCTGGGCATCACCGACATGTACTGGCTGGCCGCCGTCGTGCCCGACCAGGACGAGAAGATCGTCGCCCAGTTCGCGGCGCCGAAGATCGGCGACGTCGATTCCTACAACGCCAACTACGCCGGCAGCCTGCACACCATCGCGCCGGGCCAGGCGATCAGCGAGACGACCCGCGTCTACGCCGGCGCCAAGGTCGTCCAGGACCTGCAGGCCTACGAGAAGGGCGAGGCCGGCGGCCAGCCGATCCCCGACCTCGACAAGGCCGTCGACTGGGGGATGCTGTGGTTCTTCACCCGGCCGTTCTTCCAGGCGCTGGACTTCATCTTCGGCCTGGTCGGCAACTTCGGCATCGCCATCCTCGCGGTGACGCTCATCGTTCGCATTCTGCTCTTCCCGCTGGCTCAGAAGAGCTACGAGTCGATGACGCGGATGAAGAAGCTGCAGAAGCCGATGGAGGAGATCCGGGCCCGCTACAAGGAAGACCCGACCAAGATGCAGCAGGAGACCATGGCGCTGTATCAGAGGGAGAAGGTCAATCCGGTCGCCGGCTGCCTGCCCATCCTGCTGCAGATCCCGATCTTCCTGGCCTTCTACAAGGTGCTGTCGGTGACCATCGAGATGCGTCACGCGCCCTTCTTCGGCTACATCAAGGACCTGTCGGCGCCCGACCCCTACAGCGTGCTGAACCTGTTCGGCCTGATCCCCTGGGACGTGGCCTCCACGCCGCTGATCGGCGGGATCTCGGCCCTGGTGCATCTGGGCCCGCTGCCGCTGCTCTACGGCTTCACCATGTGGCTGACCACCGCGATGAACCCGCCGGCGCCCGATCCCATGCAGCAGCGCATCTTCCAGCTGATGCCGATCATGTTCACCTTCATCATGGCCGGCTTCCCGGCGGGCCTGCTGCTGTACTGGACCTTCTCGAACGTGTTCTCGATCTTCCAGCAGTACATCAACATGCGGAAGTTCAAGGTCGACAACCCGATCGACGACTTCATCGCCAAGGTCCGCGGCCAGCCGAAGGCGGCGGTGTGACCGCGTCCTTCACCGAAGAGGAGCTGGAGGCCGCCCGGATCCTCTTCGCCCATCCGGTCGCCTTCATGATGGGCGCGGTGGCGATGGACGGCCTGCCCGGGCCCGAGCTGCCGGAAGTGGCCTTCGCCGGCCGCTCCAACGTCGGCAAGTCGAGCCTGATCAACGCCCTGGTCGGCCAGAAGTACCTGGCCCGCGCCTCCAACGAGCCGGGCCGGACGCGGGAGATCAACTTCTTCAACCTCGACGACCAGCTGCGGCTGGTCGACCTGCCCGGCTACGGCTTCGCGCGGGTGTCGCGCGGCGTGGCCAACAAGTTCCAGGATCTCGGCCGCGCCTATCTGCGCGGCCGGCCCAACCTCAAGCGGGTCTATCTGCTGATCGACGCCCGCCACGGGCTGAAGGCGGTGGACACCGAGGCGCTCGACGCCCTCGATACGGCGGCGGTCAGCTACCAGATCGTGCTGACCAAGTCCGACAAGCTGAAGGCTGAAGAGGTCGAGGCCGTCGTCGCCCGCACCCAGGAGGCCATCCGCAAGCGCCCGGCTTCCTTCCCGCGCGTGCTGGCGACCTCGGCGGAAAAGGGCACGGGCATCCCGGAGCTGCGCGCCGAAGCCAAGGCGGCCTGCGAGGTTTAGTCACTGCGTGCTTCGACACGCGCCTGCGGCGCTGCTCAGCATGACGTGGGTGGATAGCCTTCTTTCTCAGTCATCCTGAGCAGCCCGCGCAGCGGGCGTGTCGAAGGACGCAGGGCGTCACCGCGAAGCCGATGGGACACGCACTGAAGTGCATGTCCCCCACCCGTCTAAACCCTCCCGCAACGCTTGCGGCCTAACCTCTCCGGCGACCAGAAGGGTCGGGGAACCGCCAGCCGTGCAGATCGACGTCGTCAGGCCCTGGGAGCTTACCGCCCATGCCGTGGAGCGGTGGGCGGCGTTGCAGGCGGCCGATCCGGCGCTGGAGACGCCCTTCCTGTCACCTTACTGGGCCCGGGCCGTGGCGCGAGCGCAGGGTCCCTCGACCGGCGACCGCGGCGTGCGGGTGGCGGTGCTGGGCGGCATGGCCGATCCGAAAGGTTTCCTCGCCGCCCGCGTCGGCCCGTTCGCGGCCATGCCGGCCGGGGCGCCGATGTGCGACTATCAGGGCCTGGTGGCCGAACCGGGCCTGACCATCGACCCCCGCGAGATCGTCCAGGCGCTCGGCGTCGGGCGCCTGGACTTCAGCCACATGCTGCAAGGGCAGACCCCCTTCGCCCCGCACGGCAAGGGCGCCCAGACCTCGCGCATCATCGACGTCTCCGGCGGCTACGCGGCCTATGAGGCCGAGCGCCGGGCGGCCGGGGTCTCGGCCCTCAAGGACATCGACAAGAAGCGCCGCAAGGTCGAGCGCGAGATCGGGCCGGTCCGGTTCACCGCCTTCTCCCGGTCGAAGGGCGACTTCGACCAGCTGGTGGCCTGGAAGCAGCGGGCCTGGCGCGAGACCGGCCAGACCGACCTGTTCGAGGCCGGCTGGCCGCTGCGGCTGGTGCGCCAGCTGTTCGCCAGCCGCGACCCGGACTTCGGCGGCGTGCTGTTCACCCTGCACATCGGCGACACGCTGGCCGCCGCCCAGCTCGACATCCGCGGCGGGTCGACGGTGCATAGCTGGATCATCGGCCATGACCCGGCGTTCGACCGCTATTCGCCGGGCATGATGCTGTTCCAGGACATCCTGCGCTGGATGGACGACGTGCCCTACAGCCGGCTCGACCTGGGGGCCGGGGACTATCGGTTCAAGCGCGAGCTGGCCAACCACGCCGTCGAGGTCAGCCACGGCTTCGTCGGCGGCCTGTCGGCGGCGGCGATGCTGCGCGAGGCGGCCTACGGCCTGCGCCGGGTGGCCGAGACCCTGCCGCTGGGACCGGTTTCGGAGCTGCCCGGCAAGGCCATGCGCAGGCTGGACCTGCTAAGGGGTTTGCGCTGAGGCTTCGCGCCCCTTAAGCGTCTGCGGCGATGACCCTGACCCTCGACGACATCAAGGCGGCCGCCGGCCGGCTGGCCGGCCATATCGAGCGCACGCCGCTGCGCCATTCCCGCACCCTGTCGGAGATCACCGGCGCGGAGGTGTGGGTCAAGTTCGAGAACCTGCAGTTCACGGCGGCCTACAAGGAGCGCGGGGCGCTCAACAAGCTGATGCTGCTGACCGACGAACAGCGCCGGCTGGGCGTCATCGCCGCCAGCGCCGGCAACCATGCCCAGGGGCTGGCCTATCACGGCGCGCGCCTCGGCGTGCCGGTGACCATCGTCATGCCGCGCGGCACGCCGTTCGTGAAGGTGCAGCACACCAAGGGCCACGGCGCCGAGGTCGTCATCGAGGGCGACACCTATGACGAGGCCAACGCCTTCGCCCAGAAGCTGCGCGAGGAGCGCGGCCTGACCTTCGTCCATCCGTTCGACGACCTGGACGTCATCGCCGGCCAGGGCACGATCGCGCTGGAGATGCTCGAGGATCAGCCCGACCTGGAGATCCTGCCGGTGCCGATCGGCGGCGGCGGCCTGATCAGCGGCGTGGCCACGGCGGCCAAGGCGATCAACCCGAACATCCGCATCATCGGCTGCGAGCCGGCCATGTACCCGTCCTTCACCGCCAAGATGCGCGGCATGAACGCCGAGGCCGGCGGCCAGACCATCGCCGAGGGCATCGCGGTCAAGGTGGTGGGGGTGCAGACCTACGCCATCGCCCGGCCGCTGATCGACGACGTGCTGCTGCTGGAAGAGCCCTATATCGAGCGGGCGGTGGCCCTCTACTGCAACGTCGAGAAGACCATCGCCGAGGGGGCGGGCGCCGCCTCCCTGGCCGCGCTGCTGGCCTATCCCGAGCGGTTCCGCGGCAAGAAGTGCGGCCTGATCCTGTGCGGCGGCAACATCGACACCCGCCTGCTGGCCAGCGTGCTGACCCGCGAGCTGGTGCGGGCCCAGCGGCTGGTCTCCCTGCGCATCATCGGCGACGACCGCCCGGGCCTGCTGGCCACCGTCAGCCGGGTGATCGGCGAGATGGGCGGCAACATCATCGAGGTGGCCCATAACCGCCTCGCCCTCGACGTGCCGGCCAAGGGCGCGGAGTTCGATATCATGATCGAGACCCGCGACGCCCAGCACACCCAGGAGATCATGGACGAGCTGCGCGCGTGCGGGTATCCGCCGCGGGCGGTCTAGGAGTTACAATAATCCGATCATCCCGGCGAAGGCCGGGACCCATGCCTTCACCCCGACATCGGCAGGCTCCGATGGACCCCGGCCTTCGCCGGGGATACGGAACGGGAAGGCCTTAAAGCTCGAACCTCGGGAATCATCCATGCTTCGCCGCACCGCTGTCCTCGCCCTCATGGCCCTCGCCCTCGCCGGCTGCCAGAAGAGGGCCGACCCGGCCCTGCTGGAAGCCAGCGCGGCCAACGCCCAGGCCTTCATCGACAAGACCGCCAAGGAAGAGGGCGTCCAGAAGCTGCCGTCCGGCGTGCTCTACAAGGTCGAGAAATCCGGCCCGGCCGGCGGCCGCTCGCCCGGCCCGCGCGATGACGTCAAGGTCCACTACGAGGGCAAGCTGGTCTCCGGCGAGATCTTCGACAGCTCCTACGACAAGGGCGCGCCGGCGGTGATGAACCTGTCGGGCCTGATCCCGGCCTGGACCGAGGCGCTGCAGAAGATGAAGCCGGGCGACACCTGGATGCTCTACGTCCCGCCCGAGCTCGGCTACGGCGAGAACGGCGCCGGCGGGGTCATCCCGCCCAACGCGGTGCTGATCTTCAAGATCGAACTGATCGACAGCCTGCCGAATGGCGGGCCGGCGCTGGGGTAGGCCGCCGGGGACATGCACTTCAGTGCGTGTCCCCATCCGCTTCAGCAAGCGGCAGGGGACACGTACCGAAGACGGTACATGTCCCCGTCAGTGGTCAATCCGTAAACACCACCGTCTTGCGGCCGTTCAGCAGCACGCGATCTTCCAGCGACCAGCGGAGCGCCCTCGCCAGCACGCGGCGTTCGATGTCGCGGCCCTTGCGGATCAGGTCGTCGGGGGTGTCGCGGTGGCTGATGCGTTCGACGTCCTGCTCGATGATCGGGCCCTCGTCGAGGTCGGCGGTGACGAAGTGGGCGCTGGCCCCGATCACCTTCACGCCGCGCGCGTGAGCCTGATGGTAGGGCCTGGCGCCCTTGAAGCCCGGCAGGAACGAGTGGTGGATGTTGATGCAGCGGCCTTCCAGCTTGGCCGCCAGCCCGTCGGACAGGATCTGCATGTAGCGGGCGAGCACGACCAGATCGGCGCCGCTGTCGCGGATCAGCGCCCAGACCTGGGCCTCCTGCTCGAGCTTGGTGTCCTTGCTGACCGGCAGGTGGTGGAATGGCAGGCCGGTCAGGTCGACCCGGCGATAGGTCTCCGCAGGATGGTTGGAGATCACCCCGGCGATCTCCATCGGCAGTTCGCCGATGCGCCAGCGATAGAGCAGGTCCGACAGGCAGTGGTCGGACTGGCTGGCCAGGATCATCACCTTCTTGCGCACCGCCGGGTCGCGCAGGCTCCAGCGCATGGCGAAGGTGTCGGCGATGGTCGCGAACTGCTCGCGCAGCGCGTCGGCGCCCTCGCTGTCGGGCGCGAACACCACCCGCATGAAGAACATGCCGGTCTCGGCGTCGTCATACTGCTGGGCGTCGAGGATGTTGCAGTCCCGCTCGGCCAGGAAGGCGGACACGGCCGCGACGATGCCGCGGCGGTCGGGACAGGACAGGGTGAGGATGAGGCCTTGGGTCGACATGAGGCGTCGGCTTTAGGGCGAGGGGCTGTTCGGGGCAAGGGTTTGCGCGGGGCGGGTGAGTTTTCGCAGCGGCGAGGCATGAATGCCCGGAGCCGCGCTCACCCACCCCCCGTCATCGTCGGACTTGTTCCGACGACCCATGAACACGGACATACGGGATGATGCGTTGTTCCCGCCGAGCCCTTTTCTGCATCGCAGCGTGCATGGGTCGTCGGAACAAGTCCGACGATGACGGTTAAGGTAGCTTCGGCCTGTTGGCGCATCT
>JAUSPV010000260.1 GCA_030652755.1 Caulobacter sp. | reverse complement strand
GAAATTGATCGCCTTGGCGCGGCGGCGGATGCCGGGGTCCATGTCCTTCAGCGGCACCGAGAACATTTCGGAGGCCGTCATCGCGTGAATGTCGAGCCCGTCGGCAAAGGCTTTTTTAAGCGCCTCGATATCGGCAATATGCGCCAGCAGCCGCAATTCGATCTGGCTGTAGTCGGCCGAAATCAGCAGATTGCCCTTTTCCGCGACGAAGGCGGTTCTGATCTTGCGGCCATCCTCGGTGCGGACCGGAATGTTCTGCAGGTTCGGGTCGGTCGAGGCGAGACGGCCGGTCGAGGTCGCGGCCAGCGAGTAGGAGGTATGGATGCGGCCGGTGTCCTTGTCGATGAACTCAGGCAGCGCATCCGTGTAGGTGCTTTTCAGTTTGGCAAGACCGCGCCAGTCGAGCACGGCGCGGGGCAGCTCGTGGCCTTGCGCCGCCAGCGCTTCCAGCATCTCGGCATCGGTCGACCAGGCACCCGTCTTGGTCTTCCTGCCGCCGTCGAGACCCTGCTTGTCGAAGAGGATTTCGCCGAGCTGTTTTGGCGAACCGATATTGAAGCGCTCGCCGGCCAGCGCATAAATCTCGTCCTCGAATTGCGCCATCTTCTGCGCAAAATCGGCCGAAAGCCGCGCCAGCACCGCCTTGTCGACCTTCACGCCGGCACGTTCCATCTCAACAATGACGGCGACGAGCGGGCGCTCCAGCGTTTCGTAGACCGTCATGCGGCGTTCGGCGACGAGGCGCGGTTTCAACACATGCCAGAGTCGCAGCGTCACATCGGCATCCTCGGCCGCATAGGCGACGGCCTTGTCGACGGGCACGCGGTCGAAAGTGATCTGTGACTTGCCCTTTCCGGCGACTTCGGAGAAGGCGATCGGCTTGTGGCCGAGATGAAGCTCCGAGAGCTCGTCCATGCCATGACCATGGATGCCCGCATCGAGCGCATAGGACATCAGCATCGTGTCATCGAGGGTTGTGAGCGCGATGCCGTGCTGGCGGAAGACCAGCATATCGAATTTGAGGTTCTGGCCGATCTTCAGTACCGAAGGATCTTCGAGCAGCGGCTTCAGCGCCTTCAGCGCATCCTTCAGCGGGATCTGGGTCTGCGCGGCGGCATCGGCGAAATCGAGGCCGTCGCCGGCACCGTGCTGCAGCGGCACATAACAGGCCTCGCCGGGCACCAGCGCCAGCGAAACGCCGACAAGGCGGGCCTGCATCGCATCCAGCGAATCCGTTTCGGTGTCGACGGCGACAAAGCCCTGTTCGCGCGCCCGGGCGACCCAGGTTTCGAGATCGGCGAGGGTCACGACCGCCGTGTACCGCGCATCGGCGAAATCGGCATCGATGCCCTTGGGCGTCGCGCCGGGCACGCCGCCTTTCGCGCTGCGCGAAACGCTTTGCTTTTCTTTCTGCGGTTCGGCGGCCTCTGCACCGATGTCGGCTTGTGGCGGGTGCGCACCTGTCGCCGGGATCGCATCGACATCGATGTTGAAACGCTCGCCGACGCGCCGCGTCAGCGTCGAAAATTCCATGTCCTTGCAGAAGCCGATCAGCGTTTCGGGATCGGGATCGCGCACGCCCATCGTGTCGAGATCAATATCGACGGGGACATTGGCGTCGAGTTCGACCAGCCGGCGTGATATGCGTGCCTGATCAGCGAATTCGATCAGATTCTCGCGCCGCTTCTGCTGTTTGATTTCACCAGCGCGGGCCAGCAGCGTTTCGAGATCGCCATATTCCACAATCAATTGCGCGGCCGTCTTGATGCCAATGCCGGGAACACCCGGCACATTGTCGGTCGAATCGCCCGCCAACGCCTGTACATCGACAACCTTTTCGGGCGGCACGCCGAACTTCTCGATCACCTGTTCGCGGGCGATGGTTTTCAGCTTCATCGTGTCGAGCATGTCGACCCGGTCGTTGACGAGCTGCATCAGGTCCTTGTCGGAGGAGACGATCACCGCCTCGCCGCCGGCGTCCCGCGCCTTGCAGGCGTAGGTGGCGATCAGGTCATCGGCCTCGTAGCCGGCCAGCTCGACGCAGGGGACGCCAAAGGCGGCCGTGGCGTCGCGGACCAGTTGGAACTGCGGGATCAGGTCCTCGGGCGGCGGCGGGCGGTGGGCCTTGTACTGGTCGTACAGGGCGTTGCGGAACGTCTTCTCCGAATGGTCGAAGATCGCCGCCAGGTGGGTCGGGCCGTCGGCGCCCTTCATGTCCCGCAACAGCTTCCACAGCATGTTGCAGTAGCCCTGCACCGCCCCCACCGGCAGGCCGTCGGACTTGCGCGTCAGCGGCGGCAGGGCGTGGTAGGCGCGGAAGATGTAGGCCGAGGCGTCGATCAGATAGAGCCGCAGGGCGGGCCCGTCCTGGGTCAGCTGGCGATCTTCAACGGGGGCGTCGGCGGTGTCGGTCATGGGGGGAAGATAGTGGTTGCGGCGCGCCGGGTCAGCCACTCTTCCGCATCAGCCCGGCAGTCTTGCCAGCACATCCGCCGCGAAGGTCGACAGGCTGTCGTCGCGGGCGCCCATGACCACGATCCGGTCGCCGGGGCGGGCCAGCTGGACGAGCCGCTCGCCTACCGCGTCACGGCTGTCGAGCGCTTCGGCCCTGCGGCCGGCGGCGGTGATGTCGCCGGTGATGTCGGCGCTGGTCACATCCATGGTCGTGGTGCCGCCGTGATAGACCGGCGGCGGCATCAGCAGCAGGTCGTCAGCGGCCAGCCCGTTCGCGAAGCCCTCGACGAACTCGCGACGCATCATCCGCAGCGGGCCAAAGCCGTGCGGCTGGAACATCACCAGCAGCCGTCCGGGGAAGGCGTGCAGCGCCTCCAGGGTGGCGGCGATCTTGTCGGGGTTGTGGGCGAAGTCGTCGATGACGGTGACGCCGCCCTGGCGGCCGACGACCTCCATCCGGCGCTTGACGCCGCTGTAGCCCTCCAGCGCCGCAGCCGCCCTGGCCACGTCGAGACCGAGCGCCATGGCCGCCCCCAGAGCGGCCAAGGCGTTGGCGACGTTGTGGCGGCCGGGCACGCCGAGCTTCACCGGGATGTCGAGGCCGTCGCAGCCGGTCAGGCGGAAGGCGATGGCCTCCGGTTCGGGCCTGATGTCGGAGGCCTCAAGGTCGGCGCCCAGGTCCGAGAGACTCCAGGTCACCAGCCGCTCCGGCCGCGCCTTGCTGGCCAGCAGCGCCGTCTCCTCGTTGTCGAGGTTCAGCACCACCCGGTGGGCGCGATCGGCGAAGCCGGCGAACAGGGTCCGCAGCTCGGCCATCGACTTGTGGTCCTCGGAGATGTTGTTGATCACCGCCACCGTCGCGTCGTAGCGGGCGATCGAGCCGTCGCTCTCGTCGACCTCGCTGACGAACAGGTCGCCGCCGCCGACCAGGGCGCTGGCGAAGGGGATGTCGTCGGTGACGAAGTTCTTCATCACCGCGCCGTTCATGACCGTCGGGTCCTCACCCAGACTGTGCAGGATCCAGGCGATCATCGCCGTGGTCGTCGACTTGCCGCTGGTGCCGGCGACGCCGACCGAGCGCGGGGCGGCGTTGAACAGGTCGGCCAGCAGTTCCGGTCGGCGCAGGATCGTCGCGCCGAGCGCGCGGGCGCGGACCATGTCCGGCACGGTGTCCTCGACCGCAGCGCTGGCCACGATGACCTGGTCGGCGCTGACCACGCCACTGCCGTCCTGCGGGTGCAGGCCGATGTCGAGATCAGCCAGGAACTGGAACTTCGCGCCGGTCATGCCCTTGTCGAGCGCGCGGTCGGAGCCCTCGACCCGTACGCCCAAGGCCTGGACGATGAGGGCGAGCGGCAGCATGCCGCTGCCGCCGATGCCGGAAAAGAAGTACGGTCTGTCGCGAAGCATCCTTGGCCAATATACGGTCGGGGGCAGGGCGGCAAACGGCCGGAAGGACGCGGACGGGGATGGGGCAGCGGGTCAGGATCGGCGTGGTCGCGCCCTCGTCCTTCATCGACCCCGCGGTGCCCGACGAGGTCACGGCCTTCGCGAAGGCGCGATACGGTGGCCGGGTCGAGCTGGTGTTCGATCCGCAGTGCCTCGCCCGCCATGGCCACTTCGCCGGAACCGACGCGGAGCGGGCGGAAGGCGTCCTGCGCATCGCCAATGATCCGGCCATCGACGCGGTCTGGTTCGCGCGCGGCGGCTACGGCTCCTGTCGCCCGGCCGAGGCGATCCTGGCCGGGCTGGGCGAGGCGGCGCGGCGCAAGACCTGGATGGGTTACAGCGACGGCGGCGCGCTGCTGGCGGGGCTCTACCGGGCGGGCTTTCCGCACCTGGCCCACGGCCCGCTGCCGCACGACATCCGCCGCGCGGGCGGCGAGGCCGCCGTATCCCGGGCGCTGGCCTGGCTGGTCGACCGCGACCCCGCCGCGCTGGACCAGGGCCTCGTCCCTGGCGAGAAGGTCGCCGCCTTCAACCTGACCATCCTCAGCCAGATCCTCGGCACGCCGCTGGAGCCGGACCTGACCGGCCATGTGCTGATGCTCGAGGAGGTCGGCGAGTACGCCTATCGCATCGACCGGATGATGTTCCACCTGACCAGCAACCCGGCCATCCGCCGGGTGAAGGGCATCCGGCTGGGCCGCTGCTACGTCGACGACAATCCGACCGCCGACTTCGCCATGACGGCGGAGGAGATCGTCCGCTTCTGGTGCGAGCGATCGGGGATCGCGTTCCTCGGCGCCGCCGACATCGGCCACGACGCCGACAACAGGGTCGTTCCGTTCGGCGGCGTCTAAAGCCCACCCTCCGTCATCCTCGGGCTTGTCCCGAGGACCCCTCGCCAAGCATCACTGTGAGCGCGCGATCACACGCTCACCTGCGAACCGAACAGGGGTCCTCGCCACAGGGGCGAGGATGACGGTGTGAAGGGCGGAAGCCCTACAGAAACAGCTTGTTGTAGTCGCTCGGCGGACCGCCGGCCGCGCTCAACGCATCCGAATCCCCTGTCTCGAGAAAGGCCGTCGTCGCCGTCGTCAGCGCCGCCAGCGCCGCGCGGGCCAGACCCGTCGCCGAGGACAGCCGCCGGGCGCCCAGCGCCTCCAGCTTCGCGGCCACGGGCAGGCCCGGCCGGGCCATGACATTCAGCGGCAGGCCGCAGTCGCCCGCGATGGCGGTGATGTGGTCCGCCTCGACGACATAGGGGACGAACAGGCCGTTCGCCCCCGCCTCGCGGTACAGCGACCCGCGCCGCAGCGACTCGGCGACCGCCGCCTCGCCCTCCGCCAGCCCCTTGAGGAAGACATCGGTGCGGGCGTTGATGAACAGGTTCACGCCGGCCTTCGCCGCCGCCTCGCGCACCGCGGTGATCTTGCGCGCCAGCAGCTCCGGCGGCTCGCGACCATCCTCGATGTTGACGCCCACCGCGCCGGCGTCGATGACCCTTGCGATGTTGTCGGTCACCTGGGCCGGGTCATCCGCGTAACCGCCCTCGAAGTCGCAGGTCACCGGGATCGAGACGACCCGGGTGATCTCGCGCACCGTGGTGATCAGGACGTCGACCGGCAGGTGGTGTCCGTCGGCGTAGCCGTGCGCCCAGCAGACCGCCGCGCTCGAGGTGGCGACGGCCCTGGCGCCGAGGGTCTCGATGACCCGTGCGGACCCGGCGTCCCAGGCGTTGGGAAGCGTGAGGAAGCCCGACGCATGCAGGCTGTGGAAGGTTTCGGCGTTGCTCATGCGCCGACCATAGGTCCGCCCGTTCGGGGCGTCAGCCCCGGCTGTCGCGGAAAGCGGACCTCAATGGCCCGCCGAACCCTGGAACACGCCCGGGGCCAGCTGTTCGTCCTCGTCGCCCGGGCCGGTCGCGGCCACGAAGCGGCGGTCGCAGTAGGGGCAGTCGACCCAGCCGGCCTCGCCCATCTCCAGCCAGACGCGCGGGTGGCCGAGCGCGCCGCCGACGCCTTCGCAGGCGATGCGGTGCGAGCGGACCATCACCGTCTCTGGCGCGGGGAACATCGCGGCCTGCGGCAGCGGGGTGGCGGTGGGCGTCGTCGCCTTGGGCTTGCGGGCCATCGAGGGTCTTCCGTGCAAAGCGTCAGGCCGCCCTTGGCTGGACGGCGCGCGAGGCATACCTATGCGACGCGCCGCTTTGGCGTCAACGACCCCGGGTCCCCATGAAGCTCCCCGACTACGCGATCGAGGCCGAAGGTCTCTACAAGACCTACGCCGGCACCAAGACCACGCCGCCCAAGCAGGCGCTGAACGGCATCGATCTGAAGATCCCGCGCGGCTCGATCTTCGGCCTGCTGGGGCCGAACGGGGCCGGCAAGTCGACCTTCATCAACATTCTCGCCGGCCTGACGCGGAAGACCTCCGGCACGGTGCGGATCTGGGGCCGCGACATCGACGAACATTCCCGCGACGCCCGCGCCGCCATCGGGGTGGTGCCGCAGGAACTGGCCGCCGACGTCTTCTTCACGCCGCGCGAATCCCTGGAAGTCCAGGCCGGCATGTACGGCGTCCCCAAGGCCGAGCGCCACACCGACGAACTGCTCGCGGCGCTGGGCCTCAGCGACAAGGCCGGGGCCTATGTCCGCATGCTGTCGGGCGGCATGAAGCGGCGGCTGATGGTGGCCAAGGCCATGGTCCACCGGCCGCCGGTGCTGATCCTCGATGAGCCCACGGCGGGCGTAGACGTCGAGCTGCGCCGCCAGCTGTGGAACTACGTGGTGGGTCTGAACCAGATGGGCGTGACCATCGTGCTGACCACCCACTACCTGGAAGAGGCGCAGGAACTCTGCGACCAGATCGCCATCATCAACCGCGGCGAGGTCGCGGCCTGCGAGCCGACCGAGACCCTGCTCAAGCGCCTGGACACCCGCAACGTGGTGGTGACGCCCGAGGAGCCGGTGGCCACGGCGCCGGACCTGACCGGCTTCGAGACGAAGCTGCGCGGCGGCGGCTCCTTCGCGGTCACCTACCGGACCGGCGAATCGAGCGTCGAGCAGGTGCTTGCGGCCGTGAAGGCCAGCGGCCTGCACATCAAGGACATCGCCACCGAGGACCCGGACCTGGAAGACGTCTTCCTGGCCCTGACCTACGAGGCGCCCGGCGGGGTCAGTCCGACGAAGGACTGAGGGCTCAGGCATTGCGTGCTTCGACACGCGCCCTGGCGAGCGCTGCTCAGCATGACGTGGGTGGGAAGCCTTCCG
>JAUSPV010000253.1 GCA_030652755.1 Caulobacter sp. | reverse complement strand
GCCACCAGCGAGGTGTAGATGATGGCGATCACCGACATGCCGAAGATCAGCGGTGCGAAGTCCTGCGAAGCCAGCGGGAACATCGGCAGCGAAAAGCGCAGGAAGCCGTAGCCGCCCATCTTCAGCAGGATGGCGGCCAGCACCACCGAGCCCGCGGTCGGCGCCTCGACATGCGCATCCGGCAGCCAGGTGTGAACCGGCCACATCGGCATCTTCACCGCGAAGCTGGCGAAGAAGGCGACCCACAGCCAGGGCTGCAGCCAGTCGGCGAACTCGTAGCGCATCAGTTCCGGGATCGAGCTGGTGCCCGCCACGCCGATCATGGTCAGCACGGCCGCCAGCATCAGGACGGACCCGAGCAGGGTGTAGAGGAAGAACTTGTAGGCCGCGTAGACCCGGTTCTTGCCGCCCCAGATGCCGATGATCAGGAACATCGGGACCAGGCCGGCCTCGAAGAACAGGTAGAACAGGATCAGGTCCAGCGCGCAGAACACGCCGATCACCAGGGTCTCGAGGACCAGGAAGGCGATCATGTATTCCTGGACGCGCTTGTCGACGCTCTTCCAGCTGGCGAGGATGCAGATCGGCAGCAGGAACGCGGTCAGCAGCACGAACAGGACGGAGATGCCGTCCACGCCCATGCGGTAGCTGAGCCCCGCGAACCACGGGATCTCCTCCACGAACTGGAAGCCCGGGTTGGTGGTGTCGAACCGCACGGTCAGCAGGATCGACAGCGCGAAGGTCGCCAGGGTGGTGACCAGCGCGATCCAGCGGGTGGCGCTGTCGGCGCGCTCGCCGGACTGGCCGAGGACCTTCAGCAGCAGGATCGCGGCCACGCCGGCCAGCGGCAGGAAGGTGATGAGGGAGAGAATTCCGGTCATGATCTAGGCGCCCCTCACCGAGACCATTGGTACAGCGCGAACGAGAGCAGGCCGGCCACGCCGAGCAGCATCACGAACGCATAGTGATAGACGTAGCCGGTCTGCAGTTGGCCCGTCCGCTTGCCGACCGCGCGGGACACGGCGGCGACGCCGTCCGGTCCCAGGCCGTCGATGATCTTCTGGTCCCCGACCTTCCAGAACACGTCGCCCAGGAAGCGGGCGGCGCGCACGAAGGTGGCCTCGTACAGCTCGTCGAAGAACCACTTGTTGTAGAGGAAGGTCCACAGCGGGCCGCGCCTGGCGGCCAGCCGCGCGCCCATGCCCTCGTTGAGCAGATAGACCCAGGCCGCGATCAGCAGGCCGATGGTCGAGACCACCAGCGGCGACCACTTCACCCAGGTCGGGACGTTGTGGGCGTCGTGCAGCACATGGTTGCTGGCGGCGGTGAAGATGGCCCCGCGCCAGAACTCGTTCTCGTGGTGGCCGACGAAGTAGCCGACGAACACGAAGCCGGCGGCGATGGCGCCGATGGCCAGCACGCCCAGCGGGATCAGCATGACCAGCGGGCTCTCGTGCGGCTTGTGGCCGTGACCATGGCCGTGATCGTCGTGGTGAGCATGATCGTCATGCGCGGCGGGCGCGGCATGGGCGTCGTGACCGTGGTCGCCCGCGTGATGGGCGTCATGGCCCCACTTGGGCGTGCCGTGGAAGGTCATGAAGGCCAGGCGCCAGCTGTAGAAGGCGGTCAGGCCGGCGGCGAAGATGCCGATCACGAAGGCGAACAGGCCGTAGCCGCTGGTCTGGCCGGCGGCGAAGGCCGCCTCGATGATGGTGTCCTTGGAGTAGAAGCCGGCGAAGCCGAACACGCCCGGGATGCCGACGCCGGTGATGGCGATCGTGCCGATGGTCATCACCGCGTAGGTGAAGGGCATGTACTTCCACAGCCCGCCCATCTTCCGCATGTCCTGCTCGTGGTGCATGCCGTGGATCACCGAGCCGGCGCCCAGGAACAGCAGCGCCTTGAAGAAGGCGTGGGTGAACAGGTGGAACATGGCCGCCTCGTAGGCGCCCACGCCGGCGGCGAAGAACATGTAGCCGAGCTGCGAACAGGTCGAATAGGCGATGACCCGCTTGATGTCGTTCTGGGCCAGGCCGACCGTGGCGGCGAATAGCGCGGTGACCGCGCCGATCAGCGTCACCACCTGCTTGGCGACCGGCGCGTATTCGAACATCGGCGACAGCAGGCAGACCATGTAGACGCCGGCGGTGACCATCGTCGCCGCGTGGATCAGGGCCGAGACCGGGGTCGGGCCTTCCATGGCGTCCGGCAGCCAGGTGTGCAGGAAGAACTGCGCCGACTTGCCCATGGCGCCGATGAACAGCAGCACGCAGGCCAGGTCGACCAGCGGCCAGTCCCGGCCGATGAAGGTCCAGGTCTTGCTGGCGCCGTCGGCGATCAGCGGGAAGAGCTCGGCGAACTGGATGGTTCCGAAGGCCCAGAACACCGTCATGATGCCCAGCGCGAAGCCGAAGTCGCCGACGCGGTTGACCACGAAGGCCTTGATCGAGGCGGCGTTGGCCGTCGGCTTCTTGAACCAGAAGCCGATCAGCAGATAGGACGCCAGCCCCACCCCTTCCCAGCCGAAGAACAGCTGCATGAAGTCGGCGGCGGTGACCAGCGCCAGCATGGCGAAGGTGAACAGCGACAGATAGGCGAAGAAGCGCGGCTTGCTGTCGTCCTCGGCCATGTACCCCCAGCTGTAGAGGTGCACGAGGGCCGAGACCGTGGTGACCACCACCAGCATGACCGCCGACAGGCCGTCGATGCGGATCGACCAGGCCGACTGGAAGTCGCCGATGTTGATGAACGGCGCGATGGCGACCGTGAAGGGCTCCATATGGCCCCAGGTCCACTGGCCGAAGGTGTACCATGACAGGCCGCAGGCCAGCAGCAGCAGGCCGGTGGTCACCGACTGGGAGGCGACATTGCCGATCCGGCGGCCGAAGAGGCCGGCGATGATCGCCCCGACCAGCGGGGCGAAGACGAGCAGGGTGACGAGCTGTTGCAACGGGTCAGCCCTTCATCACGGAGGCGTCGTCCACGGCGATGTCGCCGCGGTTGCGGAAGAAGGTCACCAGGATGGCCAGGCCGACGGCGGCTTCGGCCGCGGCGACCGTCAGCACGAACATCGCGAAGATCTGCCCGACCACGTCGTGCAGGAAGGCGCTGAAGGCCACCAGGTTGATGTTCACCGCCAGCAGGATCAGCTCGATGCTCATCAGGATGACGATGACGTTCTTGCGGTTCACGAAGATGCCGAAGACGCCGATCGTGAACAGGATGGCCGCGACCGTGAGGTAGTGCGTCAGACCGATCATTCGCTGATCCCCTCACCCGGTTTGATGTCGACGATGGTCATGCCGGTCTTGGGGGTCCGCGCGTTCTGGGCCGTGATGCTCTGGCGCTTGATCCCCGACTTGTGGCGCAGGGTCAGGACGATGGCGCCGATCATGGCCACCAGCAGCACCAGGCCGGCCGCCTGGAAGACGTATACGTAGTCGGTGTAGAGCACCCGGCCGATGGTCTCGGTGTTGGTGAGGTTGGGCGCGGCGGCCTGGGGGGCGAGGTTCTTGCCCGCCGCGCCGTTCACCGCCACGTTCACCGCGACCATCACCATCTCGACGGTCAGGATGCCGGCCACCAGCAGCCCGATGGGCAGGTAGCGGGCGAAGCCCTCGCGCAGCTGGCTGAAGTCGACGTCGAGCATCATGACGACGAACAGAAACAGCACCGCCACCGCGCCGACGTAGACGACGATCAGCAGCAAGGCGAGGAACTCCGCGCCCAGCAGGACGAACAGTCCCGCGGCGCTGAAGAAGGCCGTGATCAGGAACAGCACGGAGTGAACCGGGTTGCGCGCGAACACGACCGCGAGACCCGCAAGGATCGTCACTGTCGCCATCAGATAGAAGGCTATCGCCTGCAGAGCCATGTGGGCCCCTTACCCCTCTCAAACGGACCGGTGAATCGCGCGCCTCCCTTATCGGTAGGCGGCGTCCAGTTCCAGATTCTTCGCGATTTCGCGTTCCCAGCGGTCGCCGTTATCCAGCAGCCGCTCCTTGTCGTAGTAGAGCTCCTCGCGCGTCTCGGTCGCGTACTCGGTGTTGGGGCCCTCGACGATGGCGTCCACCGGGCAGGCCTCCTGGCACAGGCCGCAGTAGATGCACTTCACCATGTCGATGTCGTAGCGCGTCGTGCGGCGGCTGCCGTCCTCGCGGGGCTCGGCCTCGATGTAGATGGCCTGGGCCGGGCAGATGGCCTCGCAGAGCTTGCAGGCGATGCAGCGCTCTTCCCCGGAGGGATAGCGGCGCAACGCGTGCTCGCCCCGGAAGCGCGGCGACTGCGGGCCCCGCTCGTTGGGATAGATCACCGTCTTCTTGGGGGCGATCATATACTGCATGGCCAGCACGAAGGCGCCGCCGAATTCGAGGAGCGCGGCGCCCTTCAGGGCCTGTCCGATGCGCTGCATCATGGTTGGGCCGCCTTGTTGGGGATGAAACAGACGTAGTTGGACATCTGGGCCGGATCCTCGCCCATGACGCCCTTGGGACGCACCTCGCCGCCGGCGCTGGCGCACTCGGCCCTGGCCCGGACCATGGCGTCATAGTTCACCAGGCCGCGGCCGAGCGTGTAGGACGCGACCCCGCTCTCGGTCGTGGCGCAAGCGGCCAGACCCAGCGCGAGCAGAAGCGGCGCGGCGGTGCGCATCACAGGTACACCTTCTGGAAGACCTTGTAGCCGGCGACCAGGAACACCCCGACCAGCGAGGTGGGCAGGAAGACCTTCCAGCCCAGCCGCATCAGCTGGTCGTAGCGGTAGCGGGGTACGATGGCCTTGGCCATGGCGAACATGAAGAACCAGAAGACCACCTTGGCGCTGAACACCAGCAGCAGCACGAAGCTCTGCAGCGTCGGGGCCCAGGTCGCCATGAAGTCCGTCGGGAAGCCGGGATTCCAGCCGCCGAAGAACAGGATGGAGATCATCGCGCACATCAGCACGATCGAGACGTACTCGCCGAGCATGAACAGCAGATAGGGCGCGGCGCTGTACTCGACCTGGTAGCCGGCCACGAGCTCGGACTCGGCCTCGGGAAGGTCGAACGGCGGCCGGTTCGTCTCGGCCAGGGCCGAGATGTAGAAGATGACCATCATCGGGATCATCACCAGCGCGATCGGCAGGTTGGCGAGGCCGCCGCCGAACACGTTCCAGTTCCAGAACCAGCCGGACTGCTTCTCGACCAGCTCGGTCAGGTTCATCGTCCCGGCCAGCAGGATGACGGTGATGATCACGAAGCCGATGGAGACCTCGTAGGACACCATCTGCGCCGCCGAGCGCAGGCTGCCCAGGAACGGGTACTTCGAGTTCGAGGCCCAGCCGCCCATGATGATGCCGTAGACGCCCAGCGAACTCATCGCCAGCAGGTAGAGGACGCCGACATTGATGTCGGAGATCACCCAGCCGGGAGCCAGCGGGATCACGCCCCAGCCGGCCAGGGCCAGGGTGACGGTGATGATCGGCGCCAGCAGGAAGACGAACTTGTCGGCGCCGGCCGGGATGATCAGCTCCTTGAGGATGAACTTCAGCAGGTCGGCGAAGGACTGCAGCAGGCCGAACGGCCCGACCACGTTAGGTCCCTTGCGCATCTGCACGCCCGCCCAGATCTTGCGGTCGGCCAGCAGCAGGAAGGCGATCGAGATCAGCAGGAAGACGACGATCAGCAGGATCTGACCGAGGGCCAGACCAAACCAGAGCCAGGGCGAGGTGGGTTCGGTCACCGGGCTACTCCGCGGCCATCTTGGCGGCGCCGGAGGCGACGGCGGCGCATTCGGCCATCGTCACGCTGGCGCGCGCGATCGGGTTGGTCAGGTGGAAGGCCGTCACGGCGCTGGTGAAGGGCGCCTCGCCCATCTCGCCGGCGCCGCCCAGGCCCGACAGGTCGAACGCCGTCGGGACCGAGCCCGGGGCGAAGTCGATCTGGCCGAAGGTCGGATGGTCGGCGAACAGCTTCAGCCGCAGCTGGTCGAGGCTGTCGTAGGGCAGCCGGGCGTCCAGATAGTCGCTGAGGGCGCGCAGGATGGCCCAGTCCTCGCGGGCCTCGCCCTTGGGGAACACGGCCCGCTCGCCCATCTGCACCCGACCCTCGCTGTTGACGTAGAGGCCGTTCTTCTCGGTGTAGGCGGCGCCCGGCAGGATGACGTCGGCCTTGTGCGCGCCGCGGTCGCCGTGGCTGCCCAGATAGACGGTGAAGGCGCCCGAGGCCGAAGCCTCGATCTCGTCGGCGCCGAGCAGGACCAGCACGTCCAGCGCGCCCGGCTTGACCATCTCCAGCGCCGTCTTGCCGCCCTCGCCCGGAACGAAGCCCAGGTCCAGGCCGCCGACGCGGGCCGCCGCCGTGTGCAGCACGTTCCAGCCGTTCCAGCCGTCGCGGACGACGCCGAAGCTCTTCGCCAGGCCGGCCAGGGTCTTGAGCACCGCCGCGCCGCCGGGGCCGGTCAGGGCGCCCTGCCCCACGATGATCGCGGGACGCTCGGCGGCCTTGAGAGCCTGCACGAAGTCGGACTTGCTCTTGGCCAGCCCGGCCAGCGTCTGGCCGCCGGCGCCCAGGTAGTCGTAGTCGTAGGTCAGGTCCGCGTTGTCGCCGATGACCCCGATGCGGGTCTTGCCGGCGATCCATTGCTTGCGCAGGCGGGTGTTGAACACCGGCGCCTCGAGGCGCGGGTTGGTCCCGACCAGCAGCACGACGTCGGCATTCTCGATCCCGGCAAAGGTCGAGTTGAACAGCCAGCTCTCGCGCGGCCCGGCGCCCAGCGCCACGCCATCTTGGCGGCAGTCCAGGTTCGTCACGCCCAGCGACCCGAACAGGTCGAGCGCGGCCTTCATCGACTCGGCGTCCTGCAGGTCGCCGGCGATGACGCCGACGCGGTCGGGCGTCGTGGCCTTGATCTTCGACGCGACGGCGGCGAACGCCTCGCCCCAGGTGGCGGGGGCCAGCTTGCCGTTCACCCGGACATAGGGGCGATCGAGGCGCTGACGGCTCAGGCCGTCGACGGCGTAGCGGCTCTTGTCGCTCAGCCACTCCTCGTTGATGTCCTCGTTGATCCGCGGCAGGGCGCGCAGCACCTGGGCGCCGCGGCTGTCGACGCGGATGGCCGCGCCCATGGCGTCCATGACGTCGATGCTCTGGGTCTTCTTCAGCTCCCAGGGACGGTACTGGAAGGTCCAGGGCTTGTGGGTCAGGGCGCCGACCGGGCAGAGGTCGTTGACGTTGCCCGACAGTTCCGAAGCCACGGCCTTGCCCAGATACGTCGTGATTTCAACGTCTTCGCCGCGAGAGATAAGGCCGATGTCCGGCACGCCGGCCACTTCGGTGATGAAGCGGACGCAGCGGGTGCACTGGATGCAGCGGGTCATCACGGTCTTGATGACCGGACCCATTTCCTTCTCTTCGACGGCCCGCTTGTTCTCGTCATAGCGGCTGTCGTCGCGGCCATAGCCCATGGCCTGGTCCTGCAGGTCGCACTCGCCGCCCTGGTCGCAGATCGGGCAGTCCAGCGGGTGGTTGATGAGCAGGAACTCCATCA
>JAUSPV010000248.1 GCA_030652755.1 Caulobacter sp. | reverse complement strand
GCCCAAGATGCTGCTGCTGGACGAGCCGCTGGGCGCGCTGGACAAGAAGCTGCGCGAGGAGACGCAGTTCGAGCTGATGGACCTGCAGGTCGAGCTCGGCGTCACCTTCCTGATCGTCACCCACGACCAGGAAGAGGCCATGGTCATGGCCGACCGCATCGCCGTCATGGGCGAGGGTCGGACGGTGCAGGTCGGACGGCCCGAGGAGATATACGAGACCCCCTCCTCCCGCTATGTGGCCGAGTTCCTCGGCGACGTGAACCTGTTCGAGACGCGGGTGGAAGCCATCGAGCATCCGATGGCCCACCTCGAGGCGAAGGAGGCCAAGGCCGGCTTCTATGTGCTCGACGACGACTGCCCCGGCCCCGGCTCGACCGTCTGGCTGGCCGTGCGGCCGGAGAAGATGCGCATCAGCCTCGATCCGCCCGCCGAGGGCTCCAAGAACGTTCTGGCCGGCGAGATCTGGGACATCGGCTACACCGGCGACTGGACCAACTACATCGTCGAACTGCCGGGCGAGAAGCTGGTCCGCGTGGCCCGCGCCAACAGCCAGCGCTTCGTCGAGCGGCCGATCGGCTGGGACGACAAGGTCTGGGTCAGCTTCGACCCCGACGCCGGCGTGGTGCTGACCTCGTGATGAGGCGGGCTCATTGCGTGGTTCGACACGGCCCTCCGGGCCTGCTCACCATGACGTATGAGGGAAACGCTTCTGATCACGTCATCCTGAGCAGGGCGCGCAGCGCCCGTGTCGAAGGACGCAAGGCATGAGCCGCCCCCGCTCACGCGCTGTCATCCTCCCCGCCATCTGGCTGGGGGTGCTGTTCGCCTTTCCGTTCCTGCTGGTCTTCAAGCTGTCGCTGTCGGACAGCGCCCTGGCCATTCCGCCCTATGCGCCACAGCTCGACTGGGGCGGCGGGCTGGCGGCGGCCAGGGCCTTTCTCGCCGGCCTCGATTTCGAGATGTACGCGCGGCTGACCAGCGACCGGCTGTACCTGGACGCCTATCTGACCAGCCTGAAGTTCGCGGCCGGCGGCACGCTGATCGCGCTACTGGTCGGCTATCCGATGGCCTACGGCATGGCCCGCTGCAAGCCGGCGACACGCAACATCATGCTGATGCTGGTCATCCTGCCGTTCTGGACCAGCTTTCTGATCCGGGTCTACGCCTGGGTCGGGATCCTCAAGCCCGAGGGCCTGCTGAACGCCTTCCTGGGGCTGCTGGGACTGGAGCCGGTCAACCTGCTCTACACCTCGACCGCCGTGCAGATCGGGCTGGTCTACAGCTACCTGCCGTTCATGGTGCTGCCGCTCTACGCGGCGCTGGAGCGGATGGACCATACGCTGCTGGAGGCGGCCGCCGACCTGGGCTCCCCGCCGTGGAAGAGCTTCTGGCAGGTCACCTGGCCGCTCTCGATCCCCGGCGTCGTGGCCGGCTGCCTGCTGTGCTTCATCCCGATGGTCGGCGAGTTCGTCATCCCCGATCTGCTGGGCGGCCCCGGCTCGCTGATGATCGGCCGCTCGATCTGGATGGAGTTCTTCGCCAACCGCGACTGGCCCTTCGCCAGCGCCGTGGCGATCATCCTCTTGTTCACCCTGGTCCTGCCCATCGTGCTCTACCAGCGCCAGCAGGCGCGGGCGCTGGAGGCGGCGCGATGAGGGGGTTCAGGCGCCTTGCGTCCTTCGACACGCACCCTGCGGGTGCTGCTCAGGATGACGTATTCACTGCACGTCATCCTGAGCAGCCCCGGACTGAATCCGGGGGGAGCGCCGTGTCGAAGGACGCAGTGAATCAGGAGCCCCGCCATGCGTAGGGGGCCCTCCTGGTTCAACCTCGTCTCCGTCACGCTCGGCTTCGCGTTCCTGTACCTGCCGATCGTGCTGCTGGTGGCCTGGTCGTTCAACGCCAGCAAGCTGGTCACGGTCTGGGGTGGCTTCTCGACCAAGTGGTACGCGGCCCTGTTGCGGGACGAGCAGCTGCTGGCCGCCGCCTGGGTGACCGTGCGGGTCGGGCTGCTGTCGGCCACCATCGCGACGGTGCTGGGCACGCTGGCGGCCATCGCCCTGGTGCGCGGCGGCCGGTTCCGGGGGCGGACGATGTTCTCGGGCATGGTCTACGCCCCGCTGGTCATGCCCGAGGTGATCATGGGCCTGGCCCTGCTGCTGCTGTTCGTCGCCATGAGCTTCGACCGCGGCTTCTGGACGGTGATGCTGGCCCACACGACCTTCACCCTCTCCTACGTGGCCGTGGTCGTGCATTCACGGCTGGTGACCTTCGATCGCGCGCTGGAGGAGGCCGCCCAGGACCTGGGCTGCACGCCGGCCCAGTCGTTCATGAAGGTGACCCTGCCCAACATCTTCCCGGCCGTGCTGGCCGGCTGGATGCTGGCCTTCACCCTGTCGCTGGACGACCTGGTCATCGCCAGCTTCACCAGCGGCCCGGGCGCGACCACCCTGCCGATGCGGATCTACAGCCAGGTGCGGCTGGGCGTGACGCCCGAGATCAACGCGGTCTGCACCCTGCTGATCGCCGTGGTGGCGACCGGGATCATCATCTTCTCGCTGACCCAGAAGTGGCGGACTGGCGCGACGGCGCGCGCTGCGGCTTGATGCTGGTGCCGGCTGCAGGAATCGAACCCGCGACCTTCGGTTTACAAAACCGCTGCTCTACCATCTGAGCTAAGCCGGCGACGCGACCGGCTTATGGCGCGGGGCCGACGAGGATGCAATCCGATGGCGTTTGAACGTCAGGCCTTCGACGTCAGCGTCCAGATGATGGCGTCGATATCGGCGAACAGGCGCTTGAGGAAGTGCGGCATGGCGGGGGTCTCCCGATGATTCCAGTCTGCCCGTTAACGATTTGCGCCGATTCGCGTTCCCGGGTGACAGACCAATGAAATTCCGAAGGCTCCCGTTTCCGTGACCAGCGCCCCCGCCATCACCATTTTCATCGACGCCGACGCCTGCCCGGTGAAGGACGAGACCTACAAGGTCGCCGCCCGCTACGGCCTGAAAACCTTCGTGGTCAGCAACAGCTTCATGCAGATTCCGGCCTCGCCGCTGATCGAGCGGGTCATCGTCGACGCCGGTCCGGACATCGCCGACGACTGGATCGCCGAGCGGGCCGGGGCCGGCGACATCGTGGTCACCAACGACATCCCGCTGGCCGACCGGGTGCTGAAGTCGGGCGCGGCGGCGATCAAGCCCAACGGCCAGCCGTTCACCCACGACTCCATCGGTTCGGCGCTCGCCCAGCGGTCGATCATGGAGCACATCCGCTCGACCGGAGAGATCACCGGCGGTCCCCGCCCCTTCGACCGCGCCGACCGCTCACGGTTCCTGCAGGCGCTGGACACCGCCATCCAGAAGTCGCGTCGCACGCCGCGATAGACGGATCGAAGAACGGCGATATGGTCGTCATCTGACAGGCGGGATCGCGGTCATCCGGCGCAGCCACGCGACGGAGCGCTGCCGCCAGGGGGAAGACCGACATGGAAATGATGATCGCGCCGCTGAAGAAATATGCCGACTTCCAGGGCCGGGCCCGGCGGGCCGAGTACTGGATGTTCGTGGTCTTCCAGATCCTCGTCTATATCGCCGTCGCCATCGTGAGCATGATCGTCAGCGGCGGCGATGCCAACAGCGCCGCCGCTTCGGCCCTGATGGGTCTGGTCACGCTGGGGCTCCTGATTCCCAGCATCGCCGTCACCGTCCGCCGGCTGCACGACACCAACCGCACCGGCTGGTGGATCTTCATCAGCCTTATCCCGCTCATCGGCGGCATCTGGCTATTCGTGCTCACCGTCCTGGACGGCACGCCGGCCACCAACCGTTTCGGCCCCGACCCCAAGGGCCGCGGCGACTCCGACACATCGAAGATCTTCGAGTAGGGGCGAGACTTCGGCGGCGGCGGGCGCTAGGGCTGGGCGAACACCCGTCTCCAGGTCCCGCCTGCCGCCATGATCGCCATCCCGCCCAATATCGAGCTCGACGAGGCCGAACTGGAGTTCAGCTTCATCCGCGCGTCGGGCCCCGGCGGTCAGAACGTCAACAAGGTGGCCACGGCGGTACAGATGCGCTTCGACGCCCGGCTGTCGCCATCCCTGCCCAATGACGTCAGCACCCGGCTGCAGAAGCTGGCCGGGTCCCGGCTGACCAACGACGGCGTGATCGTCATCACCGCCAACCGCTTCCGCACCCAGGAGCGCAACAAGGCCGACGCCATCGACCGTCTGGTCGAGCTGATCGCCAGGGCCGCCGAGCCCCCCCCGCCGCCGCGCAAGAAGACCAAGCCGTCGAAGGCCGCCAAGGCCAAACGGGTCGACTCCAAGGTTCGGCGCGGCGCCGTCAAGGCGATGAGAGGCCGTCCGGGAGCGGCGGATTGAGGCTCGGAGACAGTTCGTCACGCCGAACAATGTTATTTTTCGATCGTCCGGCGACCTCGCGCCATTGAATCATGGGCGTGGCGGAGTAGCTTGACGGTCATGGATCCGACAATGAGGACAGGGATGCGTCGCGTAGCTTCAGGACTGGTGATTGTTTCGGCCGCGGCCGTGCTGGCGGCTTGCGGCCAGTCTGCGGCGCCGGAGGGCGGCGCAGCGGCGACGACCTCGGGCGCGGCGACCCCGGCCGCGACCGCGACCGCGACCGCGGCCCCGGCCATCGATCCCGAAAAGGCCGCGCTGCTCGCCAGCCTGCCGGCGCCCTACAACACCGGCGACCTGGAGAACGGCCAGAAGCAGTTCCAGCTCTGCCGCTCCTGCCACACCATCACCGAGGGCGGGGCCAACATGACCGGCCCCAACCTGTACGGCATCTTCGGACGCACGGCCGGCACGGTCGAGAAGTTCCGCTACTCCGAGCCGCTCAAGGCCGCCGGCTTTGTCTGGGACGGCGGCAAGCTGGACCAGTGGCTGGCCGATCCGCGCGGCTTCCTGCCAGGCAACCGCATGTCGTTCATGGGCGTCAAGGACGCCAAGAACCGTATCGACCTTATCGCGTATCTGAAGGTGGAAACGGGTCACAAGCCGGGAGGCTGACCAAGGGCGAATGGGTGACCGAAAAGCCCTTCTGACGCGGCTCTACGCGGCGTTCAACGACCGGGATGTCGCGACGCTCGTCGGGGGCATGCACCCTGACGTCAGCTGGCCCAACTTCCTGGAGGGCGGGCGGGTCGAGGGGCGCGAGGCCCTGACCGCCTACTGGACCGGCCAGTTCGCCATGGTGACTC
Source organism: Caulobacter sp. (assembly GCA_030652755.1). Taxonomy (GTDB): domain Bacteria; phylum Pseudomonadota; class Alphaproteobacteria; order Caulobacterales; family Caulobacteraceae; genus Caulobacter. The sequence continues at coordinate 10,941 of JAUSPV010000248.1, read as the reverse complement.
CGGAAGCCTCACCCATCGAGATGCGCGAACTGCCAGACGGGCGGATCGTCGTGCGCCTGCACTACGTCATCAAGGCGACCGAGGGCGGCGGCGTCTGGACCGACGAGATCACCAGCAACACCTTCACTTTCGAGGGTGATGAGATCATCCGGATGGACTGGGGCGAGCCCGAGGACAGCCCGGGCGCCTCGGACGCCTTGATCGTCGCCCTGTTCGACGCCTTCAACGCCCGGGACCTCGAGGCGGCCAAGGCCCTGATCCACCCCGAGGCCGACTGGCCGGACGTCTTCAGCGAGGGCCGGCTGCACGGGCGCGATCAGGTCCTCGCCATGTGGTCCGAACAGTTCCGTCAGTTCAGCCCGGAGTGCTTTCTGATCGAGATGACCGCCCTGCCCGATGGCCGGCGTCGCGTCCGGACCAACCATGTCGTCCGCAATCTTGACGGGAAGATCTTCACCGACGAGCAGGCCACGATGACCTACAAGTTCCGCGACGGACTGATCGCGCGCATCGACTGGAGCGTCTGACGCGGCCGCCCCAGCGTTCGTTCACGGACCCATAGCACAAGGAGACTGCGCAGCATGCCAAATGGCCGAACGACAGTCCGTGAGCTCTGGCGACACCTCAACGCCCGTGACTTCGACCTGGCGAGCGCCTTGCTTCACCCCGACGTCGACTGGGCCGCCATTCTGGAGGGCGGTCGCCTGGGCGGACGGGAGTCGATCGTGGCCTACTGGCGGCGCATGCTGGAGTACGTTCGAACCGACTCGGCGATCCTGAGCCTCGAGGATCGCCCGGACGGTCGCCTGGCCGTCCGCATGCACCACGTCCTGCGCCGTCCCGGCGGCGAATTCTGGACGGAGGAGGAAGTCACGCAGGTCTTCAGCTTCCGGGACGACCTGATCGTCCGCATGGACGACGCCTGACCCGGCTTCAGACCAGAAGATCGGCGCAGGCGTCGAGGATGGCGTCGGCGTCCAGCCGGTACTTCGCATAGAGGTCCGGCAGGTCGCCGGACTGGCCAAAGCTCTCCATGCCCAGCGCCCGAACGGGCTGCCCCCGCACAGCGCCAAGCCAGGAGAGGGCGGCGGGCGATCCGTCGATGACGGTGACCAGCTGCGCCTCGCGCGGCAGGGCCGACAGCAGCATCTCCGCTGTGGAAACGCGCGCTTCGCCGCCCGTCCAGCGCGCCCGTCCGGCGGCGGTCCAGTCGGCGTGCAGCACGTCCGGCGAGGTCACCGCCAGCAGGCCGGCGCCCGGTTCGTCCTCGAGCAGCTGCTCGAAGGCCGCCAGGGCCTCGGGCGCGATGGCCCCGCTGTAAACCAGCGCCAACCGCGCGTCCCGGGCCGGCGCCTTGAGCCAGTAGCCGCCGGCCACGACCCCGGCCTTCCAGGCCTCGTCCGAGCGCGCCGGCTGGTCGATGACCCGGGTGGAGAGCCGCAGATAGGTCGCTCCGCCGTCCTCAGCCTGGATGCGCTCGAAGGCGTGGGCCATCAGCACGGCGGTCTCGTCGGCAAAGGCCGGTTCGTAGCTGTCCAGTCCCGGCTGGCTCATGCCGATCAGAGGCGTGCCGATCGACTGGTGCGCCCCGCCCTCCGGACCGAGCGTCAGGCCGCTGGGCGTGGCCACCAGCAGGAAGCGGGCGTCCTGGTAGCAGGCGTAATTCAGGGCATCGAGGCCCCGGGCGATGAACGGATCGTACAGGGTCCCGACCGGGAACAGCCGCTCGCCGAACAGCGGCGCCGACAGCCCCAGCGCCGCCAGGGCGATGAACAGGTTGTTCTCGGCGATGCCCAGCTCGATGTGCTGGCCAGTCTCGCCCATGGTCCAGACTTGGGCTGAGGGGATGCGGTGGCGTTTGAAGACGTCCTCGTGGGCCCGGCGATGGAACACGCCTCGCCGGTTCACGAAGCCGCCGAGGTTGGTCGAGACGGTCACGTCCGGCGAGGTGGTCACCACCCGGCCGGCGAACTGGTCCTGGCCCTTGGCGATCTCGAACATCACCTTGCCGAAGGCGGCCTGGGTCGACTGTTCGCCGCCGCCCTCGACCGCCTTGAGCAGGGTTTCGGCGGACGGAGTGGCGATCCGCTCGGCGACCTTGCGGCCATCCTTGCGGGCGGCGAAGGGCGCGGTCTCGACCAGGCGGCGAACGGCCTTCAGCTCGTTGTCGGCAAGGCCCGAGAGCATGTTCCACTCCTCGCCCTCGACGACGCCGAGATCGGCGCGGACCTGCGCGATCTGGGTCGGGGTCATCAGGCCGCTGTGGTTGTCCTTGTGACCGGCGAACGGCAGCCGCCAGCCCTTGACCGTGTAGGCGATGATGAAGCGGGGCGCGTCGTCTCGGGCCGCTTCCTCGAAGGCTTCCAGGACCGTCTCGAGGCAGTGGCCGCCAAGCTCGGTCATGACCAGGGCCAGCTCCTCGTCGGAGTAGCCGCTCACCAACTTCAGCGCCGCCTTGTCGCTCGCGAGGTCGGCGGTCAGCCGTTCCCGCCAGGCGCCGCCGCCCTGGTAGGTCAGGGCCGAATAGAGGTCGTTGGGGGCGTGCTCGATCCAGGTTCGCAGCGCCGCGCCGCCGAGCCGGGCGAAGGCCTCGCGCTGGCGCTTCGACCACTTCAGCGTCACCACCGTCCAGCCGGCGGCCTCGAAGATCTCGCCGTAGCGGGTGAACATGCGGTCGGATGTCGTCGCGTCCAGGCTCTGGCGGTTGTAGTCGACGATCCACCAGGTGTTGCGGACGTCGTGCTTGCAGGCCTCGATCAGGGCCTCGTAGATGTTGCCCTCGTCCAGCTCGGCGTCGCCCAGCAGCGAGATCATCCGGCCCATGGCGTCGGGCTTCACCGCCCCGCGCGCGGCCAGGTAGTCCTGGGTCAGACTGGCGAACGCGGTCATGGCCACGCCCAGTCCGACCGAGCCGGTGGAGAAGTCGACGTCGTCGATGTCCTTGGTCCGCGAGGGATAGGACTGCGCCCCGCCCAGCGAGCGGAAGCGCTGCAGCTGGTCGATGGTCTGGCGGCCGTACAGATGCTGGATGGCGTGGAACACCGGGCTGGCGTGCGGCTTGACCGCCACCCGGTCCTGCGGCCGCAGGGCGGCGAAGTAGAGCGCCGTCATCAGGGTGGTCATCGAGGCGCAGGAGGCCTGGTGGCCGCCGACCTTCAGGCCGTCGCGGCTGTCGCGCAGGTGGTTGGCGTTGTGGATCGTCCAGCTGGCGAGCCAGAGAACCCGTTCCTCGATTCGCCGCAGAAGCGCGATGTCCTTGCCGCGAACGGCGAAACCGGCATCATCCATGTCCACCTTGCCCTATTCGGCGGGTGAAGCATGCCCCGCCGGTTCATCGCCCTCATACGCCTCGATCTGCCGCGCCGTCCACTCCGGCGACTTCGTGAACCGGGCCAGCAGGTTGTAGAACACCGGCACAACGAACACCGTCAGCATGGTCGCGAAGATGGCGCCGAAGAAGATGGTGATGCCGATCGTCTGGCGGCTGGCCGCGCCCGCGCCCTGCCAGAGCATCAGCGGCAGCGCGCCGAAGGCGGCGGTGATCGAGGTCATCACGATGGGGCGCAGGCGCAGCACGGCCGACTCGATGACCGCATCGCGAATCGACCGGCCCTCATCGCGCAGCTGGTTGGCGAACTCGACGATCAGGATGCCGTTCTTGGCCGCGATGCCGATGAGAATGATCAGCCCGATCTGACTGTAGGTGTTGATGGTCTGGTCGGTCAGCAGCAGGCCGAACAGGCCGCCCAGCGCCGCCAGCGGCACGGTCAGCATGATCACGGCCGGGTGGATCCAGCTCTCGAACTGCGCGGCCAGCACCAGGAACACCAGCAGCAGCGCCATGCCGAAGGCCAGCGACACCGCGCCGGAGGCTTCCAGATAGTCCTTCGCCTGCCCGCCCCAGGTGTAGCTGACTCCGGGGTTGGGGTTCTTGGCCGCCTGCTCCTGCAGGAAGGTGACCGCGTCGGCGACGGTGTAGCCGGGCGCCAGCTGGGCGGTGAGCTCGATCGAGCGCTGCCGGTCGGTCCGCTCACGATCGGGCGTATCGCCGCGCAGCGCGGTGGTGACCACCGATGACAGCGGCACCAGCGTGCCGGAGGTGGTCCGCACATAGAGGGTGTTGAGGTCATCCAGCGTCCGGCGCTTCTCCAGATCGGTCTGGACGATGACGTCGTACTCCTGGCCGCCCTTGATGTAGGTCGTCACCCGCCGGGAGCCGAACATGGTCTCCAGCGACCGGCCGACAGCCTGGGGCGTGACGCCAAGGGCGGCCGCCTTCTCGCGGTCGATCTCCACCGACAGCCGCGGCGCAGTCGGTTCATAGTCGAGGCGCGGTCGCGAGAAGCCGGGATTGGCCTGCATGGCGTCGCGGATCGGTTCCAGCCAGCGGGCGATCTGCTCGTAATCGTTGCCCAGCCCGATCAGGTCGACGTTGGTGCCGCCGCCCTGGCCGCCGCCGCGCTGGAAGGCGCCGCGCACGCTGGCCACGGCGCGCACGCCGGTGATGCCCGCGAGGGTCTTGTTGAGCTCGGCGGCGACCTCGTCGGAAGTCTTCGTCCGCTCGTTCCACTTCTTCATGACGACGACGCCATTGGCCGTGTTGAACTGGGTCGCGCCGAACCGTGGAATACTGAGGATGTAGCGGGCGGCCTCGCCGTCGGCCTTGTACTTCTCCATCTCGGCCTCGACCCTGGCCGCGGCCTGCTGGGTGTAGTCGAACCCGGCGCCCTCCGGGCCGGAGATGCTGATGTCGACGCGGCCCCGGTCTTCGGCCGGCACCAGCTCCTGGGGCAGCGCCGTGAACAGGAAGGCCGCCAGACCCGCCAGCACGGCCACGAGCACGCCGGCCCCGATGGAGGCCACGCGGCGGCCAAGCAGCATGTCCAGCGAGTTGCGGTAGCTGTTCTTGACCTTGTCGACGGCGAAATCGACCCGTCGGGCCAGCCACCCCTCGCCCGACGCCGGTCGCAGCAGCTTGGACGCCAGCATCGGCGACAGCGACAGCGCCAGGAAGGCCGAGAAGGCCACGGCCGAGGCGATGGCCACCGCCAGCTCGACGAACAGCCGGCCGATGTAGCCCGGCAGGAACATCAGCGGCGCGAACACCGCGATCAGCACCGCCGTGGTGGCGATGACGGCGAAGAACACCTGGCGCGCGCCCCGCGTGGCGGCCACGACCGGAGGCTCGCCCTCGTCGACGCGGCGCTGGATATTCTCGACCACCACGATGGCGTCATCGACCACCAGGCCGACGGCCAGCACCAGCGCCAGCAGGGTCAGCAGGTTCAGCGAAAAGCCCATCGGGGCCATGATGATGAAGGTCGCGAGCAGGCAGATCGGGGCGACGATCGACGGGATGATCGCGGCGCGCCAGCTGCCCAGGAACACCAGGTTCACCAGCGCCACCAGCGCGATCGAAATGCCCATGGTGATCCACACCTCGTGGATCGCCTCGGCGGTGAACTGCGAGGAGTCGACGGCGATGATCAACTCGGTGCCGGCCGGCAGGGTCTTGTTGATCGTCTCGATTTCCCGGGTCGCCGCCTCGGCGATGGCCAGGTCATTGGCCTGGGACTGGCGCGTCAGGACGATGCCGATCTGGTCGATGCCGTTGCCGCGGAACACCCGACGCGGCTCGGCCGCGCCTTCCTCGACCCGCGCGATATCGCCCAGCCGGGTGACATAGGCGTCGCTGGCGGCCCCGGCGGCGGCGCGCAAGGGCAGGCGGGCGAAGTCTTCGGGCTTTGCGTAGCCGCGGTTCACCCGGATGGTGAAGTCCTTGGACGCGCCCTCGAGCGCGCCGGCCGGCAGTTCGACATTCTGGCTGCTGAGCGCGGTCTCGACATCCTCGACGGTGATGCCGCGGGCGGCCATGGCGTCGGAGTCCAGCCAGATGCGCATGGCGTAGACCGGACCGTTCAGGCCCACGTTGGCCACGCCCGGAATGGTGGACAGCCGCTCGATCAGGAAGCGGTCGGCATAGTCGGCGAGCTGGATCGACGTCAGCGTCGTCGAGGCCATGTTCAGGATGATGATCGGCGCGGAGTCGGCGTTCGCCTTGGCGATCTGCGGCGGATCGGCCTGGTCGGGCAGCTGGTTGACCACACGGCTGGCGGCGTCGCGCACGTCGTTGGCCGCCGCTTCCAGGTCGGTGTCCAGCGTGAAGGTGATGTTGATCTGGCTGCGCCCGTCGCGGCTCGACGAGGTGACCCGGTCGATGCCCTGGATGCCGGACACCTGGCGCTCGAGCACCTGGGTGATCCGTTCCTCGACGATCTCCGCCGACGCGCCGCGATAGGTGGTGGAGATCGACACCACGGGCGGGTCGACGCTCGGCAGTTCGCGGATCGGCACGCTGAGGAAGGCGGCCAGGCCGATGACGACCAGGATAATCGCCGCGACGGCGGCGAAGACTGGACGCTTTACAGAAATGTCGGACAGCATCAGCGCGCCGCCGCCTGGCCAGCGGGAGCGGGAGCGGGAGCCGGGGCGCCGCCGGCGGCGGGGCGACCACCCCCGACGCGCACCGGCTGGCCGTCCTGGATGCGGTTGAGGCCGTCGGCGACGACACGGTCGCCGGCCTTCAGCCCGCCCCGGATCTCCACGAAGCCGTCCTGGCTGACGCCGGTGTCGATGGCCTGCTTGCGGGCCGCCTGGCCCTCGCCGCGCGCGGCGATGACGAACACATAGGCCTGGTCGCCCTCGAACTGCACGGCCGCCTCGGGTACGGCCAGGGCGTCGCGACCGCCGTGCGAGATGGTCACCCGCATCAGCATGCCGGGCTTGATACGGCCGGAAGGATTGGGAAACTCGGCCCGGGCGGTGATGGCGCGGGTCGCAGCGTCGATGCGGCTGTCCAGCAGCGCGATGCGGCCCTGGAAGGCGTCGTCCGAATAGGCGTCGGGCCGCGCCACGATCGGCGACCCTTCGCGCAGTACCGACAGGTAGCGATCAGGCACCTGGAAATCGACGCGGACAACCGCCACGTCATCCAGCGAAACGATGGGCGAACCAGGACTGATCAGAGACCCCGGCGCCACGTCGGTCAGTCCGACCACGCCAGAGAACGGCGCGCGGATCACGCGGTCCAGCTTGCGGGCGTTGGCGGCCTTCACCCCGGCGCGGGCGGTTTCCAGCGCCGACAGGTACTGCTCGGCCGTGGCCCGGGGGGCGATGCCCTGGTCGGCCAGCGACTTCCAGCGGGCGTAGTCACGCTCGGCCTGACTCAGGCGGGCCTGGGCCTCGATCAGCCCGGCGTCTTCCTCGCCGGCCTTGAGCTCGACAAGAACCTGGCCCCGGCTGACGCGCTGACCGTCGCGGAACCGCACGGACGTCACCAGTTCGGTGGTGTTGGAGGTGATGGTCACGGACTGGCGGCCCTTGGCGACGCCGAGTACCTCGATGCGGTCGATGAAGGGCCTGGTGGTCACCATGACCTGCGACACCGCCGCCGCGCGACCGGCCGCTCCCCCGCCAGGACCGCCCTGCCCCTTGGGTTGGGCGGTGGCGAGCTTGATCGCTCCGCCGACGACCAGCAGGGTGAGCAGGGCTCCCGCGACGATGAGGAAAAAGTGCCGGCGGATCACGGGATACGACTCTCCTGGCCGGAGCGTCCGGCGCGACATGACGGCACATATAGGGTCATTTCCCTGAGCGTAAACCGGATTGAGGTGGCGCCCGCGTGACCCAACGTTTCAGTGCTGAAACAATCAGAAGCGGCGCCACAGGGCCAGGACCGGTCCATCCTCGACAGGACCAGCTTTTCCGGCCACCGAGCCGCGCCATCCGGCCTGCAGACTCCAGTCGCCGAAATGTCTGACGGCCGACACCTCGACCTTGACCCAGGACGGCTCGGCGTCGGTCCAGCCGGCGTAGGTCTGGCCCAGCAACAGCCAGCGGGCGCCGCGGGCGTATCCGACGGTCAGGTCGAGTCGGGTCTCGTCGGGCAGGCCGGCGCGGCCGATCCGGGCGGCCTGCGCCTCGACGAACAGGACGCCTTCTGCGGCCGCGAATGACCGGCCGGCCAGCAGCCGCGCCTCGCCCGCCGCCTCGCCGGCGCCAGGCGGGGCGTAGCCGGCGTTGCGCCCGTCGCCGGGGGCGATGCCGCCGACGTAGAGGCTGATCGCCATCCGCTCGTCGCGGAAGAGCGCATAGCGCAAGCCCAGCTCGGTCGGTCCCCGCCCCTCATAGGCGACGCCGGCCTCCTCGCCTCGCGACCAGGCGAGCTTGCCCTGCAGCGTGATGCGCCGGGTCAGGCCGTGTTCCAGGTGCAGGCTGGCGGTCTCGTCGGAGCGTTCGACCCAGTCGTAGCGGCGGCCGTCCAGATCCCAGGCGTCATCCGCCTCGGCGCGCTCGTACTTCAGGATGGCCAGGGTCTCGCCCGGCTCCAGCGGCCAGGCGCCGGCCCGGGCATGACCACAAACGCAGACCGCCGCGAGCGCGAGGCTCGCGGCGGCCATGGTCGTTCTCCGCCTGAAACGGCCTAGGCGTCGTAGCCCGGCGAGTTGCGGTCCAGCTGGCGCAGGCATCCGGGCCAGGCGAGATTGCCGATCGGGCCCATGCCGCGACCCATCTGCCCCTTCACCTCGGCCTGCGCGGCCTCCGGCGCGAAGAGCACGTTCTCGCGTCCGCCGGACAGGGCCATGATCTGCTGCTGACACGCCCGCTCCAGATAGAACATGCCCAGCCAACAGGCCGCGGCGGTGTCGCCAACCGCCAAGGTGCCGTGATTGCGCAGCAGCATCAGCGTCTTGTCACCGATATCAGCCACAAGTCGCTCTCGCTCGTCAAGGTTGAGGGCAATGCCCTCATAGTCGTGATAGGCGATTTGCGGCAGCACGATCAGCGCGTGCTGGCTGAGCGGAAGCAGGCCTTCCTTCTGCGCCGAGACAGCAACGCCCTGGTCCGAGTGCAGGTGCATCACGAACATGGCGTCCTCGCGCGCGGCGTGGACCGCCGAGTGGATGGTGAAGCCCGCCGGATTGATGAAGTAGGGCGTCTCCTGCAGCACCCTGCCCTCGAGGTCGATCTTGACCAGCGAACTGGCGGTGATCTCGTCGAAGAACATGCCGTAGGGATTGATCAGGAAGTGATGCTCCGGCCCCGGAATGCGGGCCGAGATATGGGTGAAGATCATATCGTCCCACCCGTGCAGCGCCACCAGGCGGTACAGCGCGGCAAGGTCGACCCGGGCCTTCCATTCCGCCTCGCTGACCTTGCCCTTGAGCGAGCCCACGCCTGTCATTGAACCGTCGGCCATGGCGTTTCTCCTCCCGCGCCTTGTTCTGTTGTTGTCAGAGTCGCGCCGCGGGGCGCCGGCGTCAAGCGTTCGGCCGCTTGCGGACCGCCGTTCCACGGGCCAAGCTGATCGCTGTTCACGGACGCGACAGACGTCCGGATGGGAGGGCTCCACAGATGACCGAACTGACCCGCCGCGGCCTGCTGGCCGCCTCCGCCGCGACCGCCGCCGTTGCGCCGCTCGCCGCCAACGCCAAACCCGTCGCGCCGGCGGCCACGTCCTGGACGCCGGACGCGACCACGATCGCCTCGATGATCCGCAACAAGGAGATCAGCGTTGTCGAGGCGGTTGAGGCCGCCATCCGGCGCTCGGAGGCCCTGCAGCCGAAGCTGAACTTCATGGTCAACTCTGACTACGACCGCGCCCTCGACGCGGCGAAGAAGGGCGGCCAGACCGGGCCGTTCGCCGGGGTGCCCTTCCTGATCAAGGACCTCAACGACTACGCCGGCACGCCCACGCGCAACGGATCGGCGGGTTACCGCGACACGCCGGCGGCCGCGGCCAGCGAACCCTGGGTCGAGGCGGCGCTGCGGGCCGGCCTGATCCCGATCGGCAAGTCGGCCTCGCCCGAGTTCGGCTACCTGCCGACCACCGAGCCCCTCGCCTACGGCCCGACGCGCAACCCCTGGAACACCAGCCGCTCGACCGGCGGCTCGTCCGGCGGCGCGGCGGCGGCCACGGCGGCCGGCGTGGTGCCGATGGCCCACGCCACCGACGGCGGCGGCTCGATCCGCATCCCGGCCGCCAACTGCGGCCTGTTCGGCTTCAAGCCCTCGCGCGGCCGGCTGATCGGCAACACCGACATGCGGGTCATCGCGCTGTCGGTGGGCCACGTCGACAGCCTGTCGGTCCGCGACTCGGCGGCGATGTTCGCGGCGACCGAGCGCACGGAGAAGGGCGCGCCCTTCAAGCCGATCGGTCTCGTCGGCAAACCCCTGCGCAAGAAACTCCGCATCGGCGTGCTGAGCACCAGCGGCAACGGCCGCGAGCCCGACGCCGAGGTGCGCGCCGGCCTGGACGGCGCGGTGAAGCTGCTCGAGGGCCTGGGCCACCGGGTCAGCGAGACGAAATGGCCGATCGATTCGGCCCGCTTTGGCCAGGACTTCCTGACCCTCTGGTCGGCCGGCGCGGCGATGGACATGGGGGCGATGGCCAAGATGCTCGGTCGCGCGCCCGACGCCGCCATGGCCGAGCCCTTCTCGCTGGGCATGGCCGAGCTGATCGCCAAGGCGCCCGACGGCGCGGTCGACGCGGCCATCGGCCGGCTGGCGGCCGATTCCGCCACCTATGACACATGGTTCGACGACCTCGACGTCATCGTCTCGCCGGTGCTGGCCAAGCCGCCGGTCCCGCTGGGCTATGTCTCGGGCGATGTGCCGTTCGCCGAGCTGTCGGAGCGGCTGACCGACTACGTCGGCTACACCCCGCTGCACAACGTCGCCGGCGCCCCGGCCATGAGCGTGCCGCTGCACTGGACCGCCGACGGCCTGCCCGTGGGCATCCACTTCGCCGCCAGGGCGGGAAACGACGCGCTGCTGTTCGCGCTGGCCTATCAGCTGGAGGCGGCGCAGCCCTGGGCGGGGCGCAGGCCGGGGGTGAGCGCTTAGGCGCTGCTCGGGGACATGCACTTCAGTGCGTGTCCC
>JAUSPV010000247.1 GCA_030652755.1 Caulobacter sp. | reverse complement strand
GGGACACGCACTGAAGTGCATGTCCCCGGTCGCGCTACAGCTTGCTCACATCCAGCGGCGTCAGCCCCTGTTCGACGCTGGCGCGCTCCTGCGCCGCCTTGGCGCGCTGGAAGCCCTCGCGCGCCTGCATCCGCGCCCAGTAGGCGGCGACGGCCGGCGGGAAGTCGCCGTCGAGGCCCAGGCTCCGGGCCAGCAGCAGCGCATAGGCCACCGAGATGTCGGCGCCGGTGAACCGGCCGGCGGCGTAGAAATCCGAGGTCTGCAGGATCGCCTCCAGCCCCCGCAGGCGGGCGAGGAACCACTTGGCGTAGTCGTCGGCCACCTGCGGCTGGCGGCGCTCCTTCGGCTCCAGCCGGCGGTAGCGCAGCACCAGGGTCTGCGGGAAGGTCAGCGTCGCCTCGCCGAAATGCAGGCCGTTGAGGAAGGCGCCGTAGCCGGCCTCGCCCGGCTTCACCGACAGCCGCCCGTCTCCATGCGCCTCGGAGAGGTACTGCACGATGGCCGCCGACTCGGTCATCCGCGTCTCGCCGTCGACCAGCAGCGGGATGGTGCCGAGCGGATTTTCGGCCATGTATTCCTTGGCGAAGAACCGCGGCGGAAACGGCAGCATCTTCAGCTCATAGGGAAGGCCGAGCTCCTCCAGCGCCCAGAGCGGGCGGAAGGAACGGGCGTCAGCGCAGTGCCACAGGGTGATCATGACGGCGATCTTGACCCCCCGCCCCGGCGGAAGCAAAGCCCCTGAAACGTGAAAACCCCGGTCCGCGAGGGACCGGGGTTCCGCGGGCCCCGCAGCCCGCACTTCACAGGAGACCGGCTCTTGCCTCCGACAGCCCGAACCGGTCGAGACACAGACTGGCTGCGTCGGGCCGGGCCTTAATCTGGATTCCGGAGGTTGAACAGGTTATCTTCGCGGTTGCACAAAACAGTTGCTGCATCGCCACAGTCCTGCCCGCCCCTTGGCCAGCAACACGCTCGTCGGACTGGCCGAGGGCGGCTTTCTCTGGCAGGACGCGCCGCGTGACGACCGGCCCGGATTTGAGGTTGCAGACGCCCGCTGTGTTGCAGGATTCCCAGACAGAGGCCGCGCCGACGCCGCAACCGGCGCCAAGGGCGGCGACGTTCGCCCGCCGCGCCGACCTGGACTGGATCCGGGTCGCGGCGTTCGGGCTGCTGATCCTGTTCCATGTCGCGCTCGTGTACGCGCCCTGGGACTGGCACATGCACAGCCGCCACACCTTCGGCTGGCTGGCCGAGGCGATCCTGGCGACGGGCCCCTGGCGGCTGACCCTGCTGTTCCTGGTGTCCGGCGCGGCGCTGCGCTTCATGAGCCGCCGCCTGACGGCGGGCGCGACGGCCAGGGCGCGGCTGGCGCGGCTGGTCCCGCCCTTCCTGTTCGGCGTCATCTTCCTCGTGCCGCCGCAATCCTGGCTCGAGGCGCTGGACAAGGGCTGGTGGACCGGGGGGCTGGCCGGCTGGTGGCTGCACACCTTCAGCCCGTCGCAGCTGCTGCGCATCCCGCTCAACCACCTGTGGTTCGTGCTCTATATCGGCGTCTACACCTTCGCCGCCATCGCCCTGCTGACCCGGCCGGCCTGGCTGGCGCGGCTGGAGTTCCTGATGGAGCGGCATCTGGCCGGCTGGCGCGTGCTGGTCGTGCCGTTCGCCTATCTGGCGGTCCTGCGGATGACCCTGTTCCCGATCTTCGGCATCACCAACCAGCTGCCGGTCGACTGGTACAACCACGCCGTTTCGCTGGCCGTGTTCCTGTTCGGATTCGCCATGGCCCTGCGCGAGCAGGTCTGGGCCGACCTCGAGCGCTGGCGCAAGCCGGCGCTGGCCGGGGCCCTGGTCATGCTGGTCGCGCTGATGGCGCTGACCGCTCATCCCGACGGGCGGTTCTTCTTCGCCATTCCCAAGAGCCTAGTCTACGCCGCCAACCAGTGGCTGACGATCGCCGCCATCCTCGGCTACGGCAGCGTCTGGCTGCGGAAGGCCGATGGCCCGGCGTTGCGCTATCTGACCGACGCGGTCTTCCCCTGCTACCTGGTCCACCAGACGCTGCTGGTCATCGCCGTCTATGTCGTCAAGCCGTGGAACCTGGCGGCCCTGCCGGAGGCGGCGCTCCTGCTGACGGTGACGCTCGGCGGCAGCCTGGTCGTCTACGAGATCGTCCGCCGGACAGGGCCGATGCGACCGCTGTGGGGCCTCAAGCGCCACCCGCGCCCGCCGTTTGTCGCCGCCCTGACCGAGACGCCGCCTGACCCGGCGCGCGCCGCATGACCCGCTACCGCCGTCGTCGCTGGCTGCTCTGGGCCGGGATCGGCGCGCCGTTGCTGGCGGCCGCCAGCTTCGTCGCCGCGACCCTGACCTATCCCGACTTCGACCATGCGACCCAGTACATCAGCGTCCTGGGCAGCACGGCGGCGCCCTACCCCGGCATCTTCAACACCGGCGTACTGCTGTCGGGGATCGCGGCCGGTCTGGCCGGCGCCGGCTTCGGCCTGGCCCTGACGGCGCTGGGCGGCAACCGGATCGCCGCGGCGGCGACCTTCCTCGCCTTCACGCTCGGCGCGGCGGGACTAATCCTGTCAACGGTCTGGCTCTATCCAGATCCGATGCACGCCATCATCAACCTGGGTCTGGGCATTCAGCTGGCGCCGGCCTTCATCCTGTGGGGACTGGCGGGGGTCGGCGGCTTCCGGCGATTGAGAATCTTCCTCGCCATCGTGTTCGTGGCGATGCTGATCCTGACCGCGATCACCAACTACAACTTCATTCCGCTGTTCCCGGGCGTGGTGAACGCCGAGAACGTCGGCCTGTGGGAGCGCATCTACGCCTTCGTGCTGGTCGGCTGGGTCGGGGTGACGGCCCTCGTCCTCGAACGGCGGCTGATACTGGTCGCGCTCGGCGAGGCGGATCTGGACGCCGCGAGGCTCGATCCGGGCGAAGACTGATCGATTCGATCACGGCGCGCTATCGACACCTCTCGCTTCCGTGATAGGACGTGATTGCGCTCAGTTTTCGCGCAAACCGCACCGGTGGGGCGATTTTTCCGTTCTTCCGGCAAAATTCTGGTGTTTCACGCCTCTTTTTTGACGCCAAGCCCTTGCATTTGTGCGATGCAACAACACAAATCCGTGAACCGTAAGTCGAGGCGTCAGGGAGATGTCTTGTCCGGTCACACAAGCAGCGTCACGGCGGCCCGAATGGACATGAGCAATCTGGCGGTCCAGTACGAGAGCGACAGCTACGTCGAGCCGTCGGCGCCCACCCGTGAGCATCTGCCCGCCCCGGCCCCTCTGACCATGCCGATCCAGTCGCTGGGCGCCGACGCCGCCGTGGCCACGGCCCTGCCGGCCAGCGGGCCCGCCGACATCGCCAAGCGCCGCGCCATCCTGGCGACCGGCACGCTGGTGCTGACCGCCCTGGCCTGCTGGACGCCGATCCGCCTCTACGCCGCCGAGGGCTTCATGCTGCTCGAGGTGATCGGCCTTACGCTGTTCATGACGCTGATCGCGGCCATCTCCTGCTGGTTCACCAACGCGGCCATCGGTCTTGCCGTCCTGCTGCGCGGCGCCAATGACGAGCTGGCCTTCTCCGCCCGCGCGCCCCTGCCCCGCACCCGCACCGCCCTGCTGATGCCGGTCTACAACGAGGATCCGCGCGCCACGATGGGCCGCCTGGCCCGCATGGACGCCGACCTGGCCCGCCTGGGCGCCGCGCGGTCATTCGACATCTTCGTGCTCAGCGACACCACCAGCGACCAGATCGCCGCCGCCGAGTGGACCGAGTTCAACCTGCTGCGCAACCGCAGCCGCTGCCGCGCCTACTACCGCCGGCGCGACCAGAACACCGAGCGCAAGTCCGGCAACATCGCCGACTGGGTCCGTCGCTTCGGCGGCGCCTACGAGAGCATGATCATCCTGGACGCCGACAGCGTGATGGCGGGCGAGACCCTGCTGCACCTGGTCGACGCCATGGAGCGCCAGCCCGACATCGGCCTGATCCAGACCACGCCGACGGTGATCAACGCCGAGAGCCTGTTCGCCCGCGCCCAGCAGTTTGGCGTCCGCCTGTACGGCCGCGTGGCCTCGGCGGGCCTGGCCTGGTGGTCGGGTTCGGAGGCCAGCTACTGGGGCCACAACGCCATCGTCCGCGTCCGCGCCTTCGCCCAGTGCGCCGGCCTGCCGCACCTGCCGGGCCGCAAGCCCTTCGGCGGCCATGTGATGAGCCACGACGTCGTCGAGGCCGGCCTGCTGCGTCGCGGCGGCTGGGGCGTCCACGTCACCGCCGCGCTCGGCGGCAGCTACGAAGAGACCCCGCCCAGCCTGCTGGAGTTCATGAAGCGCGAGCGCCGCTGGTGCCAGGGCAACATGCAGCACTTCGGCGTCATCGGGGCCCGCGGCCTGCACCCGATGAGCCGCTTCCAGATGGGCGTCGGCCTGATGGCCTACATCGCCTCGCCGCTGTGGCTGGCCTCGCTGGTGGTCGGCATGATCATCCAGGTGGGCGACCGCCCGACCTGGTACGGCTTCTGGGACCTGTTCCGCCTCGACTACAGCCCGTTCCTGTGGGCGACCCTGCTGACCACCCTGATGCTGCTGGGACCCAAGCTGATGGGCTGGAGCCTGGCCTTCTTCAACAAGGCCGAGCGCGAGGCTTTCGGCGGTCGCCGGATGCTGGCCAAGGGTCTGGTCTCGGAGATGGCCCTCTCGGCGATCACCGCCCCCATCTACATGATCGGCAACACCCGCGCGGTGTACGAGATCCTCACCGGCCGCGACGCCGGCTGGACCGCCCAGGTCCGTGACGGCGAGGCTCTCAGCCGCGCCGACGCCGCCCGCAGCTACCGCAACGAGACCTTCGCCGGGCTGTTCTGCACCCTGGCCCTGATCCTGCGCCCCGACCTGCTGCTGTGGGTCTGGCCGATCGTCATTCCGATGCTGCTGTCGGCCCCGATCGCCGCCTGGACCTCGCGCATCGACCTGGGCCGCAAGGCCCGCGCGCACGGCTTCATGGTCACGCCGGAAGAGCTGGCCGAGATGCGCGCCCCGACCGGCGGCGAGGTGGTCATGCTGCCGGTCCGCGACGTGAACCCGGCGCTGATGGCCGCCGAGTAGGCGACGCCGGGGACATGCACTTCAGTGCGTGTCCCCATCAGCTTGAACACATCTGATTGAAAGATCCGCGAGCGGCAGGGGACACGCACTGAAGTGCATGT
>JAUSPV010000243.1 GCA_030652755.1 Caulobacter sp. | reverse complement strand
GGACACGCACTGAAGTGCATGTCCCCGACGTTTACGCCCCACAGGCCTTGAAGAAGCGCTTCACGTCGGCGCGTTCGCTGCCCTGGGCGTCGATCCGCACCGAGCGACCGCGATCCACCAGGGTCAGGTCGCCGGTGCGCTGGAACCCGGCCAGCGGCGTCGCGTCGAGCGGGGCGTTGGTCTCGATCAGATGCCCGGCGCCGGGCGAGGCGACCGGTTCGCCGCCGAAGCGCGTCAGTTCACGGCCCGAGGCGAGAACCAGTCCCGCATCCGGCGATCCGCCGAGCAACGAGAGCCGCGCGCGGCCTTCACCGGCGTCGCAGGTCATCATCAGCACGACGTTGTCTGACATCGGGGCGCCGTAGGCCAGCTTGGGGCCTTCGCCTTCATGGTTCTGATAGGACCAGGCCAGCCCGTCGTTCAGCGTGGCGCGCTGACTGACGCAGCTTCCGAGCGCGACGGCTCCGACGATCCCGATTACGGCCAGAATACGAGACATGGCGCGCTCCCTTCGGGTGGGAAACGCACGATGCCGCGTTAAGGTTCAGAACAGGATCGGAACAGAAGTCAGAACGGGGAGAAGGCCTCGACCAGACCCTGTCCGGCCGGGGTCTTCTGGACCCGGCTGATGTCCCCCCGGCCGCCGTAGGCGATGCGGGCCTCGGCGATCTGGGTGTGGCGAATGGTGTTGGCGGCCGAGATGTCTTCCGGCCGCACGATGCCCGACACGGTCAGCCGGCGAAGCTCGCCGTTGGTCAGGACCTCCTGGGTGCCCTGGATGACCATGTTGCCGTTGGGCAGCACGCCGGTGACCACCGCCGCGATGGTCAGGCTGATCTTCTCCGACCGCGTGACGGCGCCGGCCCCGGCCTTGTTGCTGGTCGAACCGGTCTCGATGGCCGCCGAAGGGTCAAAGCCGCCCGGCAGGATCTTCCCCAGCGAGCTTTCCAGCCCGAAGAGGTGCGGGAAGCCCATGGTCTGGCCCGAGGTGCGCGAGGTGGTGGTCGAGTTCTGCGTCCGGGCCGAGTCGTCGATGTCGATCTGCACCGTCAGGATGTCGCCGACGCGGGCGGCGCGCTGGTCGCCGAAGAAGGTGCGGGCGCCGACCTTCCACAGGGAGTTGGCGTTGGCCGGCTGGGGCTGCTGGGCCATCGGCAGGATGACCTGCTCCTGAGGGATCAGGGCGGCCGGGTAGCCGACGGGCGTAAGCTGCGGACCGCGCACCGTCTCCGCGACGGTCGAGCAGGCGGCGAGCGGGGCGAAGGCGATGACGGCGAGGGCGGCGAAACGCATGGGGACGATCCTTTAGCGGGCTGCGTACTGGGCAGATCCGGCGGCTTTCAGCCGCTGCGCCTCGGGGCCGGTGACGGCCTGGCCGGGCGCTGTCGCGACCGCCTCGATGAGTTTCTTCGAGGCGGGATTCTGGACGTTGAAGGTCTGGCCGACGGCGGCGGCGGACATGGCCTTGCCCTGGAGGGACAGGGTGATGCCGCCGCTGGACCAGGTGATGAGCACCATCTCGCCGGCCCGGATGACCTGCTGGGCGGTGACGTCGCGCTGCGAGACCGTGGCCCCTTCGCGCAGCGGCCGGCGGGCGGCCATGCCGATGACGGCGTCGGCGTCGCGGGGCGCGTCCGAGGGGGCGCCGAGGGCCTTGCCCCACATCAGATCCTGCGGCTGGACGATCTCGCCGGCGTTCAGGCTGCGCGCCCAGGTCAGGACCTCGACGTTGCCGCGCCCGGCCGGGGCGCTGGCCGCCGCGCCGCCGCGGACGACGATGCGGCGCAGGCCGTTGGGGTTGCTCCAGTCCAGGCCCGCGCGGCGGGCGAACACCCGGACCGCGGCGGCGTCGAGCACGACGGTGGGGCCGGTCCGGGTGGCGATAACGTAGTCGCCCGCGGCGCCCGCGCCGTCGAACAGGTCGCCCAGGGTCACGCGGCCGTCGGAGTCGGCGACGTCGGCCTTGAGGGTCACCTGACCGGCCAGGGCCGGCGAGGCGGCGAGGGCGGCGCAGAACGACAGGAGGAGGGCGGTCCGCATCAGGTTATGCCTTCACCTGGTTGGCGGCCTGCAGCATCTCGTCGGCGGTGCTGATCACCTTGGAGTTCATCTCGTAGGCCCGCTGGGCCACGATCAGCGCGGTGATCTCGCTGACGGCGTCGACGTTCGAGGCTTCGATATAGCCCTGCATGATCTGGCCAAAGCCCACCGACCCCGGCGTGCCGGTCGTCGCCGGTCCCGAGGCGCCGCTTTCCATGTAGAGGTTGTCGCCGATGGCCTCGAGGCCCGCTTCGTTGACGAAGGCGGCCAGTTCGATCGTTCCGGCCACTTCCGGCGTCGGGGAGTCGGCCTTGACGACCTGGACCTGTCCGGTCTTGGAGATCGAGACGTCGACGGCGTCCTGCGGGATCGTGATCGACGGCTGGATCTGGTAGCCGTCATCGGTGACCAGCTGGCCCTGATCGTTGACCGACAGGTTGCCGGCCCGGGTGTAGGCGGTCTCCCCCGACGGCATCAGCACCTGCAGGAAGCCGCGGCCTTCGATGGCGAGGTCGTAGCGATTGCTGGTCGGGGTGAGGACGCCCTGGGTCGTGATCCGGTAGGTGCTGCCGGCCTTCACGCCGCCGCCGATCTGGACGCCGGTCGGCACCACCGTGCCCTGGTCGGAAGACTGCGCTCCGGCCCGCTCGATCGTCTGGTAGAGCAGGTCCTGGAACTCGGCCCGCTGACGCTTGAAGCCAACGGTGTTCATGTTGGCGATGTTGTTCGAGATGACCTCGACGTTCAGCTGCTGGGCCGACATGCCCGTAGCCGCGGTGCGTAGCGCCTGCATCGGTTCCTAAGCTCCCTTACGCGACCCGCCCGAGCCGCTCGACCGAGCGGCGGGACAGTTCGGAAGATCCTTCAATGGTCCGGACCATGCTCTCGTAGGCCCGGCTGACCTCGATCATCCGGGTGATCTGCATGATCGGATTGACGTTGCTGGTCTCCAGCATCCCCTGGCGCACGTTGGCGGCGTTGGAGACCTGGGGCTCGATGTTGGAAGTGTTGCGCAGAAGGTTGTCGCCGTCCTTGGCCAGGCTCGACAGGTCGTCGAAGGCGAAGACGTCGATCTTGCCGATCTGCTCGCCGTTCTGGCTGACGACGCCGTCGGCGGAAATGGCGACCTCGCCCTCCTCGGGGTTGACCACGATCTGCCCGCCGGCGCCGAGCACGGCGTCGCCGGCCTGGGTGGTCAACCGTCCGTCGGCGCCGAGGGTGAAGCGGCCGTCGCGGGTGAAGCGCTCGCCGCCGTCGGTCTCGACCTTGAAGAACCCCTGGCCCTCGACGGCCAGATCGAAGGTCCCGCCGGTCCTGCGAAGGGCGCCCTGGGTGAAGTCGCGAATGATTCCGTCGTCGATGACGAACTTCAGCGACTTGGGCCCGTCGACCATTCGGGCGCGGTCGGCCGCATCAGTCTTCACCATCGCCATCTCGACCTTGAAACCGGCCGTGTCGGCGTTGGCGATGTTGTTGGCGATGATGTCCATCTCGCGCCGCAGGGTCATCTGGCGCGACAGGGCGACGTACATCGTGTTGTCCATGGCGGGCCTCCTCTGCTGCGGCGACGGCGATTTGCGTCAGGTCCCGGCGATGCAAGGTCCGGGCCAGCCGAAAACCCCAATGAAATCAGCAAACAAGAGGGTTAACGGCGGCCGCCCGGTCAAACCTGCCGGGGCGCATTCTGCTGGTCGCGCCCGGACGGCGCGAGGGGCCCGGCCCGGGCTCAAGGCCCGCCGCTGATCGACCGAAAGGCTTTGCGGGCAAGGGAAATCCAGCTGGCCGGCCGGGTCGGGAGGCAGCCTTGCCGGCTTGGCCGGATCGCGCGATCGCACGGCGCCACATCGCCGCACCCCGGCGCGTTAACCACGTTTGGAACCGATCCTTAACCAACGTGAACGCATGAGGGAGGCTTATAGATTCCAAGGAGTCGCGCGCGTGGCCGCAGACAAGGGCAAAGAGGGCGAAGAGGCTGTTGACGCCGAAGCCCCCGAAGGCGCGGAAGGCGAAGCGCCGGCCAAGAAGAAGCTGCCGCTCAAGCTGGTGATCATCGCCGGCGTGGCGGCGGTTCTGGTGCTGGGCGGCGGCGGAGCCGGCGCCTTCTTCCTGATGAAGCCCAAGCCCGAGGCGGCCGGCGAGCACGGCGCCAAGGCCGAGAAGAAGCCGAAGAAGGCCAAGAAGGACGCCCATGGCGGCGGCAAGCCCGAGGCCGGCGCGGCCGTCGTTCGCGAGGGTCCCGACGGGGTCGTGTTCTACACCCTGCCGGACATCGTCGTGAACATGCAGACCGCCGACGGCCGTCCGACCTTCCTCAAGCTGAAGCTGACCTTCGAGCTGGCCGACGCCGAGGCGGTGGAGGTGCTCAACCCGAACATTCCCCGGATGCAGGACATGTTTCAGACCTTCCTGCGCGAGCTGCGTCCGGAAGACCTGACCGGCAGCCAGGGCAGCTACCAGCTGCGGCTGGAAATCCTGCGTCGCGTGAATCTGGTCGTCGCCCCCACCAAGGTGAAGGCCGTCCTGATCGAGGAGATGCTGATCAACTAGCGCCCGAAAGGGGGCTGGCGGCGCGTATGGCATGACCCAGGACACCGACGACCAGGCTGCGATGGCCCAGTGGGCCCAGGAGAACGGCGAAGGCGACGCCGGGACCGGCGGTCCCGACTGGGGCGACGGCGGCGCCGACGGCCTGCTGGGCGCCGAGCGCATCCTGAACCAGGACGAGATCGACAGCCTGCTGGGCTTCGACCTCAGCGAGGACGACGCCGCCGACCGCAACGGCATCCGCGCGATCATCAATTCGGCGCTGGTGTCCTACGAGCGGCTGCCGATGCTCGAGATCGTCTTCGACCGGCTGGTCCGGCTGATGACCACGAGCCTGCGCAACTTCACCAGCGACAACGTCGAGGTCAGCCTCGACAACATCTCCTCGATCCGGTTCGGCGACTACCTGAACTCCATTCCGCTGCCGGCCATCCTGTCGGTGTTCCGGGCCGAGGAGCTGGACAACTACGGTCTGCTGACGGTCGACTCCAACCTGATCTACTCGATCGTCGATGTGCTGCTCGGCGGCCGTCGCGGCACGGCGGCGATGCGGATCGAGGGCCGACCCTACACCACCATCGAGCGGGTGCTGGTCCAGCGCATGGTCGAGGTCGTGCTGCAGGACGCCCAGGCCGCGTTCGAGCCGCTGACGCCGGTCAGCTTCACCCTGGACCGTCTGGAGACCAACCCGCGCTTCGCCGCCATCGCCCGGCCGGCCAACGCCGCCATCCTGGTCAAGCTGCGCATCGACATGGAAGACCGCGGCGGCCGCATCGAGCTGCTGCTGCCCTACGCCACGCTCGAGCCCATCCGGAAGATGCTGCTGCAGCAGTTCATGGGCGAGAAGTTCGGCCGCGACAACATCTGGGAAGGCCACCTGGCCACCGAACTGTGGACCACGCAGATGGAGGTCCGGGCCGTGCTCGACGAACAGCAGGTCGGTCTCTCCAAGGTCCTGAACCTGAAGGTCGGCGACACCCTCACGCTGAACGCCACGCCCGACAGCCTTGTCGAGCTGCGGGCCGGCACCATCCCGCTGACCCGGGGCCGCATGGGACGCCGGAATCATCATATCGCCATCCGGTGTGAGGCCCCGCTTTCGCCCGCCGCGAAGAAGGCCGTCCAGAAGAGGCTGAAATGAGCGTCGCCGTCATCGGACTGAACCTGCTGCTGGTCCTGCTGCTCATCGCGGCGCTGGCGTTCGGCTGGCGTCTGGAGCGCCGGCTCAAGGCGCTGCGCGACAGCCACGACGGCTTTGCGCGCGCGGTCGCCGACCTGGACGCCGCCGCCGCCCGCGCCGAGCAGGGGCTGGCTGACCTGCGCGCCGCCACCGACGAGGCCGCCGACAGCCTGGCCGGGCGCATCGAGACCGCCAAGGCCCTGGCCGCGCGCCTTGATCAGGGAGTTACCGCTTCCTCAACCCGTATCGCCGATGATGTCGGGCGGGTCGTTCAGCCGGCGCCCGCGCCCGTGCGCGAGCGGATGGTGTTCACGCGGCCCGAACCCGCTGTCACCCCGCGCTCGAAGGCGCGGGTCGACGATGACCTGTTCGACCCCGATCCCGAAGCCGGCCGGCTTCGCGCGATCTCCGGAGGCCGCCGATGAAGTCCATGCCCCGAATCCTGCCGCTGGCCGGTGTCGCGGTCGCCGGCGTTCTGGCCGTCAACTTCCTGTCGGGCGCCCGCACGCTGCCCGACATGCTGAGCGGGGCCCAGGCCTTCGCCGAGGAACTGGCCGGCGCCAAGCCGCAGGAAACGGCGGCCGAGAAAGTCGCCGCCGCCAAGCCGGCCGCCGTCTGCGCCCCGACCGCCGCCGAACTGGCGCGCCAGGCGAACCTTTCGCCGGCCGAACTGCGCATCCTGCAGAACCTGGGCGAGCGGCGGGGCCAGCTCGACGAGCGTGAACAGGGCATCGACACCCAGCTGCAACTGATCGCCGCCGCCGAGGCCAAGCTCGACGCGCGGGTCAAGGCGCTCGCCGCGCTCAAGGGCGATGTGCAGGCGCTGCTCGGCCAGGCCGACGCCGAGCAGGAGGCCGAGGTCGGCCGGCTGGTCGCCGTCTTCTCGGCCATGAAGGCCAAGGACGCCGCCGCCCGCTTCAACCAGCTCGACGAATCCGTGCGCCTGCCCATCGCCGCCAAGATGAAGGAGCGGACCCTGGCCGCCATCCTGGCCCAGATGTCGCCCGCCGAATCCAAGACCCTGACCGAGAACCTCGCCAAGCGGTTCACCGGCAACAAGACGCTGGCCAGCGCCCGCGCCGCTGTGGCGCCCGAGGCGCCTGCCGTGGCCGCCGCGCCGCCGGTCGCCGCGCCGCGGCCCCAGGCCGCCGCTCCGGCTCCGGCGCCGGCCCGGGCTCCCACCACCACGCCGCCCGCGGCGGCGCCGGCGGCCAAGGCGGGGTAGGTGACGAGCTTCCGCGCCATCCTGCGCTCTGGCGTCGCGGCGGCCTGCATTGTCTCGGTCGCCGCGCCGGCGACCGTGCCGACGCTCGCCTTCGCGGCCGCCTCGCCGCTGGAGGTGCGGACCGCCCAGGCCAGGGACTTCACGCGGATCGAGTTCCGCTGGGCCGGCGGCGCGCGGGTCTCCCAGCGCCGGGACGGCCAGACCCTGACCCTGCGGTTCAGCCGCGACGCCAAGCCCGATCTTTCGACCCTGCGGATCATGCCGCCGAAGTGGCTCAAGGGCGCCCAGGCCCGCCAGACCGGCGGCGGGCTGGAGATCGACCTGCTGCTGGCCGATGACGCGGACGCCAAGGTCGGCTCGGCCGACGGCGCCATCTACGTCAATCTGTTCGCCAAGCCCGCCGCGCCTGAAGCGCCGAAGGTGGCGGAGGTCGCTCCGACGCCGCCGCCGGAGCCGGCCCCCCGCGCGCCGCGCGCCAACCCCGTTCCGGCCGGTGGCGTTGTGCGCGCCGTCGCGCAGATCGCCGGCCCGCAGGTCAGCCTGCGCTTCGACTGGGCCAACCCGGCGGGCGCGGCCGTGTTCCGGCGCGGCGAGGCGATCTGGATCGTCTTCGACGCGCCCGCGACGCTGGACATCGCCAGGCTTCCGCGCGGGGTCTCGCAGTACTCGAAGATCCAGGCGTTCAAGGGGCGGGACTATTCCGCCATCCGTCTGGTCGCGCCGCGCACCCTGGAAGTCGCCGTCGTCGGCGAGGGCGCCAGCTGGACCTTGCGGATGGGGCCGGGTCCCCGTGACGAGACCGGCAAGATCACCGTCCAGCGCGACAGCGAGGCGGCGGAAGCGGCGCTGACCGCCGTCGTCGCCGGCGCGACCGCGCCGATCTGGCTGGAGGATCCCGCGGTCGGCGACAGGATCGCCGTCGTCACCGCGCTGGGGCCGGCCAAGGGGCTGACCACGCGGCGCGATTACGTCGAGATGGCCCTGCTGCCGACCTTCCATGGCCTGGCTATCGAGCCCTACGCCACCGACCTGCGGGTGCTGGCCGAGGGGGATCTGGTCCGCATCGGGCGGCCATCCGGCCTCGCCCTGTCGCCGGCCTCGGCGACCGCGCGCGTTGCCGACGCCTCCGGCGACGGCGCCCCCAAGGCGGCCGGCATGCCCGGCCTGATCGACGACACCTGGGCCAGGACCGGTCCGGGCGGCTTCATGCCGCGCTACGCCGCCCTGACCGAGGCTGCCGCCGAAGAGGGCGCCAAGGGCAAGGACGCCGCGACCGAGGCGCGGATGGCGCTGGCCCGCTTCCTGATCGGCGCCGAGCTCTCCCACGAGGCCATCGGCGTTCTGAACGCCACCGCCCGCGAGCGCGGCACCATCGCCGGCGAGGCCGAGTTCCGCGGCCTGCGCGGCATCGCCCGCGTCATGGCGGGCCGCGATAAAGAAGCCGAAACCGACTTCGCCAGTCCGGTGCTGGGCGACGATCCGTCCGCCGCGGTCTGGCGCGGCTACCTCGCCGCCCGCAACGGACAGTGGTCCGACGCCCGGGGCAAGTTCCAGCAGGGCGCCATCGCCATCGGCCAGTTCTCGCCGGTCTGGAAGGCCCGGTTCCTGCGCGCCGACGCCGAGGCCGCGCTCGAACTTGGCGACATCGCCGCCTGCCAGCGTCGTATCGACGAGGCGCTGAAAGAGACGCTCCCCTCCGCCGAGCAGCTGGCCATCCGGATGGTGCAGGCCAGGATGTTCGAGAAGCGGGGAGCCAAGAAGGCCGCCCTGGGTCTCTACTCCGCCATCGCCACGGCGCCGCTCGACCAGCTGGCCACGCCCGCGCTGCTGCGCGCCACGGCGCTGAAACTCGAGCTGGGCATGATCACGCCGGTGCAGGCCGCCGATTCCTATGACGGCCTGCGCTATCGCTGGCGCGGCGGAGCCACCGAGCTGGAGACGATCCGCACCCTGGGCCAGCTCTACCTCGGACAGGGCCGCTATCGCGAAGCGCTGGAAGCCCTGCGCTCGGCGGGGACGCGGCTCCCCGACCTGCCCCAGGCCGTGGCCCTGCAGGAAGACCTCGCCTCGGCGTTCCGCTCGCTGTTCCTCGATGGCCTGGCCGACGGCCTGGAGCCGATCCAGGCGCTGGCGCTGTTCCAGGATTTCCAGGAGCTGACGCCGATCGGCGCGGACGGCGATCTGATGGTCCGCAAGATGGCCCGCCGTCTGGTGGACGTCGATCTGCTCAGCAACGCCGCGCGGCTTCTGCAATGGCAGGTCGACAACCGCCTCGACGGCGTGCCGCGCGCCCAGGTCGCCACCGACCTGGCGCTGATCCAGCTGATGGACCGCAAGCCCGAGCAGGCGCTGGCGGCGATCAACAACTCGCGCATCACCACCCTGCCCACAGCCCTGAACGTCGAGCGGCGGGTCATCACGGCCCGGTCGCTGATGGCGCTGGGGCGGCTCGACGCGGCCGAAGAGATTCTCGAGCAGGACAACACGCCCGAGTCCCGCGAAGTGAAGGCCGAGATCGCCTGGAAGGGCCGAAACTGGGCCGTCGCCGGCGCGCTGTTCGAGGCGGGCCTAGGCGACCGCTGGAAGTCGCCGCTGCCCCTGCGTCCCGACGAGGAGGGCCGGTTGCTGCGCGCCGGCGTGGCCTACAGCCTGGCCGGCGACGATGTGGCGCTGGGTCGTCTGCGGGAGCGGTTTGACGGCTTTGTCGAGCAGAGCCGCAACCCGGAGGCCTTGCGCGTGGCCTTCGCCGCCCCCGACGGCGGCGCGCTGACCGCCAACGACTTCAGCCGCGCGGTGGCCGACAACGAGGGCTTCACCGGCTGGGTGGCCCGCATGAAGCAGAAGTTCCGCGACAGCCCCTCGCCGACGGGACCCGCGCCAGTGCGGACGGCGGCGGCCGGCGCTGCGCCCGCGGGCTGAGTTCAACGCACGGCGTAGCTACCCGCCACCGCGCTGGAAGCTCTCCACCAGGCTGCCGGCCACCAGCCGCCAGCCGTCGACCAGCACGAAGAAGATCAGCTTGAACGGCAGGCTGACCACCACCGGCGGCAGCATCATCATGCCCATGCTCATCAGCACGCTGGCCACGACCAGGTCGATGACCAGGAAGGGCACGAACAGCAGGAAGCCGATCTCGAAGGCGCGCTTCAGCTCGCTGATCATGAAGGCCGGCGTCACCACGCGGATCGGCGTGTCCTGGATCGTCGCCGGACGTTCGATCTTCGACAGTCGGACGAACAGGGCGAGATCCTCGCGGTCCACCTGGCTGAGCATGAAGGCCTTCACCGGATCGCCGGCCGCCTCGAACGCCTCGGTCAGCTCGACCTGCTGGTCGAGCAGCGGCTTGACCCCCTCGTCATAGGACCGCTGCAGGGTCGGGCCCATGACGATGGCGGTCAGGAACAGCGACAGGCTGATGATCACCGCGTTGGGCGGGCTTTGCTGCAGGCCGAGCGCCGTGCGCAGCAGGCTCAGCACCACCACGATCCGCACGAAGCTGGTGGTCATGATGACGATCGACGGGGCCAGCGACAGCACCGTCAGCAGCCCGATCATCTGCACCATGCGCTCGGTGAGCCCGGCGCCGGTGCCCAGGTCGATGTTCACCGCCTGCGCCAGGGCGACGGCGGGGATGATCATGCTGGCGACGAAGGCGACCAGCGAGATCAGCAGCGCCTTCTTCAGGTCCTCGCGGCGGACGTCGAAGAGGCTGGTCCAGAGTTTGGCGGCGGCGCGCATCAGGCGGCGATCTCCGGGGTCTTGCGGCGCGGGGCAGGGGGCTTCTTCGGGGTGTCCAGCAGGCGGCCTTCGCCCAGCAGCACCAGCTTCTCCTCGCCGTCCAGGCTGACCAGGACCAGCCGGCGGGCGGGGTCGAGCATCAGGCTTTCGACCAGGACCAGGCGCCGTTTCTTGCGGACGGGCTGGAAGCGCGCCAGCGCGTCGGGGCCAAACCGCCGCAACGCCACCGCCGCCAGCCCAATCAGGCCTAGCGTGACCAGCAGGGCGAAGACGGCGCGAAAGGCGCCTGCGGCGAGGTCCATGGAAAGCGCACCGGAAAAACGATCCCGACGCTTCTCGCCCCGCAACCCTTAAGGCGCGATTAACCCTGTTTGTTCACCATGCTCGGTGATGGATACGTCCCAGATTCCCCTGTTCGCGATGCTTCGCCAGCGGCTCGGCTATCTGGGCGAGCGCCAGCGGGTTATCGCCCAGAACGTGGCCAACGCCGATACGCCCGGCTATGCGCCGCGCGACCTGAAGGCTTTCAAGTTCGCCACCCAGCTTCAGTCCCAGCAGCTCGGCCTTGCCATGCAGCCGTCCCAGACCAGCACCGGCCATATGCCCGGCGGCGGCGCCAAGCGCCCCGGCATGTCCGCCGGGGCCTTCAAGGTGGTCAAGGGCGTGGACACCGAGACCACGCTGGACGGCAACTCGGTGGTCCTCGAGGACCAGATGATCAAGATGTCGGAGGCGCGGATACAGTACGACGCCGCCATCGGCTTCTACCAGAAATCCATGGCCCTGCTCCGCATGGCCGCGCGGCCCCCGGGCCGGTAGGAGAACGCTGAATGGCCGAGATCAAGTCCCAGGCCGACACCGCCATGATGGTCGCGGCGTCCGGCATGCGCGCCCAGCAGGCGCGGATGCGGATCATCGCCGAGAACCTGGCCAACGCCAATTCAACCTCCCGCGTCGCGG
Organism: Caulobacter sp.; assembly: GCA_030652755.1. Taxonomy (GTDB): domain Bacteria; phylum Pseudomonadota; class Alphaproteobacteria; order Caulobacterales; family Caulobacteraceae; genus Caulobacter. The sequence goes on along the minus strand of JAUSPV010000243.1, from coordinate 14,547 downwards.
GTGGCGATCCCTACAGGCGGCAGGTGCCGATCTTCGAACCCAAGGCCGTTGGCGGGGGCGAAGGGGTGAGCATGAGTCGGGTCGAGCCCGACCGTAAGGCTTTCCGCACCACCTACGACCCCGGCCATCCGGCGGCCAACGCCGAGGGCTATGTGGCGCTGCCCAACGTCGACTCGCTGATCGAGGCGCTCGACATGAAGGAGGCGCAGCGCGCCTACGAGGCCAACCTCAACGTCATCGAGACCGCGCGCTCCATGGAGATGCGCACCCTCGAACTGCTCAAGCGATAGGGCTCCGCCGCGATGATGACGCCGCTCGCCGCCGCCAAGGCCTATGCCGCCACCCAGGGCGGCGCGACCGCCGGACTGGGCGCCGCCGCGCCGTCCGGCGCCCAGGATTTCGGCGACCTGCTCAAGTCGGTGATGTCCGACGCCATGCAGGCCTCCAAGACCGCCGAGGTCCAGATCGCCAACCAGGTGGCCGGCAAGGCGGAACTCATCGACGTCGTTACGGCTATTTCCTCGGCCGAAGCCAGCCTGGAAACCGTCATGGCCGTTCGTGACCAGGTGATCTCCGCCTACCAGGAGATCATGAGGATGCCGATCTAGGCGCCGTCGCCGCCGGCCGCCGCGGCTGGCGAATCTGAACGCCTGACAACAACGCGATCAGGTTCGGCTCAGCCTGGCCGACGCATCTTCACCTTCGACGGTCCCGCTCCCCCGGAATTCCCCGGGTCGGGACGGCCCCGAAGGAGTGAAGACCATGAAGAAGATCCTCGTCGCGACCCTCGCCATCGCCACTCTGGCCGGAGCCGGCGCGGCTGCCGCCCAGCCCTACGGCGGCCCGCGGGGCGGCTACGAAGTCGGCTACAGCACGGGTGGCGACGATCGCTACGACCGTCGGACCGACGCACGCGACATCAACGCCCGTCAGCAGGCGCTGCGCCACCGCCTCGATCGCGGCATCGAGACCGGCCGCCTGACCCGTCGCGAAGCCGAGTCGCTGCGTTATGAGCTTCGCGAGATCCGCCGGCTTGAGCGCATGTTCCGCGCCTCGCACGGCCTGAGCCCGCGGGAAGTCGCCATCCTCGACGACCGCCTCCACAGGCTTGAGCGCCGCATGCGGGCCGAGATGCGCGACGACCAGCGCTATGGCTACGGCTACGGCGACCGCCGGTACTAGGACCGGCGAACGCCCGCACAGTTGAGGAGGGGGCGGCGCGAGCCGCCCCCTCTGTCATGCAGGCTCGACGCCGACGACGCGACGCCCGGCGTCCAGGCGCACCGTCACGGTCGCCGCCACGTCCCCGGCCAGCATGTGCCGGGTGATCCGCTCGAAGTGCTGGATGAACTCCGCGATGGCCTCGCGACGCTCCGCCGGCAGGTCGGCGGGCGCCAGGTCCATCAGGTCGGCCTCCTGCTCACAGCGCCAGTCCAGCACGGCGCCAAAGCCGGGCGCCGCCAGATGCACGATGGCGTCGAACCGCCCGAAGAACCGCTGGTAGCGACCGGCCAGCGCCGCATTGACCCAGCCGCGCCAGATTCTGTCCGGATCCTGTTCCCGCTCCAGCGCATTGACGGGGGCCGCCAGTGCGGCGTCGACCTGCGGCATCGCCCCCAGACACCATCCGTCCATCAGCACGACGCGCGCACCTCCGGCGAAGACCTCGCCCCCTCGGCGGTCGTCCGCCAGCTTGTCGAACCGGGGCAGCAGGGCGGGGCGTCCGGCCAGAAGATCGTCCAGCACGGCGTCGGCGAGGTCCAGGTCGTGCGTTCCGGGCGGTCCTCTCACCGCCAGCAAAGGATGGATCGAGCGGGCCAGCGCCGCCCGTTCCGCCCGCGTCAGGTAGACATCGTCCAGCGACAGGGCCACGCCGCCCGTCCGCGCCGCGGCCGCCCTGGCCAGCGTGGTCTTTCCCGACCCCTGCGCCCCGGCGATGCCGATCAGCAGCGGCGCCTCGCGACCGGTCACGAGCGAGTCGATCAGGCTGAGCAGGGCAGGGTCGATCATGCGTCAGACTTGTCCCGAAGAGGCGGTTCGTAAACCGGCATTAACCATGTTGGGGCGACTTAGCGGGGTGTTCTCCGCGATTCCCCGTGAGGCTTTCCCATGAACGGTGCCGAAGTGCTCGACATCAGCCGTGACGCCATCTGGCTGACGCTGCAGCTGTCGGCCCCGGTCCTGATCGTCGGCCTGATCGTCGGGGTCGGCATCGGCCTGGTCCAGGCGCTGACCCAGATCCAGGAGGCCACGCTCGTCTATGCCCCGAAGATCGTCGCGATCTTCATCGCCCTGCTGGTCTTCCTGCCGCTCATGGGCGCCCTGATGGGCGGCTTCATGACCCAGATCGCCGCCCGCATTTCGGCCATGTGAGGGCAGGGTGGAGGCCTACGCCACCGCATCCCAGGTCTATGCCGCCGGCCTCGTCTTCGCGCGGGTCGGGGCCATGGTCATGCTGGTGCCGGGGCTGGGCGACGCCAGCGTGCCGCCGCGCATCCGGCTGTCCTTCGCGCTCCTGATGTCGCTGATCCTGACGCCGCTGGTCGCCCCCCAGGTGGTCGTGCCGGCCGCCGTCAGCGGCGTCGCCGCCGAGGTGATCCGCGAGACCCTGATCGGCCTGATGATCGGCGCCATCCTGCGCATGACGCTCAGCGCCCTCACCGTCGCCGGCGAGGTGGTGGCCATCCAGACCACGCTGGGCTTCGCCCAGACCGCCAGCCCCAGCCAGGCCCAGCCCAGCGCGACGCTGGCGACCTTCCTGAACCTGATCGGCGTCACCCTGGTGATGACCACCGATCTGCATCACCTGTTCTTCGCGGCGATGGTCAACTCCTTCGACCTGTTCCCGTTCAGCCGCACCCCGCCGATCGGCGACGCCGCCACCCTGGCGGTCCAGACCTTCGCCGGCTCCTTCGCCCTGGGGATCCAGCTGGCGGCGCCGGTGATCGTCTTCTCGATCGTGTTCAACATCGCCACCGGCCTGGTCGGGCGGGTGATGCCGCAGTTCCAGATCTTCTTCGTCGCCTCGCCGCTGGCGGTGATCTTCGGCCTGTCGATCTTCGCCCTCAGCCTCGGGACCATCGGCATGGTCTGGACTGACCGCTTCCGCGACGTGCTGGGGGCGTTCAGCTAGATGGCCGACGAATCCGCCGCCAAGACAGAAGAACCGACACCCAAGAAACTCGCCGACGCGCGCAAGAAGGGCGACGTCGCCAAGTCGATGGACATCCCGCAGCTGGCCTCGCTGGCCGGCGCGTTCGGGGTGATGGCCATCGGCGGCGGCTGGTTCCTGCGCGACATGGCCATGTCTTTGCTGCCGTTCGTGGCGCATCCCGACGAGATCGAGCTGTCCGGCGCCGGCGCCATGCAGGTCGCCACCCAGGCCGGCATGGCCGCCGCGCCGCTGACCATCACGGTCCTGGCCGCGGCAGGCGTGGCCGGCGGCATCGGCTATCTGGCGCAGACCGGCTTCATGCTGACCGGCGAGAAGCTCAAGCCCGAGGCCAAGAAGATTTCGCCGCTCGAGGGCTTCAAGCGCATCTTCGGACCCGAGGGCCTGTTTCAGTTCGTGAAGTCGGTGCTGAAGATCCTGGTCACCGGCTGGGTCGCCTGGGTGGTGCTCAATCCCCGGGCCGCCGAACTCACAGCGCTCGCCAGCATGGAGCCGATCTCCATGCTGCCGCTCACCGCCGATCTTTCCCGCGCGCTATTCTTCGCCGTCCTTGCCTTCCTGGTCGTGACCTCGGGCGTTGACTGGTTCTGGCAACGCCAGCGCTTTACGGCGCGCATGCGCATGTCCCGCGAGGAGCTGAAGGAAGAATTCAAGCAGTCGGACGGCGACCCGCACGTGAAGGCCAAGCAGCGGCAGATCCGCGCCGAGCGGTCCCGCCGGCGGATGATGCAGAACGTGCCCAACGCCACCGTCGTGATCATGAACCCGACCCACTACGCCGTGGCGCTGCGCTATGAGGCGGGCCAGACCGCCGCGCCGGAGTGCGTCGCCAAGGGCATGGACGACCTCGCCCTGCGTATCCGCGCCCTGGCCGAGGACAGCGGCGTGGCGGTGATCGAGGACGCCCCGCTGGCGCGGGCGCTGTACGCGGCCGTGGATGTCGACCAGCAGATTCCCGAGGCCCATTTCGAAGCGGTGGCGAAGATCATCGGCTTTGTCATGAGCGCCGCGCAGCGCCGCGCGGGCGCACCGCGCGCCAGACCGCTTTAGCGAGTACCATCCATGCGTGATTCGTCCGGAACCCCGGCTGAGCTGATGGCGGAACCTGCGCCGACCGAGCCGCCTGAGCGGCGTTTCGACCCGCTCGTCTGGGCGGCGGGGGGACTGTTTCTGCTCGCCATCGCTTTTGGCAGCGCGCCCGCCTGGCGCGCCGGACCCGACACCCTGGCCGGTCTGCTGCTGCTCGTCGGTCTGGCCGGCGTCGCGCTGCTGGGTCTGATGGCGTTCCGCGGCGCGGTCGCGCCGGTCGAGGTCGAGGAGGACGGCGCCGAGTCCTTCATCGAGGCCCTGCCCGAGGCCGCGGCCATCGCGGGCGCCGATGGTCGCGTCATGGCGGCCAACGGTCCCTGGCGCGCCGCGTTCGGCGGCATGCGCCGACTGCCCCGCAACAGCCATGTCGCGCCCGGTCTGTTCGCTGCGCTGGCCAAGGCCCGCAAGGGCGAGCTTGCCCGGGCGTCGATGAAGGTGGCGCTCGAGGAGTGGCCGGTGACCGTCGCGCCGCTGGGCTCGGGCCGCTTCCTGCTCAGGCTCGACATCGCCGGCCATGAGCCGCTGCGCCTGACCGCGGCCGAAGCGGCGCTCGCCATCCCGGCTGTCGCGGCGGCCCCGCCCCGGTCGCGCGGCCCCATGGGGCTGGATCCGCTGGCCGCTGCCTCGCCGTTCGGGGCGGCCATGCTGGAGGGCGAGGAGGTGTTCGGCGCCCGCATCGTCGAGGCCAACCCCGCCCTGGCCGAGATGACGTCGGACAAGGCCGTCGCCGGCGCGACCTTCGGAGACCTGATCGACCCGGCGTCGCGCATCGACGCGGGCCTCGGCGCGGCGGAGGGACGATCGGGTCCGATCGAGGTCCGCCTGGCCCACGATCCCTCGCGCATCGCCCACCTCTATCTGGCGCGGGTCGACGACCGGCTGACAGCCTATCTGGTCGATGTCACCGAGCAGAAGCAGATCGAGCTGCAGCTGGCCCAGAGCCAGAAGATGCAGGCGATCGGCCAGCTCGCGGCCGGCATCGCCCATGACTTCAACAACCTGCTGACCGCCATTCAGCTCCGCCTCGACGAGCTTCTGGAGCGCCACCCGCTGGGCGATCCCAGCTACGGCGACCTGTCGTCGATCAAGGGCACGGCCGCCCGCGCCGCCGACCTGGTCCGCAAGCTGAAGACCTACAGCCGCCAGGAGACCCTGCAGCGCGAGATCCTCGACCTGGGCGAGACGATCAGCGACTTCGAGGTGCTGCTGCGCCGCCTGCTGCGCGAGAACGTCAGGCTGGAGACCGACTACGGCCGCAACCTGCCACTGGTGAAGGTCGACAAGGGCCAGCTCGAGATCGCGGTCATGAACCTGACCCTCAACGCCCAGGACGCGCTGATCACGGCCAAGGGCGGCGGCAAGATCCGCCTGCGCACGGCGCGTGTGACCAACGCCGAGGCCGCCGTCCACGGCTACGCCGGCCCGCCGGTGGGCGACATGGCGATGATCGAGGTCCGCGACGATGGCCCCGGCATCCCCGCCGATGTGGTGAGCAAGATCTTCGACCCCTTCTTCACCACCAAGCCGGTGGGCGAGGGCACGGGCCTGGGCCTCGCGCAGGTCTACGGCATCGTCAAGCAGTCCGACGGCTGGATCCACGTCGAAAGCCTGCCGGGCGAAGGCGCCACCTTCCGCATCTTCCTGCCGGTCCAGGCCGCGTCGGCCGTGCGCGCGCCCGTCGCGCCGGTGGCCACGCTGGCCAGGCCCCGCGCCGCGCGCGACCTCTCCGGCGTCGGCCGCATCCTGTTCGTCGAGGACGAGGAGTCGGTGCGCGGCATCGCCGCCAGCCTGCTGCGCAAGCGCGGCTATGAAGTCCTCGAGGCGGGAGACGGCGAGGAGGCCCTTGTCCTCTGCGAGCAGTACGCGGGCAAGATCGACCTGCTGATCAGCGACGTCATGATGCCCGGCATGGATGGTCCGACGCTCCTGAAGAAGGCGCGCCATCACCTGGGCGATGCGCCGGTCATGTTCATCAGCGGCTACGCCGAGGCGGAGTTCTCCGACCTGCTCGAAGGCGAGACCGGGGTGTCCTTCCTGCCCAAGCCGCTGGACATCAAGACCCTCGCCGAGCGGGTGAAGCAGCAGCTGCAGGCCTCCGCCGCCGCCTGAGGCTCCAGGCGGTCGTCGGGGGCCATTACGCGGAATTAACTGCACGCCTTGGCCTGGGCGGCCTACGCATTCGGCCAAACACCAATTCCGGGAGGGCTTCCCCATGCAAAACCGTCGCGAATTCCTGTTCGCCGCTTCCGCCGCCGCCGCCATGGCCGCCGCTTCGGCGCCCAAGGGCGCCTTCGCCGCCGCGCTGACCAGCGACGCCGCCGAGGTCGCCAAGCAGAACGCCCTGTTCGGCCTGCTGGTCGACCGCCAGCTCCGCCGCTCGCCAGAGACGGCGACCAGCCTGGGCGTCGACAAGGGCCAGCGGGCCTGGACCAGGTCGGCGCTGTCCGACTTCTCGCTGACCGCGCTCAAGGAGAACGGCGAGCAGGGCGCCCAGGCCCTGGCCGAGCTGCGCAAGGTGGATCGCAGCAAGCTGGCCGGCCTTGATGCGGTGAACCACGACACCGTCGAGTTCATCCTCGCCATCGGCGACGAGTTCACCCGCAAGTTCGACTACAACGGCGCCTATGGCGGCGCGCCCTACGTCCTCAGCCAGCTGACCGGCGCCTATCAGCAGCTGCCGGACTTCCTCGACAGCCAGCACGTCATCGAGACCAAGGCCGACGCCGACGCCTACATGGCGCGGATGGAAGCGTTCGGCCGCGTGCTCGACCAGGAGGTCGAGGTCGGCCATCACGACGCGGGCCTGGGCGTCATTCCGGCCGACTTCGTTATCGACAGGGCTCTGGCCCAGTTCAAGGGCATGCTGGACGTGGCGCCGGACGCCGCGCCGCTGGTGGCCTCCATCGCCCGGCGCACGAAGGAAAAGGGCATCGAGGGCGACTACGCGGGCGAGGCCGCCAAGCTCTACGCCGAGAAGATCCGCCCGGCGCTCGAGCGCCAGGCCGCGCTGCTGACGGAGTGGCGCGCCAAGGCCGTGCATGACGCCGGCGTCTGGCGTCTGCCCAAGGGCGAGGCGTACTACCGCACGGCGCTGGAGTACTACACGACCTCGAAGATCACCCCTGCCGAGATTCACCAGACCGGTCTGGACATGGTCGCCTCCCTGGGCGCCCAGGCCGACAAGCTGATGCGCAAGGCCGGCTACACCTCGGGCACGGTTGGCGAGCGCTTCCGCCAGATGTACGCCGATCCCCGGCAGCACTATCCGAACACGGACGAAGGCAAGATCGAGCTGATCAAGGACCTGAACAAGAAGGTCGCGGAGATCATGCCCAAGCTGCCGAAGTACTTCGGCCAGATCCCCAAGGCGCCGCTGGAGATCCGCCGCGTGCCCAAGGCCATCGAGGCCGGCGCCCCGGGCGGCTATTACAATTCGCCGACGCTCGATGGATCCCGTCCGGGCATCTACTGGATCAACCTGCGGGACAGCGCCGAGCAGCCCCGTTTCACCCTGCCGACCCTGACCTTCCACGAGGCCATTCCGGGCCACCACCTGCAGCTGGCGCTGAACAACGAGGCCGGCGATCTGCCGCTGATCCGCAAGATGATCGGCTTCTCCGGCTACAGCGAGGGCTGGGCCCTCTACGCCGAGGAACTGGCGGTCGAGATGGGCATGTACGAGGACGACGTCGAGGGCCAGATCGGCATGGTTCACGACGCCATGTTCCGGGCTGTCCGCCTCGTCGTCGACAGCGGCATGCACGACAGGAAGTGGAGCCGCGAACAGGCGGTGAAATACTACGTCGACACCATCGGCGACCAGGAAGCCTCGGCCATCACCGAGATCGAACGCTACGTCGTCTGGCCTGGCCAGGCCTGCAGCTACATGGTCGGCAAGATCGAATGGATGCGCCTGCGGGACAAGGCCAGGAAGGCGCTGGGCCGCAAGTTCGACATCCGCAAGTTCCACGACGTGGGCCTGCTGTCGGGCGGCGTGCCGCTGACCGTGCTGGAGAAGGTCATCGACGGCTACATCGCCAGCGCGAAGTAGTCGCCAGATGGGGCGTGGCGAGAAGTTGCCGCGCCCCTACTGCCAGCCGTCGCGGGTTCCGGTCCGGCGCGCGGCCACCGGCGAGATTGTCGAAAGGGTTGGTGGGGCGCGGAGGTCCGGCGCTTCGGGGCGGTCGGACGGGCGACCGTAGAACCAGCCCTGTCCGAAATCGACGCCCGCGGCCCGGACGGCGGCTTCGACCTCCGGGGTTTCGATCATCTCCGCCACCGTCCGCACATTGAGTTCGCGGCAGAGGTTGACCACGTGCGAGACCACGGCGGCGTCGCGGCCGCCGGCGACCAGTTCGCGAACATAGCGGCCGTCGATCTTGACGATGTCGACCGACAGCCGCTGCAGGTAGGTGAGCGAGGCGGACCCTGACCCGAAGTCGTCCAGGCAGACCAGGGAGCCCAGGTCGCGCAGGCGCTGGATGTGCCGGTCGGCCAGCGACAGGTCGTCGATGGCGGCGCTCTCGGTAATCTCGAACAGCAGTCTGCCGCGCAGGCGATCATCCTTGCGGATCAGGGACTCGACCTCGGCCACGAAGCGGGGGCTGGTGATGGTCATGCCCGACACATTGACGGCGAGGCGTTCGGCGCCGAGCCGGTCGGCCTTGAGGCGGCGAACGGTCTGTTCGACGACGGCCTGGTCCAGCTCCTCGATCAGGTCGAACTCCTCGGCCATGCGAACGAGCGCGAACGGACTGTGGGCGTTCTCGAAACGGACCAGCACTTCGTGGTGGTGCACGGAGCTGTCAGCGAGTGACACCACGGGCTGGAAGGCCAGGGTGAAGCGCCGCTGGCTCACCGCCGCCCCGAGTTCGCCGGCCCGGGCCAGGGTGCGCCGCACCGAGCGGTTCATCGCCTCGGCCAGGGATCCCGGCGCGGTGTCCTTCAGACCCTCGGCGATGAAGTCATCCAGGGCCAGGCCGAGCGCCCGGCCAAGCCGGGTGGGGGAGGTTCCGTCGAGTGACACGGTGTGGGCGGCGACGCCGACTTCGCCATGGTCGCCGTCGCGGACGATGGCCAGCGTGAGTCGGCGAACCAGCGACGCGGCATCCTCCCCCTGTCGGCGAAGCAGCGCGAAGCGGTCGGGCGACAGGCGGGCGGCGGCGGTTCCCCCTTCGGATTCCAGCCTCAATGCCCCGGCGGCGCGGCGCGCGAGCTCCGGATCGGCGGCGTCCAGGCCGGCCAGATCGACCATGGCCAGTTCCAATTGCGCGCCGGTCGCCCGTGCGGCCTCGGTCAGCTCCCTGGCCAGTTGCTCGAAGTCCGTCCGCCGATGCAGGCCGTCCGCTGTCGCGGGCACGGGCGGCATCGGACAGGCGGTGAGCGCGCAAGAAACCCGGCCGGCATTCTCCGGCAACCCGCGGGCGCTCAGCGAGACGGCGCGGTCGACGCCGGACAGGCGCACCGGCGCATAGGCCCGCCGGACGCCGTCGGCGACGCAGATGATCATCGCCTCGACCAGCGCCTGGTCGTCGGCGTGGATCAGGGTGCGCCAGTCCCTGCCCACGGGATCGCCCACGTCCGTCCCGAGGACGGACTGACCCGCGCCGAGCACCAGCGACACGCGCTCATCGGCATCGATTTCGACGAGAAGGTCGGCGCTCGCGAAGGCCAGACCCAGGAGTCGACGGGGATCGATGGGCAAGACAATTCTCCCTGCAAGGTTTGCAATATCGGCGGTCTCGCTTAAGGCGACGTTGCCGCGCCCTGCGTCAGGAGGCCGCGACAATTCGGGTAAACGCCCGATGCGCCCACGACGCGAGAAGCCTTGCGCCCGCTGGAGCCTTCCGGTCTTGTTGCCTCCCCATCGTTAACGGGCGGATCCGATGCGTCTCGACCTCTTCAAGATCTTCCTGGTTTCCGTTCTGGCCTTCGCCCTGGCTTTCGCCGCGGCGCCCTGGTTGGCGTTCCGCGCCCTGCAGGACGCGACCGCCGCCGAGGACATCCAGGCCACCGCCGACCTCGTCGACTTCCCGGCCGTGCGCAAGAGCCTGTCCAGTCAGCTGGTTCCGCAGCCGCCGGTGTCCGCCGAGGCGCCCTCGATCTGGACCGACCCGCTCGGCGCCCTGAAGAAGGCGATCGAGCCGATGGCGCCGCCGCCGCCCAAGGTCGACCGCTACCTGACGCTGGAAGGTCTGTCGGCGCTGACCCGCGGCTATCGTCCCGGCGAGGCGCCGGGCGTGGCGCGGGTCAAGCCGACCCTCGGTGACCGCGTCGAGAAGGTGATCAACGGCCCGCACCCGACCTATGCCTACTTCGGCGCCGACCGCACCCGGATCGCCATCAAGCGCACCGGCCAGCCGGAGAAGGTGACGACCTTCACCTTTGAACGCCGGGCGCTGTTCACCTGGAAGCTGACGCACATCCAGCTGCCCCAGGACGAGCGTTAGGACTGGTGTTCGATCGGACAGTTTGGGCGGCGGAGAATTTCCCCGGCACAATGTTCTTGATTTGTTCCACCGCATGACATAGCGTCGGTCTCCGGAAGACGGGAGGCCTGAATGGCTGTCGGCATCAGCTACGTGACGTTGGGCGCGAAGGATTTCGACGCCGGTTTGACCTTCTACGACAGGGTGCTGGCCGCCATCGGCTGGTCCCGGTTCGCGGTGCACGGCGCGTTCGCCGGATATGGCCCGGGTGGCGATGGGGCGGGCCAGACCGTCTGGCTGTGTCGACCCTTCGACGGTGGCGAGGCCTCCTTCGGCAACGGGACAATGCTGGCCTTCGGCGCCGACACCCGTGCGGAGGTCGACGCCTTCCACGCCGCCGCCATGGCGGCCGGAGCGACCGAGGAGGGCGCGCCGGGGCCGCGACCGCAGTACACGCCCGACTGGTACGCCGCCTATCTGCGGGACCCGACGGGCAACAAGCTGGCGATCATCTGCACGGCCAGGCAGGAGACATCCGCATGAAGGCCATGGTCAGCTACATCACGATCGGCGCGAACGACATCGATCAGGCCGTCGCCTTCTACGACGCCGTGCTCGGGGCTCTGGGCAATCAGCGCGTCTGGCAGCAGGGAACCTGGGCGGGTTACGGCCCCGAGGGAGACGACCATGGCGTCATCCTGATCTGCGCGCCGTTCAACGAGGAGCCCGCGCGGCCCGGCAATGGCGTCATGGTCGGACTGCATGCCGACAGTCCGGCCCAGGTGGACGCCTTCCATGCGGCGGCGCTGGCGAATGGCGGAGTCTGCGAAGGGCCGCCGGGGCCGCGCGAAACCTATGGCGAGGGCTACTACCTGGCCTATGTGCGCGATCCGACCGGCAACAAGCTCTCGGCCTTCCACCGACCTGTGTGATCGCCCTCCTCGCATCCGGACGATCGTGGAGCGGGGTGACGGCTGCTGACGGAATTCGGTTCGGACGATGGCTATGTCCGGGCGGCACAGGACATCTCGGGAGTTGAGGTCATGAAGCGCTGCATCGCCCTCTTTCACCACGATTGGGCCGACTGGGAGGCCGGCTTTGTTCTGGCGGCGCTGCGGGAGTACTTCGACTTCACCGTCCAGGTCGCGACGCCGGACGGGGTCGAGGCGACCTCGATCGGCGGGGTCCGGGTCGCGGCGGATATGGCCTTCGCGGATGTGACCGCCGATGATCTGGATCTGCTGCTGGTGATAGGAAGCGAGCGCTGGTCCAAGGAGCTCAACCCCGAAGTCGTCGACCTGCTGCGGTGGGTCAATGCGGCCGGCAAACCGATCGGCGCTATCTGCGCGGCGACCCTGGCGGCGGCCCGGGCCGGGCTCCTCGATAGCCGGGCCCACACCAGCAACAGCCTCGACTTCGTGAAGGCGAACGCCGAGGGGTACGCTGCCGCGCGGCGCTATGTGGAGTCGCCCCGGGCGGTGAGTGACGGCGGGGTGGTCACCGCGCCGGGATCGGCTCCGGCCAGCTTCGCGGTCGCCATGCTGAGGCTCGCGGCGCCGGAGCAGGCGGCGCTGATCGACGGCTACGAACAGATGCTGGCGGCGGAGCACCGGCCGGGCGGGTGACCGTCCAACGGAGACGGCACGCCGGCGGTCAGCCCGCCAGCGCCGCCTTCACCGCCGCGACGCCCTCGGCGGCCTTGCTGTCGTCGGGCGCGCCGCCCTGGGCGAAGTCCGGCTTGCCGCCGGCGCCCTGGCCGCCCATGGCGATCACGGCGGTCCTGGCCAGCTCGGCGGCGCTGAAGCGGCCGACGAGGTCGGGCGAGACGGCGACCGCCACGGCGGCCTTGCCCTCGGAGGTCCCGACCAGCGCCACAACGCCGGCCTGCTTGCGGAATTCCTCGATCAGGCCGCGCAGATCCTTGCCGCCGACGCCGTCCATGACCCGGCCGATGAAGGCGACGTCGCCGATCTGCTCGGGACCGGCCTGGGCCGCACCGCCGCCACCCAGCGCCAGGGCCTTCTTGGCTTCGGCCAGCTGCTTCTCGAGCGTCCGGCGCTGGGCGTCGAGCGCCTCGACGCGGGCGGCGACCTCGGCCACGGGGACCTTGAAGCGGTCGGCCAGGTCACGGGCCACGCCGGCCTGGTCGAGCAGGAAGCGGCGCGCCGCCTCGCCGGTCAGGGCCTCGATGCGGCGGATGCCGGCGGCGATGCCGCTCTCGGACACGATCTTGAACAGCGCGATGTCGCCGGTCCGGCCGACATGGGTGCCGCCGCACAGCTCGACCGAATAGGCCCTGTCGTCCCCGGTCAGCGACCGGCCGAGCGTCAGCACGCGGACCTCGTCGCCGTACTTTTCGCCGAACAGCGCCACGGCGCCGGCGTCGATGGCTTCCTGCGGCTTCATCAGCCTGGTTTCGGCCGGCAGGTTCTGGCGGATCACCGCGTTCACCTCGGCCTCGATGCGCTCGAGCTCGTCGGCGGTCAGCGGGCCGCCGTGGCTGAAGTCGAAACGCATGCGCTCGCCGTCGACCATCTGGCCCTTCTGGGCGACGTGGGCGCCCAGCACATGGTGCAGGGCGGCGTGCACCAGGTGGGCGGCCGAGTGGTTGGACCGGGTGGTCAGGCGCTTGTCGGGATCGACGTGCAGGGCGGCGCGGTCGCCGACCTTGATCGACCCGGCGAGGATCTCCAGCGTATGGACGACGAGGTCGCCGGCCTGCTTCTGGGTGTCGAGCACCTTGCCTGAGCCGCCGTCCCATTCGACGACGCCGACATCCCCCGCCTGGCCGCCGCTCTCGGCGTAGAAGGGGGTGACGTCGAACACGGCCTGGACGGTCTGGCCGGCGGCGGCGGACGGCGCCTCGGCGCCTTCGACCAGCAGGGCGACCAGCGCGCCCGTCGCGTCGACGGCGTCGTAGCCGGTGAAGGTGGTGGCGCCGACCCGCTCGCGGACCGGGAACCAGGCCGTGGCCGAGGCCTGCTGGCCAGAGCCCGACCAGTTGGCGCGCGCCATCTCGCGCTGCCTGTCCATGGCCGCGTCGAAGCCGTCGGTGTCGACGGTCAGCCCCTTGGCCCGCACCGCGTCCTGGGTCAGGTCGAGCGGGAAGCCGTAGGTGTCATAGAGCTTGAAGGCGACGTCGCCGCTCAGCACCGCGCCGGCCGACAGGCCCTCGGTGGCTTCGTCGAGCAGGCCCATGCCGCGGCCCAGCGTGGTGCGGAAGCGTTCCTCCTCCTGGCGCAGGGTCTCGACGATGGTCGCCTGGGCCCGGCGCAGCTCGGGATAGGCGCCGCCCATCTCGCCGACCAGGGTCGGGACCAGCCGGTGCATCAAGGGATCGGCCGCGCCCAGCAGGTGGGCGTGGCGCATGGCCCGGCGCATGATCCGGCGCAGCACATAGCCGCGGCCTTCGTTGCTGGGCGTGACGCCGTCGGCGATCAGGAAGGACGAGGTGCGCAGGTGGTCGGCGATGACCCTGTGCGACGGCGCCCGGTCGCCGACGGCCTTGACGCCGGTCTCGGCCTCGCTGGCGGCGATCAGGGTGCGGAACAGGTCGACATCGTAGTTGTCGTGCACGCCCTGCATGACGGCGGCGATGCGCTCCAGCCCCATGCCGGTGTCGATCGAGGGCCTGGGCAGGCTGACCCGCGTGCCGTCCGCCTGCTGGTCGAACTGCATGAAGACCAGGTTCCAGATCTCGATGAACCGGTCGCCGTCCTCGTCCGGGCTGCCCGGAGGGCCGCCGGCGATGTGGGGGCCGTGGTCGAAGAAGATTTCCGAACAGGGGCCGCAGGGGCCGGTGTCGCCCATGGACCAGAAGTTGTCGCTGGTCGCGATGCGGATGATGCGGTCGTCGGG
>JAUSPV010000228.1 GCA_030652755.1 Caulobacter sp. | reverse complement strand
TGGACCCCGGCCTTCGCCGGGGAGACGGAGGAAAAAGTTGCTTGTGCGCCCTGCTCAGCGCATGGCCAGCCCATGAGCAACTCCCCCAAGACCGTCACCGTCATCGGCGCCGGGCCCGCCGGTCTGATGGCGGCCCAGCGGCTGGCGCAGGCCGGGCTGGCCGTCACCGTGCACGAGAAGATGCCCACCGTCGGCCGCAAGTTCCTGATGGCCGGGCGCGGCGGCCTGAACCTGACCCACTCCGAGGCCCTGGACGCCTTCAAGACCCGCTACGCCGAGGCTGGCGACCGGCTGGCGCCGCTCCTCGACGCCTTTCCGCCGCAGGCGCTGACCGCCTGGGCGGCGGACCTGGGGCAGGAGACCTTCACCGGCTCCAGCGGCCGGGTCTTCCCGCGGGCCATGAAGGCTTCGCCCTTGCTGCGGGCCTGGCTGGCGCGGCTGGAGAGGCTGGGCGTCACCATCCGCACCCGCAGCGAATGGCTGGGCTGGGACGCCACTGGCGGCCTGCGCTTCCGGTCAGCCGACGGGGAAACCGTCGAGACGCCGGACGCGACGGTCCTGGCCCTGGGCGGCGCCAGCTGGGCGCGGCTGGGCTCCGATGGCGGCTGGGCGCCTCATCTGGCGGAGAAGGGCGTGACGCTGACGCCGTTCAAGCCGTCCAACAGCGGCTTCACCGTCGCCTGGAGCGACATCTTCCGCGACCGCTTCGCCGGCCAGCCGCTGAAGAGCGTCGCGCTGACCTTCGGCGACCGCACGGTGAAGGGCGACGCCATGGTCGCCGGCTACGGCCTGGAGGGCGGGGCGGTCTATGCGCTGTCGCCGGTGCTGCGCGAGGCGATCCTGGCGAGCGGGTCGGCGACCCTGACCATCGACCTGCGGCCGGCCATGACCCGCCAGCAGCTGACCGCCCGCCTGCATCGCGGCGAGAAGGGCCAGTCGGTGGCCACCCGCCTGCGCAAGCTGATCCACCTGTCGCCGGCCGAGGCCAACCTGCTGCGCGAGGGGCACGGCGTCGACCTGCCCCTCGATCCCGGCGCCCTGGCCTCGCGGATCAAGGCCGTGCCGGTGACCCTGACCGGGGTCGCGCCCATCGACCGGGCGATCTCCACCGCCGGCGGCGTGGCGCTGGAGGCGGTCGACGAGACCCTGATGCTCAAGGCCCTGCCCGGCGTGTTCGTGGCCGGCGAGATGCTGGACTGGGAAGCCCCGACCGGCGGCTACCTGCTGCAGGCCTGTTTCGCGACGGGCCTGGCGGCGGCGGAGGGGGTGCTTTCTTTCCTCGCCTGATAGGGAGGGAAAGGTCTCTAGTGGGCGCCCGCGAACACCACGCCGACCATGACGGCGGCGTACTGGACGGCGGCGCCGGCCACCACGTGGCCGTGCCAGACCGCGCGGCGGAAGTGGAACGTCTTCATCAGGTAGAAGATCACCCCGGTCGAGTAGATCAGGCCGCCGATGCCGAGCAGCAGCAGCGCCACCCAGCCCATGCCGTCGATCATCGGCTTGATGGCCACCAGCACGATCCAGCCCAACGCCATGTAGAGCGCCACCCAGAAGCCGCGGCCGAGGCCCGGCAGGAACAGCTTGCCCAGGATGCCGAGGCCCGCCAGCGTCCAGACCCCGACGGTCATGCCGATCGACCAGGCGCCGGTCAGGTTCTGGGTCGTGAACGGGGTGTAGGAGCCGGCGATCATCAGGAAGATGCCGGCATGGTCGAACCGGCGCAGCATCGGCCGCCAGGACCACTTGCCGAAGTTGTAGGCCATCGAGCAGCCCAGCATGGTCATCATGCCGACCGCGTAGATGCCTACGGCCGCCACCTTGCCCAGATCGCCGACGCCCACCGACAGGCCCAGGAGGATGCCGCCGCCGAACAGGGCGAAGGCCAGGCCGACGATGTGCACGACCAGGTCGGCGCACTTGGCGCCGGGGGTCGGATAGTGGGTGGCGGGCTTGTCCATCGACGGTGACCCTATCCTGTTCCCGTGACGGCTTGAAGGCGTCTGGCGGCAACAGTTGACGAGCGAATGTTACAGCCGGAACGCGGCCAGGCGCTCGTAGTGCCCTCGGGCGGCGTCGGCGATGCGGCGCAGGTCGTCCGACAGGGCCGGCGGCGCGGTCTCGTCCGGCGGCGGCCCAAAGCCCGTCGAGCGTTCGACCGCGTCGTACCAGGCCGGGGCCCAGACGCCGTCGCTGTCGCGCGGTCCGGCCGGCCAGGCCAGCATGGCGGGATCAAAGGCGATGCCCAGCGCCGCGCACAGCCGGCCCAGCGTCCCGGCCGGATCGGCCAGCACATCGCGGCCCTCGACCACCGGCGGCGGCGCGCCCAGCCGGTCGGCTTCGCGCTCGAACAGGTCGCGCTGCCGCTCGACCCCGATGTCGGCCAGCGCAACCTCGCCGCGCTTGACCACATAGGAGGCCAGCACCCGGGCCGGATCGCGGATCAGGAAGGCGTTGACCGCCCCGTCCGCCCAGTCGAGCCCGAAGCCGTCCAGCATGTGGTGGGTCATGTGCTTCTGGTACCAGACCGCCGCGCCGCCCGGCGGGGGACCGGCCAGTCCGGCCGCCACGGTGCGCCAGTCCGTCGGCTGCGAAGCCAGCACCTCGTCCCGCATGGGGTGATCCAGCCCGGTCTCCGCCAGGTAGGCCGCGTAGAACGGCTCGTCGCTGACCGCGCAGTCCGGCCGGTTCTCGAAGCTGCGCATCATCGCCGTGGAGATGTTGCGCGGACCCGACCACATGCAGATGCGGACGGCGCCGCTCACAGCCCGGCGTCCCGGTCCTTCAGCGCCTCGTACAGCGCCCGCAGCTCCGCCGTGCGCGGCCCGGGCAGGGCGTGGGGCAGGGTCCGGCCGTCGATCTCCCGCACCGGGGTCAGCCCGCCGAAGGTGCCGGTGACGAAGGCCTCGTCGGCGCCCCGGGCGTCCTCGACAGGATAGTCGCCCAGGGCCAGCGGGATCTTCGCCTCGCCGCACACGACGATGACATTGGCCCGGGTGACGCCGTTGAAACAGTACTCGCCGGTCGAGGTGCGCACCTCGCCGTCCTTCACCCAGAAGAAATTGGTGGCGTTGCAGCTCGACACGAAACCGTCGGGATCGAGCATCAGCGCCTCGTCGGCGCCCGCCCGGATCGCCTCGTTCAGGGCGATGATCAGGTTCAGCCGGCTGTGGCTGTTCAGGCGCATGTCGAACATGTGGGCCGGGGTGCAGCGGATGCCGACGGTGGCCAGCTTCAGTCCGCTGGTGACGATGGAGGGGCTGGGGACCTTCCACTCGGCCAGGATCACCACGGTCGGCACGCCCAGCGCGTTGCGCGGGTCCTGGTTGGCGCCGGTCTTCTCGCCCCGGGTCACCATCAACCGCAGATGGACGCCGTCCTCCATGCGGTTGGCGCGGATCAGTTCATCCAGGGCGTCGGCCATCCGCGCCCGGCTCATGCCGATGTCGAGGGCGATGGCGTCGGCGCCCTGGTAGAGGCGGTCGAGGTGCTTTTCCAGGAACAGCAGCCGGCCCTTGTGGAGCCTCAGCCCTTCCCAGACGCCGTCGCCGACCACAAAGCCGGCGTCGAAGACCGACACCTTCGCCGCGTCGCGGGGGACCAGCCGGCCGTTCAGCCAGATCAGCGCGTTGGCGTTGCGGGGATCAGCGGCGAAGTCCTGGCTGCCGGCCATGGGTCAGGCTCCCGGTTGCGGTCCGAAGGCGGCGGTCAGGGCGGCGGGGTCCAGCCCCTCGACCTCGACCTGCTTGAGCCGGCCGGTCTGGCCGGCGGCGATGCGGACGGAGGACTTGGCGACGCCCAGCGCCTTGGCCAGCAGCACCGTCAGGGCGGCGTTGGCCTCGCCCTCGACGGGCGGCGCGGCGACGCGGGCCTTGAGGAAGGCCCGCCCGTCAGCCCCGGTCGCCCAGCCCTCGACCGCGTCGCGCCCGCCGCGCGGGGTGAGGCGGACCGCCAGGCGCATGCTCAGCCCAGCGCCATCATCAGCTGGTAGCGCAGCGGGTCGAGCAGGAAGTTGCGGATGCCGGTGATCAGCAGGATCAGGATGATCGGGCTGATGTCGACACCGCCCAGCAGCGGCACGACCTTGCGGATCGGCGCCAGCACCGGCCGTGTGACGGCGTCCAGGAAATTGGCGAACGAGTAGACGAACCGGTTGCGCAGGTTGATGACGTCGAACGCCACCAGCCAGGACAGCACGGCGTTGAGGATCAGCGCCAGGACCAGCAGCCCGAGCAGCGCGTCCACAAGCCAGAAGATGAGTCCGATGATGGCGGTCATGTATCCCAGGGTCCGGTCGGTTGATCGCCTGCTTCTAGCCGCCGCGCGACAGGCCAGCAAGGCGCGGCCCGGGCCCTGGCCCGCGGACGCGCGGACTTGCGCTTGACAGCCAGGGAGCCCCCGCCGTATTTGCCGCGCTCTTCTCTCTCTGAGAGGGGGCCGTAGCTCAGTTGGTAGAGCGCCTCGTTCGCAATGAGGAGGTCAGGGGTTCGACTCCCCTCGGCTCCACCAATCCCTTGCCGCGCAAGGGGTTGAGGGCAATCAGGCGCGGTGGCCGTCGGCCGGTCTGGTTTGGCGGTCGTCCGGCCGGGGTCTTCCGACGGCCCGCCGGGTGACCTGTTCGGCCACGGGCCTGACCTCTCGCAGCCGGCTCAAGATCCGCTCACGATCCACTCACACCGCCCCGCCGACACGGGCGCCTGGCGCCCCGCGGCGGCAACTTCGCCGCCGGTGGCGAGTTACCTCAGGGTATTCCCCGGAGAAAATCCCCCATGTCCAAGTCCGAAAAGACCGCCCCGGCGACCCAGCCTGACATCGCCGCCAGGGCGATGGAGTTGAAGAACGCCGCGCCCGCGCCAAACCACCCCTCGCCCGAGCGAACGGCGCACGAGGGCATGAACGATACGCCCAACACGGGCATCGCCCCCTCGGGCGCCTTCGACGCGGAGGGGCAACGCCCGGTGCTGGAACGGTCGCGCAAGTCGCGCTGACCCGATCCCCCCATCAGGAGACGTCATGGATATCCAGATCAATACGGCGAACAATCTTGTCGGCCGCCAGGCCATGGTCGACAGCCTGGAGGCTACGGTCAGGGACCGTCTGTCGCGGTTCGAGGACCGCCTGACCCGCGTGGAGCTTCACGTCGGCGACGAGAACGGCGACCGCAGCGGCGGCGCCGACAAGCGCTGCCAGATCGAGGCGCGGCCCGCGGGTCATGATCCGGTGTCGGTCACCGATCAGGCGGACTCGATCGACCAGGCCGCCGCCGGCGCACTCGGCAAGTTGACGACCGTCCTGGAGCGCACCTTCGGCAAGGCGACGGACCGCAAGGGACATTGAACATCGCGGGACGGGCGGCGGAAGCGCGTACACATCCGCCTGAAGCGCTCGAGAGCATTTTCCGGCGAAGTGGACACCGGTTCGCCGCCAGAAAATGCGTCAAAACAAGGGACTAGAGCATTTCGCCGATCCACTTGGATCGGAAAATGCTCTAGGCGCCGTAGCGAGCCAGGAAGGTCTCGACGGCGTCGGCGGCGATCTCGGCCGGAGAGCGCGAAGGCTGGACCTCGTCCCCCTCGACCAGCCCCAGCATCAGAGTGGCGTGCTCGATCATGCCCTGCAGCTGGCCGGCGGCCCGAGACGGCTTTTCGACGCGCAGTTCGCCCCGCGCGGCGAGGTCGCGGACGAGAGCCACGGCCACGCTGCCGAGCTCGGCCCGGCCGCGTTCGCGGAAGTGCAGGGCGATGCCGGGAAACCGCCGGTGCTCGGCGGTGACCATCCGGAACAGCGCGCGAGACGTCGGGTCGCAGTAGAACGCCGCATAGACCGTCGCGAAGGCTTCGAGCCGCTCGCGCGGTGCGCCTTCGACCAGCGTCGACCGCCTGACGGCGACCGCGTGGTCGTCGATCGTCGCCTCGACCACGACGCGGAACAGCTCCGCCTTGCTGGGGAAATGTGCGTAGAGCGTCGCCGTCGATACGCCGGCGTCGCGGGCGATCTGCTCCATCCCGGCCTGGGAGTAACCCTCCCGGGCGAAGACGTCCTTGGCGGCGAGAAGAATGAGGCTGCGCTTCCGCTCGGTCCGTGTCGCCCCAGTTGCCGCCGTCATGGATCCTCGAAAAACGTTGTTCCCGGCTCAGCCTATAAGCGAGTTTTCGGCGGCTGCAACACTCCTGTCACGCGAACTGGCGGTCTTTGAGGAGCGCCAGCAGGCGCGAGTCCTCGAGCACCGGCTCCAGCAGGCGGTCCAGTTCGGCGGGATCGTCCGGAACGACCGCCCCGCGCACATCGTCGATGACGATGTCGGCCAGCCTTCGCGACGGCTCGATGAAACGCTCATGGGCCGGTCGCACGGTGGCGAGGTACTGGCGGATGACTGAATCAGCCGTCCGGTCGCGTTCGCGCTGGTCGCGGATCAGGCGGCGAATGAAGCGCACGTCGGCCGGGGTGTCGACAAACACCCGCAGGTCGAAGATGGCGGCCAGCGCCGGCGTGCAGAGCAGATGGGCGCCTTCGACGACGATCACCGCGCAGGGTTCGAGGCGCTCTGTCTCGGGCTTCCGTCGATGGGTCGCGAAGCAGTAGATCGGTCCGTCCACCGCCTGGCCGGCCTTCAGCGCCCGCAGATGGTCGGCCAGCAGGTCATGGTCCTTGGCCGAGATGTCATCGAAATCGAACGTCGCCGCGTCGAAGTCCGGTCGTCCGCCCCAGTCGCCGTAGTAGGCGTCCTCGATCACCACCCGAACCGCGCCGTCCGGCAGTCGGGCCTGAAGCGCGGCGGCCAGCGTGCTCTTGCCCGAACCGGATCCGCCGGCGACGGCGATGAGCAGGGGGGGAGCGGACACCGCGGGTCGAGCATCGGTCATGGGGTCGGCTTATGCCGGAGCGCCGACGGTTCGTCGACACGCGGCGGGCATGGCGACGTCGACCTTTTCCCGCTTGGCGCGCGCCGCGTTGTGCATCGCGGGGGGAGGCTGCTAGGGTCGCTGCAACAACGAAAGAACAGGGAGAGATCACGTCCATGCAAGGGCTGATGCAGCACTCGGCGCTCACGGTCGATACGATCCTGGATCACGCCAAGCGCTGGCACGGGGACCGCGAGGTCGTCACGCGCTCGGTCGAGGGGCCGATCGTCCGGACCACCTACGGGCAGATCCATGACCGCGCCAAGCGGCTGTCCAACGCGCTGATCGGCATGGGCGTGCGCGTCGGCGACCGGGTCGCCACCCTGGCCTGGAACAGCGGCCGGCACATGGAGGCCTGGTACGCGATCATGGGGATCGGGGCGGTCTGCCACACCCTCAATCCGCGCCTGCATCCCGAACAGATCGCCTGGATCATCAACCACGCCGAAGACCGCATCATCTTCGTCGACCTGACCTTCGTCCCGATCCTCGAGGCGATCCTGGCCAGCTGCCCGTCGGTCGAACACGTCGTGATCATGACCGACAAGACCCACATGCCGCCCTTCCAGATGCGGGGCGTGCCGACCATGAAGTGGCAGGGCGCCCACACCTTCGAGACCCTGGTCGACGGCAACTCGGCTGATTGCGCCTGGGGCGGCTTCGACGAGAACACCGCCGCCGGCCTCTGCTACACATCGGGCACAACGGGCGATCCCAAGGGCGTGCTCTACTCGCACCGCTCCAACTACCTCCACACCCTGGTCGGGCTGCAGGCGGACGTGCTGGGCATCTCGGCCACGGACACGGTTCTGCCGGTGGTGCCGATGTTCCACGCCAACGCCTGGGGCATCGCCTTCGCCGGTCCCGGCGTCGGCGCCAAGCTGGTCATGCCGGGCGCCAAGATGGACGGCGCCTCGATCCATGAGCTGCTTGAGACCGAGGGCGTCACCTTCTCGGCCGCCGTCCCGACCGTCTGGCAGATGCTGCTGCAGCATCTGGACGCCACCAACGGCAAGCTGAGCACGCTCAAGCGGGTCGTCATCGGCGGCTCGGCCTGTCCCGAGAGCATCATCCGCGGCTTCCATGACCGCTACGGCGTCGACGTGCTGCACGCCTGGGGCATGACAGAGACCTCGCCGCTGGGCACGCTGGGCTCGCCCAACGCCCGGGTCGCCGGCCTCTCCTACGACGAGCGCATGGCCTACAAGCTCAAGCAGGGTCGCCCGCCGCTGGGCATCGACCTGAAGCTGACCGACGACGCCGGCGCCGAGCTGCCGCACGACGGCAGCACCTTCGGCCACCTGCTGGTGAAGGGCCCCTTCGTGGTCCGCGAGTATTTCAAGGGCGCCGGCGGCAACATCCTCGACGAAGAGGGCTACTTCGACACGGGCGACGTCGCCACGATCGATCCCGAAGGCTTCATGCAGATCACCGACCGCGCCAAGGACGTCATCAAGTCCGGCGGCGAGTGGATCAGCACCATCGACATCGAGAACATCGCCATGGGTCACCCCAAGGTCGAGCTCGCGGCCGTGATCGGGGTGCTGCATCCCAAGTGGGACGAACGCCCGCTGCTGTTGATCAAGCTGAAACCCGGAGAGACGGCGACCAAGGAAGAGATGCTGCAGTTCCTGGTCGGCAAGATCGCCAAGTGGTGGATGCCCGACGACGTCGCCTTCGTGGATGACATCCCGCTGGGCGCCACCGGCAAGATCGACAAGAAGCTGATCCGTGAGCGGATGAAGGACTATGTGCTGCCGGCCACGCCGGTGATGGCCGCGGCCGCCGCCGCGACCATCGCCGAACGGGCGGCGCCGAGCCCGGTGCTGCATGCGCCGGAGCCGGTCGAGGTCGAGGACCCTTCGGGAAAATCTGAGGCCCCGACGAGCACGGCAGCCGTCGGGGCCGAAGAGCTCCATCAAGCCGATACCCTGTCCAACACGGAGGCGGCCGACCCGGTCGCCGAGCCGACGGCCCATGCGCCGGCTGACGGCATGATCGACGCCGAGTTCGAGCCCATCGAACCGGCGCCGGTCTCCGGGGCCGCGTCTGCATCGTCAGCGTCCGGCGTCGCCGACGGCGCCGCGCCCCCGCCGGCGCCCGGGACGCCGGACACAACGCCGGTCGGTGTGGCCCTGGCCGCCGCCGCCGAAGCCGAAGCCGAAGCGGCCTCTCTGACCTTTCCGCAAACGTTGAAGGATGGCCCTGGCGACAGGCTGCCGGACGCGGAGGCGTCGGCGTCCCACGAGGAGTCACCCCTCTGGCTGGCCTCGGCGACGCCGGGCGCGAAGGGCAAGTCCAGGAGCAAAGGCAAGGCGTCCGGCAAGAAGAAGCCGGCCGGCTGGGCCAACGCCTATCTGAACCTGGCGCTGCTGGTGGCGCTGGCTCCTGCGGTCATGGTGCTGGTCGGCGCCGCCGGCATGCAGCTGGGCCAGTGGGACCAGCAGATCGGCATGGTGGCGATGCTGCAGAACGGCGTCACGCCCACGCTCGGCTGGGCGCCGGCCGCGGCGCTGGTCGGCGCGCTGACCAGCGTGCTGGGCCTGCTGGTGGCGACCTTCGGCGGCTTCTCCAGGCTGTGGGGCAAGGCGCTTCTGGCCCTGGCCATCACCGCCGCGACCTGGGCGGCCCTGATCACCTTCCAGTCCTACGCCGAGCGGATGCCGCCGCTGGCGGACGTGGCCACGGACTGGTCCGAGCCGCTGATGTTCTCGCCGGCCATGCTGGCGGCGCGGGGGGCGGACGCCAACTATGTCGACTCTCAACCCGTGCTGCCGATCGGCTCGCGCTTCTACGCCGGCCGGCCGGTGGGCGAGGTCAACGCCGAAACCTGCCCGCACGCGCAACCGGCCGTGCTGGGCGTGTCCCCCCAACAGGCCTACGCCACGGCCCGGGCCGCCGTTCAGGCCGCCGGCCTGGCGCTGGTTCACGAGAATCCGGCCGCCGGTCTGCTGGAAGCCACGGCCACAGGCCGCCTCTACGGTCTCAAGCGTGACCTGGTGGTTCGCGTGAAGCCGGAGGGGGCCGGGGCCCGCATCGACGTCCGCTCGGTCAGCCGGACCGAAAGCCGCGACCTGGGCGCCAACTGCCGCCAGATCGGCGAGCTGCTGTCGGGCCTGTCCGGCTAGAGCATTTTCCGGCGAAGTGGACACCGGTTCGCCGCCAGAAAATGCGTCAAAACAAGGGCTAGAGCATTTCGCCGATCCACTTGGATCGGAAAATGCTCTAGCCCTTCAGCGCGTACTCGCTGTCCAGGCCCGGCGGGCCGTCGGCGGTGATCCGGCCCTCGCTGACCAGATGCAGGGTGTGGGCCAGCACCGAATGCGCCGCCGCCGGGTGCAGTCGCGGATCAACGTCCTTGTAGAGCACCGGCACCATGGCCTTGATGCGGGTCAGCCCCTGGCCGATCGCCGCCAGGATCTGCGCCTCGCGGTTCCGACGGTGGTCGATATAGGCCTGGACGAACGGGCCCGGCTGCGTGATCGGCGGGCCGTGCGTCGGCCACAGGGTCGAAAAGCCGCGCGCCTTGATGCGGTCGAGACTGGCGAAGTAGTCGCCCATGTCGCCGTCGGGCGGGCTGATCACCGTCGTCGACCAGCCCATGATGTGGTCGCCGGAGAACAGGGCGTTCTCCTCGTGCAGCGCATAGCAGATGTGGTTGCTGGTATGGCCCGGCGTGGCGATTGCCTCGATGGTCCAGCCCTCGCCCTGGAAGGTTCCGCCGTCGCAGACGCCGATATCGGCCACGAAGCCGCGGTCGTCGCCGGCTTCCATCTGGATGTCCCCGTCAGACCCGAGGGGGCTCTCTATCGGGCAGCCGTAGGTCACAGCTCCGGTCAGAGCCTGCAGCGGCCTGGCCAGCGGCGAGTGGTCCAGGTGGTTGTGGGTGACGAAGATGTGGGTGATCCGCTCGCCTTCGGTGGCCTTCAGGATCGCCTGCAGGTGATCGTCCAGGTCCGGACCCGGGTCGATGACGGCGACGGAGTCGCCGGCGCCGATGATGTAGGTGCCGGTGCCCAGGAAGGTGAACGGCCCCGGATTGTTGGCCACCACGCGGCGGATCAGCGGGGTGAGCCGGTCGCAGGCCCCGTAGTCGAAGGTGATGTCCCGCACGAACGGAATCATGCCCGGCCTCCCACGTCGTCGCAGCAGATCAGATTGCGGAATGCGTCCGCGAGCAAGCGCGTCGCGGCCAGTTTGGCGGCCAGGGGCAGGGCGATCGGCGGTCCCATGTCGGTCTTGTTCACGTCCACGATGTAGAGGCGGCCGCTCTCGCGGTCGCGAAGAATGTCCAGCCCGCCCCAGTCCAGGCCCATGCCTTCGCAGAAGCGGCCGATGGCGGCGACCTCGTCAGCGGAGAACACCGACTCGGGGGTGACCAGAGAAGCGAAGCTGTTGTGATTGGCGAACCGGTCAGTCCTGTGACGGCGCTTGATGAAAACCAGCACGGGCTTGCCGCCGACACAGGGGGTGCGCAGGTCGTCGACATGGTCGGGTCCCGAGGCGTTCGAACTGTTGTCGATCAGCCGCTGATAGGTCTTGCCCGGCAGGGCGGGGCAGGGCGCCTGGACGATCCGCCCGTCGTGCACGCCGTTGGCCTCGCCCTTCTCGACCACCGGACCGGTCGCCGTAGCCGGATCCAGGGCAAGCGGATAGCCGAAGGCCGCCTCGAACACCCTGGCGACATGGGTCTTGGTGACGTCCGTGCAGCGGAAGTTGAACCGGCGCGCCGGCCCGGTGTTCGGGGCCAGCCCTCGGGCCGAGTCATCGAAGTACATGGCCGCGTCGGCGACGTCCGGCGACGCGGCGATGCGCGCGCCAGACCATGCCGCCGCGGCCCAGACCAGATACCAGGGGCGGGGCTTGTCCGGCGTGAACCAGACGCGGGGGCCCGGCCGCGTCAGCCGCATCCAGGCAGCCCTCGCGCGGACCGGAACATAGTAGGCGAACCACAGCAGGGCTTCCTCGACGAGGGCGCGGTCGAACGCCAGGTCGGCGCCGGTCTTGCGGACCTTCACGCGGCCGCCTTCGAAGTAGAAATCGGACGTCCAGAACGCGCCGGCCATCAATCGTCCCTGTGCCGCCCCCCGCGGCCGAATACCGTTGTTAACTAGCCCGATTTGGATCGCGGACAAACGGCTTGCCCTTGAGGCGCGTTTCGTCGGCGGCGGACCGCGGCCCGGCGCCCTTCTTGCGCTCCAGACCTTCAAACAGGTTCGAGGGGCTCAGAATGGCCGAAGACGTCGCGATCTTTGTCTCAAAACGGTTCCAGAGGCTCGCCTTCGCCTTCCTCTGTCTCATGACCGCGCAACTGGTCCTGGCCAGCTGCGAGCCCGAGCCGGTCGCCATGGGCGCCGCGCGCGTGCAGGCCCAGACGACCCTGGGCGGAGCCTGAGGCGGGTTCAGGAGCCCGCCCGGTCTGCCGGCGATGGGGCCCAGTCGCGTCGCCCGCGCGGACTTGCGCCCGTCCAGCGCTTGAAGGCGCGTGAGAATGAAGCCGGGTCGGAAAAACCGACGAGATAGGCGGTCTCGCTGACCGACACCTTCTTTCCGTCGAGATAGTGCAGCGCCATGCGCCGGCGCAGGTCGTCGACCAGCGCCTCGTAGCCGAGGCCCGCGGCCTTCAGGCGGCGATAGAGGGTCTGACGGCTCATGCCGAGCGCGGCGGCGGCGCGGTCCATGCCCAGGTCGCCCGTGTGCAGCAGCGGAATCAGCAGGCGCTCGATCCGGCGGCCGATGGCGTCATCGTCTTCCAGGCTGTCGAGCAGCGCCTGGGCATGGCTGCTGAGCACGCCGAAAACGTAGCTGTTGGGCGCGTGCAGTTCGAGGTCGAGCCATGACGGGTCGATCAATACGGCGTTGACGTCGCTGCCGAAGGTGACGGGAACCCGCATGATCCGCTCGTACGCCTCGGCATAGACCGGCGCGGGATGGGTGACGTGGACCGCCCGCGCGAAGGTCGCTCCCGGAAAGTGCCGCGTGGTCTCCGCCACGAAGCGGGACCAGGTTTCCTCGGTCAGCTCGGGGAAGCTGTCAGGGTCCAGTCGTGTGTCGACCATCCACAGACCATTGTCGCGCGGCTCGATCTGAAAGCGGCCGCCGCGGCCCGGGATGTCCACCTCGGCGACCAGCCGTCCGAAGCGGTTGAGCTCGCTCAGCCCGGCCGCCATCGTCGGGGCGGCGTAACAGATCAACCCGACGACCGAGACCTCGCGCAGGTCGCCGGCCTGGCCAAGGTGGAGCGCCAGCGCCGCGTCGCCGGTGAGGTCCTTGGCCGCCCGCATCAGCGCGACGTAGCCGGCATAGGGGACCCGGGCGTCAGGATCGCTCAGATCATCCGGCGCGATCCCTGACCGCTCGGCCAGCGCCATCGGATCGGCTCCGCGCGAGAGCGCGAAGCGCATCAGGTTCCCCGCATAGCCGGCCGAGACCGTGGGCGCCGTCATGAATCCTGTCTCCTGGCGTCGAAAGCCAAGTTTTTGATCGCCAGCGTCATGGGCCGGGCGGAGGCGCCCTCGCTATCGTCGGGCGACTTGCATGAGGGTGGCCGCCGCCAGTCTCGCGGATTCCCCGATCTGCCGATAGGACCACGATGACCGACACCGCCCTGCCCGAGCAAGACCTGCCGCGCCGGCTCGCCGAACGAGCGCTGAGGGCGTCGGGGGTGTTCTGGTTTTCGGTCGCCATGGTCGGCCAGGCGGCGTTCGTCCTTTATATCGTGCTTTTCTACGGGCGGTCGGGGCTGGCCGGCGACTACGCGCGCTGGAACGATGTGCTGGTCGGCGGATGGCGGACCGGGGACATGGTCGGCAACGCCACGCTCGCCCTGCACCTGCTGCTGGCGGCGGTCATCACCGTCGGCGGGCCGCTGCAGCTGATCCCCGCCGTTCGCCGGCGTTGGCCGATGTTCCATCGCTGGAACGGCCGGACCTACATGGTCGCGGCCATGCTCGCGAGCCTGGGCGGGCTGTACCTGGCCTGGACGCGGGACCTGGCCGGCGAGGTCGCGATGCAGGTCGGCATCAGCCTGAACGGCGTCCTGATCGTCGTCTGCGCGGTGATGGCCTGGCGGCTGGCCCTGGCCAAACGGTTCGACGAGCATCGCCGCTGGGCCTTGCGCACCTTCGTGCTGGTCAGCGGCGTGTGGTTCTTTCGCGTCGGGTTGATGGCCTGGCTCCTCGCCAACCGGGGTCCGGTCGGCATTGGCGAAGACTTCGACGGGCCGTATGTCCGCTTCCTCGCCTACGGCTGCTACCTGGTCCCGCTGGCGGTGCTCGAACTCTACTTCCGCGCCCAGCGCGCCGGCCCGGCGGCCAGGGTGGCGACGGCGGCTGTCGTCGGCGTGCTCACGCTGGTGATGGCGCTCGGCATCCTCGGCGCGGCCATGGGCATGTGGCTGCCAAGGGTGACCTAACCTCCCAGCACGCCCGACAGGTCATACCCCGCCTCGCGGCCCAGCGCCGTCAGTTCGCCCCGCCCGCGTTCGCCGCTCATCGCCTGGCCGATGGACCAGGTGACGATCGAGCGGGTGCCCGAGCGGCAGAAGGCCAGGACCGGGCCGTCGGCGCCGGCGATGGCCACGCGGTTGGCCTCGACCTGATCGGGGGTGGGCGAGCCGACCACCGGGATATGGACGTAGGCCAGCCCGGCGGCCTTCGCGGCGGCCTCGACCTCGGCGGAAGCGGGCTGCCCCGGCTGCTCCCCATCGGGCCGATTGTTGATCACCAGGGTGAAGCCCTGCGCGGCGGCGGCGGCCACATCGGCGAGGTCGATCTGGGGGCTGACCGAAAAGTCGTCGGTCACGCGTCGGAAGTCGGTCATCGCAGGTTCATCCAGCTTGGGGTTCGTTGACATCATCGGGACCCGATGAAAGGTTCGCAACCGACTTTGCGGCCCGTCCGCGCAAGTGAGCCGCCCATGCTGCGTTTCCTGTTCCGCCGACTGCTGGTGGCGATCCCGACCCTGTTCCTGGTGATCACCGTCGCCTTCTTCATGATGCGCGCCGCGCCGGGGAGCCCGTTCGTCAATGAACGTCAGCTGAGTCCTCAGATCGAGGCGGTCGTCATGGCCAGGTTCGGCATGGACAAGCCCCTGCACGAACAATACTTCGATTACCTCGGCGGCGTGGTGAGAGGCGATTTCGGTCCCTCGCTGAAGTACCGCGACAAGACCGTCCTCAACATTCTGAACGAGAACTACAAGGTCAGCCTGATCCTCGGCGGGGTGTCGATCCTGCTGGCGGCCATGGTCGGCATGAGTCTGGGCGTCATCGCCGCCCTGCGACAGAACAAGGTCGCCGACTACTTCACCATGGGCGTCGCCATTCTCGGGGTCTGTATCCCGACCTTCGTCACCGCGCCGCTGCTGGTGATGGTGTTCGCCTCCAAGCTCGGCTGGCTGCCGACGGCCGGCTGGAACGGCGGGGCGCTCGCCAACCTGATCCTGCCGATCACCGTCCTGGCCCTGCCGCAGATCGCCATCATCTCGCGCCTCACCCGGGCCGGCATGATCGAGGTGCTGCGCTCCAACTACATTCGCACCGCCCGGTCCAGGGGGCTCCCCGAAAGTCTGATCGTCCGCAAGCACGCGCTGCGCGCCGCCATCCTGCCGCTGGTCAGCTATCTGGGTCCGGCCGCCGCCGGCCTGCTCACCGGCTCGCTGGTGGTGGAGAAGATCTTCAACCTGCCGGGCCTGGGCAAGTTCTTCGTCATCAGCGCCCTGCAGCGCGACTACACCGTCGTCATGGGCATGGTCATCGTCTACGCCCTGCTGATCCTTGTTCTGAACCTGATCGCCGACATGATCTATGCGGCGCTCGATCCCCGCGTGAGGCTGTCGTGAGCATCGCCGAGATGATCCCGGGCTCGCCGCAGCGCGCCGAACTGCTGCAGCAGGCCGTCAAGGGCCGGTCCCTCTGGGACGACGCCCGCCGCCGGCTGCTGTCCAACAAGGCGGCCGTGGCCGGCATGATCGTGCTGGCTTTCATGGTGCTGGCCGCCGTGATCGGTCCGTTCGTCGTGCCGTTCCACTACGATACCGTGACCAAGCCGGACGTCTGGGCCGCCCCCGGCGTCGGCGGCCATCTGCTGGGCGCCGATTCCCTGGGTCGCGACCTGCTGGCGCGGCTGGTGGCCGGGCTGGGCGTTTCGCTGGCCATCGGCGTGGTGGCCACCAGCGTCTCGCTGCTGATCGGCGTCCTGTGGGGCGCGGTCGCCGGCTACGTCGGCGGTCGGGTGGACGAGGTGATGATGCGCATCGTCGACACCCTCTACTCGCTGCCGTTCATCTTCTTCGTGATCCTGCTGATGGTCACCTTCGGCCGGAACATTTTCCTGATCTTCCTCGCCATCGGCGCGGTCGAGTGGCTGACCATGTCGCGGATCGTGCGCGGCCAGACCCTGTCGCTGAAGCAGAAGGAATTTGTCGAGGCCGCCCGCGCCGCCGGCCTGTCGGGCAGCCAGATCATTCTCAAGCACATCGTGCCCAACCTGCTGGGCCCGGTGGTGGTCTATGTGACCCTGACCATCCCGGCGATCATCATCGCCGAGAGCTTCCTGTCGTTCCTCGGCCTGGGCGTCCAGCCGCCGATGGCGTCGCTGGGCACCCTGATCGCCGGCGGCGCGCAGGACATGGAGATCGCGCCCTGGCTGCTGATCTTCCCGTCGCTGACGATGATCATCACGCTGATGGCGTTCAATTTCATCGGCGATGGCCTGCGGGACGCGCTCGACCCGAAGGACCGGTGAGTCATGACCGCGCTTCGGTCAGTTGTCGCGCTTGGCCCGCATCGAACGCTGGCCGTCAAGGCTCAGGAAGTAGCCGCCCATGGCGCCCCGCTTGATGCTGACCTTCGAACCGGGCTTGGGCTCGCGGACCACGGCCGTGTCGTCGGTCTGAACCCAGACCGCGCCGTCGGGCAGCCGGATGATCCAGCGGCCGTTGAGCTTGCGGGCCGAGGCCACCGTCGACTCCAGCGAGTCGAGGGCCTCCGACGCGCGGGCTTCTCCCTGCGCGCCCTTGGCCGCATCGCCGCCGGTCAGGAAGCTGGGCATCCTGAAGTTGAAGCCGAAGGCCGCGCGTTGGGCTTCCTGCACCTGGGCCCGGTCGACCACGACCACGTCGCCGGCCGCCTCGGCCGCCTCGAGCCGCCCCGCCGCCGCGTCATAGCAGCCCAGCCGCTGGGTCGGGTCGCCGATGGTTCGACAATCAACGAGCGCCTGCAGCGCGGACGCCCGGGCCTTGGGCGAATCGGCGGCCATGGCTCCGGCGGCGGTGGCCAGCACCGTCACGGCGACGGCCGCCAGCAGGGCGGGCGACTTCAGATCACGTGCGAGCGTTGACATGGGCGACTCCTTGAACCGTCAGACCGCCATTCAAAAGGGGCCCCGCCTCATGCGCAACGTCTTCCTTTCGGGGCTCGCCATTCTTGTGCTCGCCGGCTGCGGTCAGTCGGGGCCGTCCAGGGCGCCCTGTCCCGAAGGCAAGGTGTGCCTGCTGATCGGCAACGGCACCGAACCGGCGACGCTGGATCCCCATACCTCGACCGGCACCTGGGAAGACCGCATCCAGAGCGACATGTTCATGGGGCTGACCCAGTCTGCCGCCGACGGCTCGACGATGCCGGGCGTCGCGGAGCGCTGGGACATCAGCGCCGACGGCCTGACCTGGACCTTCCACCTGCGCGAATCATACTGGTCGGACGGCGTGCCGGTCACGGCCGACGACTTCGTCTTCTCGCTGCGGCGGGTCCTCGATCCGAAGACGGCCTCCGAGTACGCCTCGCTGCTCTATCTGATCAGGGGCGGGCAGGCGATCAATGAAGGCAAGGCGCCGCTCGAGTCGCTCGGGGTGCGCGCGGTCGACCCCCGCACGCTGGAGATCGTGCTCAATCACCCGGCCGCCTATCTGGCCGAACTGTCCAAGCACCACGTCCTCTACCCGGTGCCCCGCCACGTGGTGGAGCGGGAAGGGGAGGCGTGGGTCCGCCCCGGCAAGATGGTCAGCAACGGGCCCTACATCCTCGTCGACTGGAAGCTGGGCGACTACGTCAAGGTCACGCGCAACCCGCGCTTCTGGGAGGCCGACAAGCTCTGCATCGACGAGGTCCGCTACTACCCGACCACGGACGCCATCTCCGCCGAGCGCCGGGTCGCCAGCGGCGAACTGGACCTCAACACCGACATGCAGTCGAATCGCATCGCCTTCCTGCGCGACAAGATGCCCGGCTATGTGCGGACCAACACCTACCTGGGCACCACCTACATCGCCTTCAACAACGGCCCCAAGACCGGCTACCCGCCGTTCCGCGACCGCCGGGTGCGCCAGGCGCTGGCCATGTCGATCGACCGCGACTTCATTGCCTACAAGCTGTTCCGCGGCGGTCAGACCCCGGCCCTGACCCTGGTGCCTCCGGGAGTCGCCAACTATCGCCCGGTCAAGCCGCCCTACTGGTTCGACTGGCCGCTGGAGCGCCGTCAGGCCGAGGCGCGGAAGCTGCTGGCCGCGGCCGGCTATGGCCCGGGCAAGCCGCTCAAGGTCGAGATCAAGCACCGCAACTCGCCCGATCCGATGCTCTACATGCCGGCCGTGCAGGCGGACTGGAAGATGATCGGGGTGCAGGTCTCGCTGGCGCAGCAGGAAACCCAGATCGCCTACGCCGACTATCGGGCCCGCGCCTTCCAGGTCGCGGACGCCGCCTGGGTCGCCGACTACAATGACGCCACCAGCTTCCTGGATCTGCAGCGGTCCTGGTACGGCCCCCAGAACTACGGCGACTACAACAGTCCCGAGTTCGACGCCCTGATGGCCAAGGCAGACCGCGAGCCCGACCCGATCAAGCGGGCCGAGTACATGGCCGACGCCGAGCACCTGATGCTTGAGGATGCCCCGATCGCGCCTGTCTACTTCTACATCAACAAGAATCTGGTCAGTCCGAGGATCACGGGCTGGGTCGATAACCTTATCGATCACCACCGCACACGCTGGCTCTGCGTGAAATAAGGCGCGTGGCGGCGGCGTTCTTCCCTCTGTGGGCGAATCCCCGGCGCGACGTGCCTCTTTCCGGCGCTTCGCGGGGCCGTTGAGCGCCGCAATTGCCCTCGGTTGAACACGCTGTTGCCAAAGTGCGACAATCTCGCGTCGTTCTCATTACGCATCCGCAATGATCGTTGACCGGTGTTCCGGGGGCGGGCAAGGATCGTCTCAGCCGAGCATTCCATACGCTCGAAGCAATTCGTCCAGACTTGAGGGGGCGCGTCCGAGACCCGGGCGGCGCTGATCCGGAGGGAAATATCTTGAGGCTCCAAACCACGCGCGGCCGCCTGTTGGCGTCCACCATCATTTGCGGTGCGGCTGTCGCCGCTATCGCCACCGCCAGTCCCGCGCTCGCGCAGGACGGCACGGAAGTTGAAGCCGTCGTCGTCACCGGCTCGCGCATCGCCCGTCAGGACTATGTCGCCAACAGCCCGATCACGACCGTGACCGGCGAGCAGATCGTCGCCAACGCCGACATCACGCTCGAAACCTACCTCAACACCCTGCCGCAGATTAACCCGGCGGGCACGACGACCTCGAACAACCCGGGCAACGCCGGCCGCGCCAACATCGACCTTCGTGGTCTGGGCGCCAACCGCAACCTGGTCCTGGTCGACGGCCGTCGCCCGATGGTGTCGTCGAACACCCTGACGGTCGACGTGAACACGATCCCGCAGGCCCTGATCGCCAACATCGAAGTGATCACCGGCGGCGCCGGCGCGACCTACGGCGCTGACGCCATCGCCGGCGTCGTGAACATGAAGCTGAAGGACAACTTCGAGGGCATCGACTTCCGCGCCAGCTACCAGGACTCGCTCGAGTTCCAGGACGCGCAGGAATACCAGATCTCCCTGGTCCTCGGCGGCAACTTCTCCGACGGCAAGGGCAACGCGGTCATCGCCTTCGACCGCTCCTACCGCCAGCCCGTCGTCAAGGGTTCGCGCGATTTCGCGGCCTTCGCCACCTCCACGACGCCGACGCCGCCGGAAGGCGCGCTGCGCTGGGATTCGAGCAACCCTGTTCCGCTGGCGGCCGTCCAGACGCTGTTCGGAACCTACGGCATCGCCCCCGGTAACGTCGGCGCCTCCTCGGGCACGCTCGGCTGGAACCTCGACGGTACGATGTTCTATGCGGGTACGTCGGCCAGCGCCGCGACGCTGAACGTCGAGAACTACAAGTATCCGATCGACGTGTCGGTGAACCAGCGCTTCTACCCGAACTTCTACAGCTACAACTTCGACTCGATTAACCTGCTGACGCTCCCGCTGGACCGTTACTCGTTCATGTCGAAGATCAACTACGAGCTGGAAAACGGCGTCGAGTTCTTCGCCAACGTCGGCTGGACCGAGTACACCGCCGCCCAGGCGCTGGCCCCGACCCCGCTGCCGACTGTCGCGATCGGTTCGATGCTCGGCACCAACACCTTCTGGGTGAAGACGCCGCTGGTGACGCCTGGCGTGAGCAACAACGTCGGCACCAATCTGCTCGTGCCGGTGACCAACCCGTTCATCAACCCGGATCTTGCCTACCTGCTCTCGCAGCGTACCGGTGATGACCCCCTGATCGTGGGTTCGGGCGCGACCGAGCCGTTCCGCTTCGGCTTCCGTCCGCTGGGCTTTGGTCCGCGTCTGTCGCAGTACCAGAACACCGTCGTGCAATACATGGGCGGCATCAAGGTGCCGCTCGGCGACAACTTCGCCTTCGAAGGCTACGTGTCGCAGGGCCGGACCGAAATCGACCTGACCCAGTTCGGCAACATCGACACCCAGCGCCTGCAGGACGTGCTCGCCGCTCCGAACCAGACGCCGGGCGGCAACACCGCCTGCGCCACCAACAACTTCTTTGGTGACCGTCCGACCTCGGCGACCTGCCGCGCCTATCTGGAATCGCCGGTTTCGCAGAAGACCGTGCTTGAGCAGTCGATCGCCCAGGCGTTCGTCAGCGGCACGGTGATGGAACTGCCGGCCGGCGACCTTCAGGTCGTCTTCGGCGGCGAGTACCGCGGCTTCGAATACAGCTCGCGCTACCTGTCCAGCCCCGGTCCGTTCTCGGGCTTCAACGTCGGTGACCCCGACGCCGGCACCAACGCCTTCTACGACATCTTCGGTGAAGCGCTGATCCCGCTGGCCAAGGACCTGCCCTGGGCCCAGACCCTGGAACTGTCGCTCGGCGCCCGCTACAGCTGGTCGGAGTTTGAAGACAAGCTGAAGCAAGTCGGCCGCGACTCGCGCGGTTCGGCGGCCTACAAGGCCGAAGTGACCTGGGCTCCGGTCGATTTCGCCCGCGTCCGCGCTTCCTGGCAGCAAGCTGTCCGTGAGCCGAACTTCGGTGAACTGTTCGCCTCCAACGCCAGCGCGCCGCAGATCTTCGACCCCTGCGTCACCCAGTCCCAAGCTTGGCAGAACAACGCAGGCACGGGCGCCAATACCTTCCGCAACCTCTGCATCGCGCAAGGTGTTCCGGTGACGGGCGCGACCACTGCGCCGGCCGGTCAGCTGAACATCGCTCTGTCGGGTAACACCAACCTGGCGCCGGAAAAGGCCAACACCAAGACCATCGGTCTGGTGCTCAGCTCGCCGTTCGACAACCAATGGCTCGGCCGTCTGCGGGCTTCGGTCGATTATTACCAGATCGAAGTCAACGACCCGATCCTGTCGATCGATACCAACAGCCTTCTGGCTGACTGCTACAACTACTACGGCACCAACCCGAACTACAGCCCGACCTACTCCAGCTGCGCGGCCATCAAGCGCGTTGGCGGCAACCTCGGCGGCGGCTCGCGGATCGACGGTCCGGACGCGAACCAGCGCTTCCCGGGTGAGAACGGCGGCTCGATCAACACCTCGGGCATCGACTTCCAGGTCGACTACGGCTTCGATTGGGAATGGATGGGCCTCCCGTCCTGGATGGGCACGGTTCAGGCCAACCTGATCCTGACCCACGTGATCGAGTACTCGCAGGCGGACAAGTCCTTCCTGCCGGAAGTCGACTACACGGGCACCATCTCCTACTTCGGCGCCGGTCTCGGCACGAGCTTCCCGGAATGGAAGGGCGTGTTGAACACCCGCTGGAGCATGAGCGACCTGCCGTTCGGCGATCTCGCCATCGGCGCCCGCGTCCGCTACATCGACGCCATGATCAACCGTCAGTTCGCCCAGTTCCCGGGTGAAACCTCGCTGCTGATCCCGGGTGTTGTGCCGAACGTGCCGGCGACCTGGTACACGGATATCGACGTGACCTGGGGCGTGACGGACAACATCGAGCTCAAGCTCGGCATCAACAACGTCGCTGATCAGCAACCCCGCCTGTACGGCCCGAACGTGCAGTCCGGCACCGATCCGTCGAGCTATGACGTCATCGGCCGCCGCGCCTTCGGCCAGATCAAGCTGCGCTTCTAATCCAGGCGACGCTTGAGAGAATTGGGCGGCGGAGCGAAAGCTCCGCCGCCCTTTTTCGTTGTCCTCGGCCGGGCCCCTTCCATCGCGGCCTTGGCAGAACAAGGTTGGCGGGCTTAACCTTCGCGCCACGGGATCGGGGGCGTCAGACTCCCGGCCAGGGGGACGCCGGATGCACGACCTCGCCACCAGGCGCTCGATGATCGGCGGCCTGGCCGCCCTGCCGCTGGTCGGCTGCGCCAGCGCTGCGGTGCGCGAGCGCGATGTCGTCCAGGTCAACCTGACCCGGGCCCTGCCGCCCGGCGCGATGACGGCTGCGGAAGGCGACGCGGCGGTTCGCACCAGTTTCGATGCGGTCAGCCGGATGACCCTCGCCGTGATGGTCAACGGCTCGGGGCCCTACCGCTTCGTGGTCGACACCGGGGCCAACCGGTCGGTGCTGTCGACCGAAGTGGCGACGGCCCTGGACCTGGAACCCAGCGGCCGGGCCATGGTGCACGGCATCGCCGGCGTGCTGCCGTCGCCGACGGTGAGGGTTCAGTCCCTTGGCATCGGAGGCCTGGTCTCGCGTCGCGTATCGATGCCCGTGCTGGACAGGCGCTTTCTCGGCGCCGACGGCCTGTTGGGCGTCGATGTCATGGCCAACCGGCGGGCGATCCTCGACTTCAGGGGCCAGACGTTCACGCTCGCGGCCGGGGATGACCCGCGGAACTTTGCCGCCGTGCCCCAGATCGGCCGCGACGCGACGGACGCCATCGTCGTCCAGGCCCGTCATCGCTTTGGCCAGCTGACCATTGTCGACGCCGAGATCGGCGGCGTAAAACTGACCGCCTTTCTGGATTCAGGCGCGGAAAACACCGTCGGCAATCCGGCGCTGCGGGACGCGCTGCTGGGGCGCGGCGCCCTGAACGAGAGGTTTGCCCAGGTGGAACTGGTCAGCGCCACGGGCCAGCTGGCGGCGGGGGAAGTCGCCACGGTGCCGCCATTGCGGCTCGGCGGCGTGCGCCTGGGCAACATGGCCTGCGTCTTCGCCGATCTTCACACCTTCCGCATCTGGGACCTCGACGACCGGCCGGCGCTGCTGATCGGGGTCGATGTGATGCGCCACTTCGACTCGATCGAGCTCAACTTTCGCGAACGGCTCGTCAAGTTCAGGTCCAGCCAGTTCGGGCGGACCATCAATACAGCCGGCTGAACGGAAAAGGCCCCGGCGGTCGCCCGCCGGGGCCTTCGTCCTCGTCGCCGGCGTCCGCTACCGGATCGGCGTCGGCGCCAGCACTGTCGCGCCCCGCTCGCGCAGCCGGGCGGTGGCCATCTCGTCCAGGATCGCCTCGGCGCGCGGATCGCCCATCACCCAGCCGGCGGCGGCCAGGGTGCGCAGCGAGGTCGAGCTGACGCCGAACAGCTTCTCGAAGGCCTCGAAGGGCGAGCCCGCGCCGCCGATATGCTTGATGCGCACTTCGCCCTTCAGGTTGGCGAGGGCCTTGGCCCGCTCGATGGCGTCGTAGTAGCCGCCGATCTGGTCGACCAGCTTGAGCTGCCTTGCCTGCACGCCGGTCCAGACGCGGCCCTTGGCGATCTCGCGGACCCGGTCGACGGGGATCTTGCGACCCTCCGAGACCCGCTTCACGAAGCCCTCGTAGATCCGGTCCATCCAGCCGCCGAACGCCGCCCGCTGGGCGGGCGTGAACGTCTCGCCGGTGCCGAAGGCGCTGGCGTAGTCGCCGCCGACCCCGGACTGCCGCACGTCGACGCCAAAGCGGCCCAGGGCGTCGCCGAGCACGAACTTGCCGCCGTAGACGCCGATGGAGCCGGTCAGGGTCGTCGGCTGGGCGACGATGGCGCTGGCGTCCGAGGAGATCCAGTAGCCGCCGGAGGCCGCGTAGGTGCCCATGCTGACCACGACCGGTTTGCCGGCCTTCCTGGCGGCCCGCACGGCGCTGAGAATCTGCTCCGACGCGGTGTCCGAACCGCCGGGCGAGGAGACGCGGAAGACGATCGCCTTCACATCCTTGTCCTCGATGGCCTTGTAGAAAGAGTCGGCCACGTCGTCGGACCAGACGGTGTCCTCGCCGCCGAACAGGTTTCCGCCGCCGCTGGTCCCGGTCATGATCGGGCCTTCGGCGCCGATCACGGCGATGGCGGGCTTGCCGCCGATCGCCGAGGCGGTCTTCGCCTGGCGACGCACGGTCGACATGTAGTCGTCGAAGTCAATCAGCCTGGCCTTCTTGCCGGCCTTGGCCAGCAGCGCGTCGGAGGTCTCGCGCACCTGGGCGACGCCGTCGATCAGGCCCTTGGCCCTGGCCTCCTCGGCCGAATAGGGCCCCGCCTCGAAGACCCGGGCGAAGGCGATCGGCTCCTTCTTGCGGTCGATGGCGGCGGTCAGGACGGCCGTCCGGTAGATCGACGTCATCCACGACATCTCCGCCTCCTTGTGGGCGGCGGTGTAGTTGTCGAACAGGTACGGATTGACCGCGTTCTTGTACTCGCGACGCTGCTCGAATTCGGCCTTCACGCCGTACTTCTCGAACAGGCGCTTGAAGAACATGTTCTCGACCGCGAAGCCGGTGGCCTGGAAGGCGCTGTCGGGCTGCATCCACAGCTGGTCGGTCGCCGCGCCCAGCATATAGGTCGAGGAGACCACGCCGGACGGGTAGAGGCCCTGGCTGTGGGCCCAGATGGGCTTGCCGGCCTGGCGGAAGCGCAGGAAGGCCTGGCGCAGCTCGTCCGCCGCGGCCGGGGCCATGCCGCCCTCGGGAAGCCGCACGAACACGCCCTTCACCTTGTCATCGGTCTGCGCGTGTTTGAGCGTCTCGATCACCGAGATCACCGACATGCCCGATCCGCCGAACATGGCGAACGGGTTTTGCGGATCCTGATCGGTCAATCCGTCCCGCAGATCGAGCTGGAGGACCGCGACCGATGGCGTCGTGTCCCTCGGCTGCGCGCTCGCCACGATCGACATGATCAGGATGAACGGTACGACCACGAAGAACACCAGCAGCCCGGCGAACACGCCGGCCATGGTGAGGAAGAACTGCTTCATCGGGCACCCGAGTTGAAAGTCGCGCTCACGCTACAGGGTGGCGCGTTGCGGTCAAATGAACACGCGGCAACACTGGCCGTTGTTTCTTTGTCGGTATTGGGCTTTTTGCCCGGCCGGGGCCGGGGGAGGTCCCTCGGGAGCGCGTGTTCCGCACGCGCTCCGAAGGATCTGGTCGGGGACCAGAAGAATTGGTCGGAGTGAGAGGATTCGAACCTCCGACCCCCGCCTCCCGAAGACGGTGCTCTACCAGGCTGAGCTACACTCCGACTAGAGGAGGGGGCTTATAGAGACGACTCGCCGGGGCCGCAAGCAACCATATCGGGGCCCTGAAAATGGCTTTCACACCGGCGTTGCATACTGCCGTCGCCTGCGCTATCTCACCCGCCTCTCGCGACCCGGTTCGTCCGGGCTCCGCCGTTCCTGCTGGGGAATGGTGTAATGGTAACACTGCGGTTTTTGGTACCGTCATTCTAGGTTCGAGTCCTAGTTCCCCAGCCAGTTCTCCACGCCCTCGAAATCGTCCGGCCGCCCCGGCCGCCGCACGGCATGGCCATTTGCGCAGGGTGGCCCGTTCCGGGTAGGGTCTGCCCGTTCGCGGGGTCGGACGGGCGGGGGTTTGGTGTGTCGGGCTCGAAGCGTTTCTTTCTCGTCCCCATCCTGCTGATTCTCGCCGTGGCCGGGCTGACCGCCTACACGGCGTTCAACCACCTCGTGGACCTGCGGCGCGGCCAGCAGGACCTGGCCCACACCCACGAGGTGCTGGATACGGCCCAGAGCCTGTTTTCCAGCCTGCAGGACGCCGAGACCGGACAGCGCGGCTTCATCATCACCGGTCGTGATGAGTATCTCGACCCCTGGCGCTCGGCCAACCAGCGGATTCCGGCCCAGATCTCGCGCCTCCGCCAGCTGGTCGCCGACAATCCCGGCCAGATCGAACGGGTTGGCCAGCTCCAGGCCGCGGCCTCCCGTCGGATGGCCATCCTCGATGGCAATCTGGAGCGCGCGCGGCGCGGCGACGACCTGGGCGTCCAGCGGAACATCGCGACCGGCGCCGGCAAGGCGCAGATGGACCGGGTCCGGACGCTGGTGTCGGAAATCATCGCTGAAGAGCGCCGGCTGCTGGCCTCGAGACAGGCGACGGCCGATCACAACGAGCGTCGCAGCTTCTACCTGTCGCTCGGGCTTGGCGGGGCCGGTCTGCTGATCCTGGCGTTCACCGTTCTGGTCATGGGCCGTTCGAATCGCCACCTTCGCGAGGCGCTCGTCCGCCGTGACGCCGCCGAGGAAGCCCGGCGCGACGCCGGCAAGCTGGTTCGGGCGGTCTTCGAGAACGTGCCGGACTATCTCTACACCTTCGACGTCACGCCAGATCGCCGCTACCTGATCGGCGACTTCAACCCGGCGCTGGCGCGGCTGCTGGGCGGGGACATGAGTCCCTACCGGGGCCGCGACATCATGGAAGCCTTCCCGGTCATGGGCGCCCGGTTCAAGGCGCTCTACGATCAGGCGGTCGACGCCGGCAAGGCGATCACCGTGCGCGATACGACCGATGTCCCGGGCGTCGGGTTGATCACCTGGGAATCCACCCTGGCGCCCGTGTTCGACGCCGCGGGGCGGCCGGTGCGCATCGTCGGCTCGTCCCGCGACATCACCGAACGCGAACGGGCCGAGGAGCAGGCCCGACGGTCCCAGCGCATGGAGGCCGTCGGCCAGCTGACCGGCGGGGTCGCCCACGACTTCAACAACCTGCTGCAGGTGATCCGCGCCAACCTCGAGATGATCGAGCGAGGCATCAAGGATGCGCGCACGAAGGCGCGGCTGCAGAACGCCATCCACGCTGCCGACCGGGCGGCGGACCTGACGCGGCAGCTGCTCGCCTTCGCCCGCCGCCAGCCGCTGGAGCCGGTGGTGGTCAATCCGGGGCGCCTGGTCAGCAACATGGCCGAGCTGCTGCGCCGGACGCTGGGGGAGGGGGTCGAGGTCGAGACCGTCATCGCCGGAGGGCTTTGGAACACCATCGCCGACCCGGCCCAGATCGAGAGCGCGCTGCTCAACCTGGCCATCAACGCCCGTGACGCCATGCCCGAGGGCGGCCGTTTGACGGTCGAACTGGCCAACGCCGCGCTGGATGACCGCTATGCCGCCCGGGACGCCGACATCACACCGGGCCAGTATGTTCTGCTGGCGGTGTCGGACACGGGGCAGGGCATGTCGCGCGAGACCGTGGCCCGCGTGTTCGAGCCCTTCTTCACCACCAAGGCCGAGGGCAAGGGCACGGGCCTGGGCCTGTCGATGGTCTACGGCTTCGTGAAGCAGTCGAAGGGCCACATCCAGATCTACAGCGAGCCCGGCCAGGGCACGACGGTGAAGATCTACCTGCCGCGGACGCGCAAGGCCGAGCCGGGTCCCGCCCAGACGGAGGTTCTCGCCGGCGGACGCGGCCAGACCATCCTGGTGGTCGAGGACGAGGAGGCGGTGCGCGAGGCGGCCTGCGCCATGCTGGCCGACCTGGGCTACCACTGCCGCCAGGCCGACGGACCGGAAGCGGCGCTGAAGATCCTCGAGGACGGCGAGCCGGTCGATCTGCTGTTCACCGACGTGATCATGCCGGGCGGCATGAAGACGCCGGTCTTCGTCAAGCGGGCGCTAGAGCTGCGCCCCTCCATGGTGGTCCTTTACACCTCCGGCTACACCGAAAACGCCATCGTCCACCACGGCCGCCTCCACGAGGGCGTGTCGCTGCTGTCCAAGCCCTACACCAAGGCCGACCTGGCGCGGAAGGTGGCGTCAAGCCTGCTGGCGGGCCGTGAGACGGTGCTGCTGGTCGAGGATGACGCCCTGGTGCGCGCCGCGGCGGTGGAGATGCTGGCCGAGCTGGGCTTCGCGGTGCTGGAAGCGGGCGACGGTCCGGCCGCCCTGGCCCTGCTGGAGTCCGGCGCGCGGATCGATGTGCTGTTCACCGACATCGGCCTGCCGGGGCTGCGCGGCGACGAGCTGGCGCGTCGGGCTCGCGAACTGCGAGCGGACCTGCGTATCGTGCTGGCCAGCGGCTACAGCGACCGCGAGGCCGTCGAGGGCGTCGCTGGCGCCCAGGCCCTCGACAAACCCTACGACTCCGCCGCGCTGGCGCGGGTGCTGGGGCGGTAGCTACCCCACCTTCAGCCGCACGAACGCCATGCCACGCAAGGCCTACACGCCCGACAGCGCCAGACCTGGCCCGTCCGGCGCCGTGCCGGCTCCGCCATTCAGCGACCGCTGCATCATCACGATGTCCCGCCACTGGCCGAACTTGTGGCCGACGCCCGACATCACACCCTGCATCTCGAAACCGAGCGCGCGGTGCAGGTTGATCGAGCCATGATTGTCCGAGCCGCCGATCACCGCGATCACCTGGCGAAGGCCCAGCGCCTCGCAGTCGGCCAGGACACGCGTCAGCAAGGCGCGTCCGACGCCGCGGCCCTTGAAGTCCGGGTGGATGTAGACGCTGTCCTCGACCGTGAACCGGTAGGCGGCGCGCAGCCTGAAGGGCGCGGCGTAGGCGAAGCCGGCGACCTGGCCTTCGATCTCGGCCAGAACGTAGGGCAGGCCTCGCCCCACCACCGCCGCCAGGCGGGCCGCCATCTCCTCTGCGCCCGGCGGGACCTCCTCGAAGGTGCCCACGCCGTGCAGGCAGGCGTCGCCGTAGACGGCCGCCAGCCCCGGTGCGTCGGCGACCGTCGCCGGCCTCAGGATCACGCCGTCTCCCATCCCCGCTCCACGGCCCAGATGGCGAAGGCGTAGTTCAGCGCGATCTCCTTGAGGAAGTCGAAGCGGCCCGAGGCGCCGCCGTGGCCGGCTTCCATGTTGATCTTCAGCAGGATCGGGTCGCCGCTGGTGGTGTGGTCGCGCAGCTTGGCGGCCCACTTCTGCGGCTCCCAGTAGGTGACGCGCGGGTCGGACAGGCCGCCGGTGGCCAGCACCGCCGGATAGGGGAGCTTGGCCACCTGGTCGTAGGGGCTGTAGCTCAGCATGTAGTCATAGGCCTCAGCATCCTCGATCGGGTTGCCCCACTCGGGCCACTCGGGCGGTGTCAGCGGCAGGGTGGTGTCGCTCATGGTGTTGATCACGTCGACGAACGGCACCGAGGCGATGATCCCGGCCCACAGCTCGGGCCGCATGTTGGTGATCGCCCCCATCAGCAGCCCGCCGGCCGATCCGCCGTAGGCGACCGTCCGC
This sequence comes from Caulobacter sp., assembly GCA_030652755.1. Lineage (GTDB taxonomy): Bacteria > Pseudomonadota > Alphaproteobacteria > Caulobacterales > Caulobacteraceae > Caulobacter. The sequence goes on along the minus strand of JAUSPV010000228.1, from coordinate 21,627 downwards.
TCCGGCGCGCCGTAGCCGCTGGCATGCAGGTGCTCGGCGCAGGCGATGAAGTCGGTGAAGGTGTTCTTCTTCTTGAATTTCTTGCCGTCCAGGAACCAGCCCCAGCCCTTCTCCGCCCCGCCCCGTGGACAGGCGGTGGCCCAGATCCAGCCGCGATCGACGAGGCTGAGGTTACGGATCGAGAAGCTGGGCTCCTGCGAGATGCCGTAGCTGCCGTAGCCATAGAGAAGCAGCGGCGCCGAGCCGTCCAGCCTGGTCCCCTTCTTCATCAGCACGAAGATCGGCGCCTCGGCGCCGTCGCTCGTCTTCGCATTCAGACGTCGCGTCTCGTACTTCGCCGGATCGTGGCCCGAGGGGATCTCCTGGGTCTTGCGCAGGGTCCGCTTTCGCGTGGCCATGTCGTAGTCGAACCACTGCCGGGGCGTGGTCATCGAGGTGTAGGTGAAGCGCAGTGAGGTGGTGTCGTACTCATAGCCGCCGTCGAGCCCCAGGGCGTAGATCTCCTCGTCGAAGGCAATCGCATGCTCCTCGCCGCTCGCCCTGGTGATGACGATGCGGTTGACGGCGTCGACCTTTTCCAGCCGCACGAACCAGTCCCTGAAGGCGGTCGTGCCCAGGATCAGGTTGCCGCTGTTGTGGGCGATCCAGTCCTTCCACCCGGCCTTGGCCGGCTTGTCTTCCGGCGCGGTGACCAGCTTGAAGTCCACGGCGCCGTCGGCGTTGGTGCGGATCACGAAGCGGTCGTTCCAGTGGTCGACGTCGTAGCGCACGCCCTCCTTGCGCGGCTCGACGACCACCGGCCTGGCGGTCGGGTCGGAGGCGGGGATCAGCCAGGCCTCGCTGCTGTCCTGGTTGCCGCAGCTGATGACGATCCACTTGCGGGACTGTGTCACCCCCGCGCCGATGAAGAAGCCCTCGTCGGGCTCATCATAGACAAGCACGTCGTCCCTGGCGCCGCCGCCGAGCGGTCTGCGGAAGACCTTGGCCGGTCGCCCGTTCTCGTCGCGCAGCGTCCAGAATATCCATTGGCCATCGGGCGAGAACACGAACTCGGTCACGCTTTCGACCGGCTCGCCGACCAGCTGGCCGGTGGCGATCTCGCGAACGTGGATGCGGTAGACTTCCGAGCCCTGCTCGTCGACGGCCCAGGCGTAGTGGCTGTGGTCCGGGCTGTGGCTGGCCGAGCCGACCTGGTAGAAGGCCTTGCCCTTCGACTCGGCTTCCTCGTCCAGCAGGATCACCTCGCCGTCGGTTCTGCCGACGGGACGGCGGGCGTGGATCGGATGCTGCGCGCCCTTCTCGTAGCGGCTGTAGTATTCCCAGGCGCCGTCGGCGTCGGGGACGGAGGCGTCGTCTTCCTTGATACGCCCCTTCATCTCCTCGAACATCGCCGCCTGTAGCGCCTCGGTCGGCGCCAGCATGGCCTTGGTGTAGGCGTTCTCCTCGGTTAGGTGCGCCTTGACGTCAGCCTTGATCAGGGTCGGGTCGCGCAGGACCTTCTGCCAGTTGTCGTCCTTCATCCAGGCGTAGTCGTCGACCCGCACCCGGCCCAGCTGCTCGATGCGCTTGGGGATCTTGCGGGCGACGGGAGGGACGGGCTTGGGCGTGGCGGACATGGCGCTTCCTGGAACGGCGAGACTGGACGAGAGGGCGGTCGCCGCGGTCGCGGTCATCATCTGGCGCCGGTTCATGAATCAACTCTTCTGTGCGGCAGACGGTCAGCTTGTGCGTCCGCCGCGTTGGGGTCAAATGGGCTCCGCATCATCGAGACGGACCATTCAAGGTCCACGAGTACCGCTTGCATCTGGGGGCGTCGATGGCCTGGGACCTTTCCGTCGATCTGATCAAGGCGACGGTGCAGCTTGAGCAGCCGCTCGGCAACGGCGCCCGCACGGTCGGCACGGGCTTCCTGATCGAAGCGCCGACGCCCGACGGGCGGTCGCGCACCGTGCTGGTCACCGCCGCCCACGTGCTGGATCGCATGCCCGCCCTGCAGGCCAGGATCGGCTATCGCGTTCAGGGCGGCGACGGCGCCTGGCGTTACGACCCCCAACCGGTGTCGATCCGGGAGGATGACAAGGCCCCGAAGTGGACGCGGCACCCGACCCGCGACATCGCCGCCATCGTCATCCAGGCGCCGGATGAGTTCGCCCGCGCCGCCATCCCCCTGTCCTGGCTGGCCCAGGACGAGACCTTCACCCGCTACGGCCTGGGCCCGGGCGACGAAATGATGGCGCTCGGCTTCCCCCGCGGCCTGTCGGCCAACCAGGCGGGATTCCCGATCCTGCGTTCGGGCCGGGTCGCGTCCTATCCCCTGGCGCCGTCCAGCGTCTTCCCGACCTTCCTGCTCGACTTCAGCGTCTTCCCGGGCAATTCAGGCGGTCCGGTGTTCATGGCCGATGGCGCGCGTCGCCGGCCCGGCGCGGCGGAGACCCAGGAGGTCCAGTTCGTCGCCGGCATCCTGACGCAGCAGGTCGAGCTCTCCGGCGAGCGGCTGGAGATCGGTATCGTCACCCACGCCCGCTTCGTGCGCGAAACCGTCGCGCTGATCGACGGCGTCGTCCCGCCTTCGCCGGCGCCCGTTGAGCCGCCCCTGCCAGGCTCAACCGCCGCGTCCGTAGGCGTTCACACGGAACCTTGAAGGCGCACGCGGGGTTCTCTCTTCACACTCAACACCGAAGGGAGACCCATCATGTGGGATCGTGTCGAAGGCGAATGGAAGCAGTTCTCGGGCAAGGTCAAGGAACAGTGGGGCAAGCTCACTGACGACGACCTCACCGTGATCGCCGGCAAGCGCGACCAGCTGGCCGGGAAGATCCAGGAGCGCTACGGCTACGCCAAGGACAAGGCCGAAGCCGAGATCCATGACTTCGAAAAGCGCATGGACGAGCCGCGCTCCTTCTAAAGTTGAGCGTGAGGCGGCGGTCGCGCAGGGCGCGGCCGCTGTTCCCCGGATCGGGTAGAATTCCTTAGGACATAAGGGCTTGATGGCCCTGACGTTGCACTCCCAGGCGTACCCGTCTCGTGGAGTGACCCGAAATGAACCGTGGCGTCCGTCCGTTTGTGCTGGATGACAGCGAGGCCGTGCAGCGGCTCTGTGACTGGGCGTGGTGGTATCCGCGCTCGCGCGAGGGCTGGCAGTGGCTGATCTCCGGCGCGCCCGGCGTGGGGTTCAGCGACGCCAATCCGGCAGGCTGGGTCTACGAGACGGAGGCGGACGGCGTCCTCGCCTTCCTGGGCAACTTCCTGCAGCGGTTCGACTACAAGGGGGACACCCTTGTCGGCGCGACGCTCCATACGTTGCTCGTCGATCCGCGCGTGAAGGGGGCCAGCCGCGATCTGCTGCGGCGGTTCGCAGGCCAGGACACGACTCTGGTCCGCTACACCTTCAACGCCAACGATCGCTCGGCGCCGATCTACAAGCACTTCGACATGCAGCCCTGGCCCGAGAGCCTCAGCCGGATGAAGTACGCCTGGAAGGCGGACTGGTCCGCCGTGGCCAGCGAGCGGGCGCTGCGCTGGTTTCATGGCCTGGCGGGCGGACGCGGCTCCGGCGAGCGCTTCACCGACGCCCGGGTCTGGACAGGCGCGATCACGCGTTGCGAGCCGGGCGTCTTCGCGCTGCCGGTCACCGAGATCGACGAGCGCTTCGACGCGCTATGGACGCGGCTTCGTCAGGACGGTCGCCTGCTGGCCTGGCGCGACGCGGAGACCCTGCGCTGGCGCTGCTCCGATCCGGATCTGACCCGTTTGCCGGTGATGCTCGGCTTCGAACAGAACGGCGTGCTGGCCGGCTATCTGCTGGCCTTCTTCTCCAAGGGATCTGAAGTCGAGCGGCCCGCGCTGGAGATCATTGATTTGATCGCCACAGCGGAATGCGAGGCGGTCGCCATTCCTGCCATGGTGCGCACGCTGCTCGGGTCGGCCCGTGATCTGGGCGCCGCCCGCGTGCGGTTGCCGTTCGTCAGCCCTCGTCTGGACGCCCTGCTGGGCGGCTTCGCGACGGCGCGCCGCGGCTATGGCCACGACCACTGTCACGTGCGCTGGAATGAGGACGCCTCGCCGGAATTGCGCGACGCCTGGTTCGCGACGCCCTTCGACGGCGACTACAGCTTCTGTCTTCGCCCGCCTCCGCTGCTGGCGGCGGAGCGGGCGGCCTGACGGCGCCTGTCCTGCCCCGGCCGCGCGTGCGACCGGGGCGGATCAGAATCTAGGCGCCGTAGATCACCGAGATGGTCTCGGCCACGCAGGCCGGACGGTCTTCACCCTCGATCTCGATGGTGCATTCGTTCTTCATCTGCAGGCCGCCGGACTTGGCTTCGACGCTGAGCAGCTTCTGGCGCATGCGCACCTTCTTGCCGACGCGGACCATGTTGGTGAAGCGGACCTTGTCGCTGCCGTAGTTGATGCCGCGGGTCACGCCGTTGACCTTCAACAGCTTGGCGCCCAGGAACGGGATCAGCGACAGGGTCAGGTAGCCGTGGGCGATCGGGCCGCCGATCTCGCGGGTCGCCCGCTCGACGTCGACGTGGATCCACTGGTGGTCGCCGGTCGCCTCGGCGAACTGGTTGACCCGCTCCTGGCTGACTTCCAGCCAGTCCGAGACGCCGATTTCCTGGCCGACGAGGCTGGACAGGTCCTTGTAGTCAACTTCCTTCATGGCGCGGAGCTCCCTCAAACAGTTGTTCGACGTCTTCCATGCCCCGAGCGGGCCAGGCTTTCAACCGCTGATCCGGCGTTGCCTACGTCAGGGGTAATTGGCCGCCCGCGGCGGTGGCGCTAGCGTCGGGACATGAGCACGCAATCGACCGTCGGTGATCACATCCGCGACTGGCGTCGCCGTCGCCGCCTGACGCAGATGGACCTGGCGCTGGACGCTGGCATCTCGCCCAAGCACCTGAGCTTCATCGAGACCGGACGCTCCAGGCCCAGCCGCCAGATGGTGCTGCATCTGGCCGAGCAGTTGCAGACTCCGCTGCGCGAGCGCAACGCCATGCTGATCGCCGCCGGGTTCGCGCCGGTCTATCCCGAGCGGTCGCTGGATGCTCCGGACCTGGCCGCCGCGCGGCGGGCGGTGGACCTGGTGCTCAAGGGCCACGAGCCCTTCCCGGCTCTCGCCGTGGACGGACGCTGGAACCTGATCGCCGCCAACGCCGCGGTCGGACCGTTCCTGGTCAACGAGCCCGAGCTCCTGACCCAGCCGATGAACATGCTGCGGATGACCCTTCATCCCAAGGGCATGGCGCCGCGGATCATCAACCTGACCGAATGGCGGGTTCACATTCTTGACCGCCTGCGCCGCCAGATCGACGCCACCGCCGATGCCGGGCTGAAGGCCCTCTACGAGGAGCTGAAGGGCTACCCCGCGCCGCCGGCGGCCGTCGGGGTCCCGCACGGCCAAGACCTGGGCGGCATCGCCGTACCGCTGCGCCTGCGCACCGAACAGGGCGTGCTGAGCTTCATCAGCACGGTCACGGTCTTCGGGACCCCGACCGATGTCACCTTGTCGGAGCTGGCGCTGGAGACGTTCTTCCCCGCCGACGACTTCACCGCAAAGGCGTTGATTTCCCTCGCGGCAGAGCGCCAACAGGGGGCGACGGCGGCCTGAATCGGGGGACGGGGTGAGCGACGAGTACGTGTTCCATATCGACGGGAGCCGCGTGACCGCCACGCCCTTCTCCGCCGGCCCCTGGGACCCGACGATGCAGCACGGCGGCGCTCCGACGGCGCTCGTCGCGCGGGCGGCGGAGGCCTTTCCGACGGCGCGGCCGATGCGGGTCGCGCGCCTGACCGTCGATCTGCTGCGGCCGGTGCCGGTGGCCACGCTGGATATCGAGACCGAGGTGGTCCGCGAGGGCCGCAAGATCCAGCTGCTGCAGGTGCGCCTGCTGCACGAGGGCAAGGAATGCGTCCGGGCCAGCGTGCTGAAGCTGCGGACCGAGGCGCAGGACCTGCCCGAGCATCAGGGTTTCCGTCCGCTGGAGTTCGACGTTCCCGAAGCCGGCGAACCGCGCAGCCCGGGCTTCAATCCTCACGGCTTCGGGTCCGGCCTGTCGACGAAACTGGTGAGTGGGGAATGGGGCCAGCCTGGCCCGGCGGCGGTCTGGTTCCGGATGGACCGGGCCATGGTGCGGAGCGAGGCGACCACGCCGTTGATGCGCGCGGCCCTCACGGCCGACTTCTGCAACGGCGTCTCGTCGGTCGTGGACTTCCGCAACTGGACCTACATCAACGGCGACCTGACCGTCAGCTTCGCCCGCGAGCCGGTCGGCGAGTGGATCCTGCTCGACGCCGAGACCTGGATGGGCGACAGCGGCGGGGCGGTGGCCTTCGCCCGGCTGGCCGACCGCGACGGCTATTTCGGCCGGGCGGTGCAGAGCGTGCTGATCGAGAAGCGGGGCTAGAGGCCGAACCGCTTGGGGTCGGAGGCGATCAGGGCCTGGAGCTTGGGCATCCCGGCGCGCAGGCCGCCGGCCAGCTGACGGGTGATCAGCCAGCCGAGCGGGAAGGGCGCGCTGGCCTTGCCCAACCAGATCAGCTCACAGCCGCCGGCGGTCGGAACGACGCGATAGTCCTCGACGGCCGCCGACAGCGGCAGGGACGAGCGTTCGAAGCGGAAGGCCATGCGGCTGCCGTCGTCCCAGGCGAAGAACGTTTCCTCGATAACCTGCGGCCCGACCTCGACCGTGCGCGTCGTGCCGACGGCGAAGGGTTTGGGGCTGGTCCAGGTCACCTTGGTGATCGGCAGCCATTGCGTCCAGGCCTCGCCATCCAGCAGCGCCGCCCAGACCGCCGACGGCGGAAAAGGGAAGGCGTGCCTGACCTCGACCGTGCCCTTGGCCAGATACTCTTCTCCGACGGCGGTGTGGGCGCGAAGCGGCTTCGACATGGAGTGTTTCTCTGGGTTTGTCGTTGTGGGTCGTCAGGCGGCAGTTGAACGCGGCGCCGCCACGGCAGGCAAGCGGTCGCTAGCGTCCGGCCGCGAGCGCCCTCGGAATGTCGATGCCGATGTCCAGTAGCTGCTGCGCCTTGCCCTTGGCCAGCGGGTCGAGACGCAGGCTGGAGAACTGGCCACCGCCCAGCGCCTGGATGCAGTGCAGGTTGATGGCGTCCATGCCCGGCAGCTCGTAGCGGATGACCTTCGGAGCGCTCGCCCCTTCGAACTCATGCGCGAACCAGGCCTTGACGCGGTCCTCGGACAGTCCGGCGCGGATCCACGGCAGCAGCTCGGGACGCCGCGCGATGACGCCGATGTTGAAGGCGTCGCCCTTGTCGCCTGACCGGGCCCAGGCGACGTCGATCAGCGGCACGGTGACCATGTCCGCTTCCGGCTCCGGATCTGCCGGAACCGGCGGCGCGATGACATCGGCGACGTTGAAGGCGCGGGCGGGCGAGTCGGGAACGATGGTCAGCGTCTGGTCGCCCAGCGAGACGATCGCCGCCACCTCCGGCCTCGGCAGCAGGATGGAGAACACCCGCGACACCGGGGTGATGGTCGGCGCGCCGCCGAACCAGCCGGTGGTGCCGACGCTCATCGAGGTGGTAGGGGAGGCGAACTCCCGCATCATCAGCCCCAGCGCCTCGGCGCTCTCGTGTTCGGCCCCGATGCGGCAGACGACCTCGCGCACGGCTCGCGCCGCCGCGCTGGCGTTGGCGCCGTAGCTGGCCTCGGCGCCCAGGATCTCGATGCGGCTGTCGCGCAGCGGCGGCAGGTTGCGGTCGCGCAGCATCTCGCCGATCCGCTCAAGCATCGCCTCGGACTGGCGCTTGCCCTTGGCGGCGGCGTCGCGGCCGACCACCGGGCTGGCCCCGATGAAGCGGAAGCCATCGCCGAAGGTCACGCAGACCTTGTAGCGGTCGCTCGGCGGATAGCCCTTGGCCCCGGTGACCCGCACCCGGTGCTCGCCGACCTGTTCGACCGTCACCTGCGTGAAGTCGCAGACCACGTCCGGCAGCGCGTAGCCTTGCGGATCGCCGACCTCGTAGAGGATCTGCTCGGCCACGGCGGCGGGGGAGACCAGGCCGCCCGTGCCTTCTGGCTTGGTGACGATGAAGCTGCCGTCGGCGTGGCACTCGATCACCGGATAGCCGATGTGGGCCCAGTCCGGGACGTCCTCCCAGTCGGTGAACAGCCCGCCGGTCGCCTGGGCGCCGCACTCGATGACATGGCCGGCCAGCGAGCCCGCCGACAGCAGGTCGTGGTCTTCCGCCGTCCAGCCGAACTCATGCATGAGCGGCCCCAGCGCCAGGGCGCTGTCGACCACCCGCCCGGTGATGACCATGTCCGCGCCGGCCGCCAGCGCCGCCGCGATCGGCTCGGCCCCGAAATAGGCGTTGGCGCTGAACACCTTGCCCGGATCAGGGAAGGGGGCGCCGGTGAACATCTCGGTCAGGCCGCGCGCCTTCAGATCGTCCAACCGCCCGGCGAGGTCGTCGCCCTCGACGATGGCGATCTTGAAGGAAAGCCCGGCCTCGGCGGCCAGCTTTTCCATCCGCTCGCGGCAGGCGCGCGGGTTCAGGCCGCCGGCGTTGGTGACGATCCTCACCCCCTGCGCCTTCAGCTCACGCAGGTTGTCCTTCCACACCCAGTCTGTGAAGTCGCGGGCGTAGCCCTGGTCCGGCCGCGCCGCGCGCAGCTGTCCCAGCGACGACATCGTCGCCTCCGCCAGATAGTCGAGGATCATGTAGTCCAGCCGCCCGCCACGAAGCAGCTGGGGCGCGGCCACCGACGAGTCCCCCAGGAACCCGCCGGCCCCGCCGATGCGTACGATCTTCGTCATCAGACGATCTTGGCGTCGGCCTTGCCCCAGTAGGCGTCACGGATCAGGCGCTTGTAGAGCTTGCCGGTGGCGTGGCGAGGCAGCTCCTCCATGAAGTCGAGCTGGCGCGGGGACTTCACGTGACTGAGGTTGGCCTTGGCGTAGGCAAGCAGCTCGGCCCGCAGGTCATCGCCGGCGTCGGCCCAGTTGGCGGGCTGGATCACCGCGATGACCTTCTCGCCCATCTCCTCGTCAGGGCCGCCGACAACGGCGACGTCGGCCACCTTCGGGTGGCCGATCAGCAGGTTCTCGATCTCCTGCGGATAGATGTTCACCCCGCCGGAAATGATCATGAAGCTCTTGCGGTCGGTCAGGTAGAGGAAGCCGTCCTCGTCCACCCAGCCCACGTCGCCCAGGCTGGTCCAGCCGTGCTTGTTGTAGCTCTCGGCCGTCTTGGCCGGGTCGTTGTGATAGTTGATGGGCGGGCCGTTCTCGAAATAGACCTGACCCTCCTGGCGAGGCGGCAGCGGATCGCCCTCCTCGTCGCAGATGCGCAGCTCGCCCAGCACGGCCTTGCCGACCGAGCCCTTGTGCGCCAGCCAGTCGGCCGAGCCGATGTAGCAGAAGCCGTTGCCCTCGGTGCCGGCGTAGTACTCGTGGATGACCGGCCCCCACCAGGCGATCATCTGTTCCTTGACCGGGACGGGGCAGGGGGCGGCGGCGTGCACCGCCGAGCGCAACGAGGAGACATCGTACTTCGCCCGCACGTCTGCCGGCAGCTTGAGCAGCCGCACGAAGTGCGTCGGAACGAACTGGCCGCAGTCGACCTTGTACTTCTCGATCAGCGCCAGCATGGCCTCCGGATCGAAGCGTTCCATCACAATGACCGTGCCGCCCAGCTTCTGGACGGTCATGCACCAGCGCAGCGGAGCCGCGTGATAGAGCGGCGCCGGCGAGATGTAGATGCTGTCCGGGGTGAACCCGAACAGACCCTGGGACATCATGAACAGGGCGTTGGGCTCATCGATCGCCGCGCCGGTCAGCATCGGCTTGACGCCCTTGGGTCGCCCGGTGGTGCCCGAGGAGTAGAGCATGTCGGAGCCGGCGGTCTCGTCGGCGATCCGGGTGGTCGGCATGGCGTCGCGCGCCGTCTCGAAGCTCTCGTACGGTCCGCGGGCGCCGCCGCACATGTAGAACTTCAGGCCCGGAATGAGGGCCGGCATCTCGTCGGCGATGGCGCCCATCGAGGCCGAGGTGATGAACACCTTCGCGTCGCAGTCCTTGACGATGTACTCGACCTCGCTCGCCGTCAGCTTCGACGAGATGCAGGTGTAGTAGAGGCCCGAACGCTGGGCGGCCCAGGCGATCTCGAAGTACCGCGGGCTGTTGTCCATGAAGATGGCGATGACGTCGCCGGGCTTCAGGCCGAGCGAACGGAACAGATGCGCGCCCTGGTTCGACCGCTCGTCGAGCTGCTTGTAGGTCACCGTCTCGCCGGAGCCCGCCATGATATAGGCGGCGCGGTCAGGGTGGGTCTGGGCGTGGGCGTGGGGATGCATGGTGTCGCTTCGACTGGAGTGGTGTGTTTGACGGGCTAGGCGGCGAGGGCGGATGCGGCGGCCTTGCCCAGGATCATGTCGGCGGCCTTCTCGGCGATCATCATGGTCGGGGCGTTGGTGTTGCCGCTGATCAGGCGCGGCATGACCGAGGCGTCGACGACGCGCAGGCCCTCCACGCCGTGGACGCGCAGTTGCGGGTCGACCACCGCCTGCGGGCCATGGCCCATCTGGCAGGTGCCGACCGGGTGGTAGATCGTCGTGCCGGCGGCGCGGGCGTACTCCAGCAGCATCTCGTCGCTCTGGAAGTCCGGGCCCGGGTTCATCTCGTGATCGATGTAGGGCGCAAGCGCCGGCTGTTCGGCGATCTGGCGGCCGATCCTCAGGGAGGCGACGGCGACTTCCTGGTCGAGGCTGTCGGCCAGGTAGTTGGCGAAGATGGCCGGGTGAGCGGTCGGGTCGGCGGACTTGATCCTGATGTGGCCGCGGCTTTCCGGCCGCAGCTGGCAGGGGGCGATGGTCAGGCCCGGCGCGCCTTCCAGCTCCATCTTCTGCTCGTTGGCCAGCTTCTCGGCGTCCATGGTGGCGGGCAGGATGTGGTACTGGATGTCGGGGTGGGCCAGGTCGGGCCGCGACTTGCAGAACACCGCGATATGCGCCGCCGACAGGGTCAGAAGGCCCTTGCGCTGGAACAGGAACTTCATCGCTTCGCCGATGAAGCGCGGCCCGCGGGTCAGTTCGTTGACGGACACCACGCCCGGCTTCAGCCGGTAGCGGACGCTCATCACATAGTGATCCTGCAGGTTCTCGCCGACGCCGGGCAGGTCGGACACGACCGCGATGCCGTGCTCGCGCAGCAGGGCGCCGGGGCCCACGCCCGACAGTTGCAAGAGCTGGGGCGAGTTCACCGCCCCGCCGGCCAGGATGACCTCCGCCTTGGCCTTGGCGACGCGCTTGACGCCGTTCTGGGTGAATTCGACGCCGACCGCGCGCTTGCCCTCGAACCGGACGCGCGAGGCCAGGGCGTTGGTCTCGACCCGCAGGTTGGCGCGGTTCATGGCCGGATGCAGGTAGGCGACGGCGGCCGAGCAGCGCTGCCCGTTCTTCACCGTCAGCTGATAGTAGGTCGCGCCTTCCTGGTCGCCGGCGTTGACGTCGGACACGCGGGGGATGCCGGCCTGCTCGCAGGCGTCGATCACCGCGTCCGAGACCGGGTGTTTCGTGGTCACGTCGGAGACGTTCAGCGGGCCGCCCGAGGCGTGCCAGTCGCCGGCGCCGCGCTCCTGATGCTGCGAGCGCAGGAAGTAGGGCAGGACGTCGTCCCAGGCCCAGCCTTCGCAGCCCATCTGCCGCCAGTTGTCGTAGTCGGCGTGCTGGCCGCGAATGTAGAGCAGGCCGTTGATCGAGGACGAGCCGCCCAGAACCTTGCCGCGCGGCCAGACATGGCTGCGGCCGCCGGTGCCGGGATCGGGCTCGGTGGCGTAGAGCCAGTTGACCTTGGGATCCTTCAGGGTCTGCGAGTAGCCGACCGGCACATGGATCATGACATTGGACATGAACTGGCCGGGATTCTTCATCGGCCGGTCGTCGCCGCCGGCTTCCAGGAGCAGCACCTTGCTCTTGCCATCCGCGCTCAGACGGTTGGCCAGGACGCAGCCGGCGCTGCCGGCGCCGACGATGATGTAGTCCGCCTCGATGATGTCGCTCATGCCCGTTCCCTGTTCCTCGCCGACCGGCAGCGTCTATCGCGCGCCTGATCGGCGATCACCTTACGGGCGCGGAAGGGGAGAAGGGAAGGGCGACGTTGCGGAAGCTGCCGCGACGTCATTGTTGCCGCCGCGCCCGGACGCACTACGCTTGTCCCGGCAACGATAAACTTGAGAGGAAGCGGCGATGGAACTGATCAGCCAAACTGCGGTCGAAGGCCGCGCGGGGCCGACGTTCGGGACCCGCTATCCGACGCTGGAGGGGGTCGACCTCACCGACATCGCCGCCTTCAGCAAAGGCCAGCCCTACGCCGGCTACGCCCGCCTTCGGTCCGAGGCCCCGGTGATGTGGCATCCCGAGACGCGCATGGACGGTCCCGGCTTCTGGGCGGTGACTCGCCACGAGGACGTCATGGCCGTCAACGGCGACCCGACGACCTACTCCAGCCAGCGCGGCGGCATCCTGATGGCCGCCGGCCGGCCCGAGGCGCGCCATGCGTTGCTTTACCGCGCCTCGATGGACGCGATGATCAACCTCGACGCGCCGCATCACCTGCAGCTGCGCCGCGAGCACATGCCCTATTTCACGCCCAGCTACCTGCGCGGCGTCGGCGAGCGGGTGAAGGGCGAGGTGACCCGCCTGCTCGACGCCATGGCCCACAAGGGCCAGACCGACCTCGTCGAGGACTTCTCCTCCGTCCTGCCGCTGTTCACCCTGTGCGAGATCCTCGGCGTGCCCGAGCCGGACCGCCCGAAGTTCCTGACCTGGATGCACTACCTCGAAGAGGCCCAGAACATGGCCATGCGCTCCGCGACCGAGGGCATGACGCCGACGCTGGAGCTGATGCAGTTCATCGCCGACTTCAATTCGAACGTGGAGGAGATGTTCGAATACGGCCGGCACATGCTCCACAAGCGCCGCGCCGATCCGCAGCAGGATCTGCTGACCGCCATCGCCCGCGCCCAGGTCGACGGCGACCTGCTCAGCGACGAGTACCTCGACGGCTCCTGGCTGCTGATCGTGTTCGCCGGCAACGACACCACCCGAAACACCCTGTCCGGCTCGATGAAGCTGCTGACCGAGTTCCCCGACGAGCGGGCCAAGCTCATCGCCAACCCGGCCCTGATGCCGGGCGCCGTCAATGAGTTTATCCGCATGGTCAGCCCGGTGATCTACATGCGCCGCACCGCCACCTGCGACACCGAGCTCAACGGTCAGAAGATCGCCGAGGGCGAGAAGGTCATCATGTACTACGGCGCCGCCAACCGGGACGCGGCGGTGTTCGCCGACCCCGACCGGCTCGACGTCACCCGCGCCAACGCCGACAAGCACATCGCCTTCGGCTACGGCCCGCACACCTGCATCGGCAAGCGGGTGGCGCAGATTCAGTTGGAGGAGGCCTATCGCCAGATCCTGGCCCGCTTCCCGGACATGCGCTGGACCGGCGAGATCGACATCGCGCCCAACAACTTCGTCCACGCGATCCGCAAGCTGGACGTCAGCTTCACGCCGGAGCGGAAGGCGGCCTAGAGGTCAAGGGCGGCGGAGAGGGCTTCCGACACGAGGAGAAGGTCGCTCGCTGACATCACGCCGGCCTGCTTGAGGAAGCGTGAGCGGTCCAGCGACCGGATCTGGTCGCAGACGGCGACTGACCGTTCTCCGGCGGAAGTGACGGAAACCACGACTGGTGGGCGTGGCGCTGGTCCGGTGGACAACGGAATGGCCACTATGGTGTGTCTGACTGCGACCAGCCCCGCCGCGGACATGATGACCACGGGTCTCACCTTGCGGATTTCGCGGCCTCGCGCCGGTTCGAGGTCTGCCCACCAGATTTCGCCGCGTTTCATTCTGGAGGCGGCTCAAGTCCGGTGCCTTCCCACTCGAAGGGGGGCAGATTGTCCCAGCTGTCGAGGTCAGCCTCGACCCAGGCTTGCTGCTCTTCCCGCAAGCCCGGATTGGCGTCCAGCTCGGCCTCGACCTCGCGGGCGATCCGCTCGAGGCGCGCGTCCTTGTCCTCGGGCGGCAGGGCCGCTTCGAGGAGCTTCTGGACATAGGCGCTGCGCTGGCGGGCGGGGACGGCTTCCTTGAACCGCCTGGCGAGAGCGTCGTCGATGTGGAGAAGGATCTGCATGGTCACTCTCGATATCGAGCTAGATATTAAGCGCGCGACCCTCCATCGACAAGGTCTTGCCTTCCCCGGCGTCCGGCCGTCTTCATACGCCTGTTTGAACGCCCCAGCCTCCCGAGGAGCCTCCGCATGGCCAGCCCGACCTTCGAGACCATCATCCTGGACATCAAGGACGGCATCGCGACGCTGACCCTGAACCGACCCGACCGGATGAACGCCTTCACCGCCCAGATGATGAGCGAGATGATCAAGGCGTTCGACATCACCGACGCCGATGACTCAGTGAAGGTCGTGGTGGTCACCGGCGCCGGCCGCGCCTTCTGCGCCGGGGCGGACCTCGGCGGCGGCGAGAAGACCTTCGACTACGCCAAGCAGGAAAGCGATCCGCGCGAGGCCAACAAGGTCAACGGCGTCTATCGCGACGGCGGCGGCCTCTTGACCCTGCGCATCTACGAAAGCCTCAAGCCGGTCATCGCCGCCGTGAACGGCGCGGCGGTCGGCATCGGCGTCACCATGCAACTGGCCATGGACATCCGGATGGCCTCGACCGAAGCCAAGTTTGGCTTTGTCTTCGCCCGTCGCGGCATCACGCCGGAAGCGGCCTCGTCCTGGTTCCTGCCCCGCATCGTCGGCCTGCAGCAGGCGCTGGAATGGTGCTACACCGGCCGCGTCTTCCCGGCCCAGGAAGCCAGGGACGGCGGACTGGTCCGGTCGCTGCACGCGCCGGAAGATCTGCTGCCCGCCGCCTACGCCCTGGCCCGCGAGATCGCCGACAACGCCGCGCCGGTCTCCGTCGCCCTGACCCGCCAGCTGCTCTACCGCAACGCCGGCGCGCCGCACCCGATGGACGCCCACATGTCCGACAGCCGCGCCATCATGGCCCGCGGCGCCCAGGGCGACGCCAAGGAGGGGGTCATGTCCTTCCTCGAAAAGCGCGCGCCGGCCTACCCGGACAAGGTCTCGGCCGACCTGCCGGATATCTGGCCCTACTGGGACAAGCGCGAGTTCAAGTAGCCCGCGACCGGCCTCTCGGGCCCTGGCCTGCACAATCCTGTGGATGACCGCGGCGCCGTCGCGTCGCGGTCATGACCGGTTAACGAGGCTCTGGTCTGATCCAGGCCCGGCGACGCGTCCGCGCGCGCCTTTGCATGCCTGATCGCGACCGGTGATGAGCGAACCCGCGCAGAGACCCGTGCTCGAAGAGGCCGCCGACGTCGCGGCCGGCGAGGTCGTGCGCGCCGCTCCGGTCTTTCGGTCTCGCGGCACGCTGCTGAAGCGCCTCGCCGACGTCGTCTGCCTGCCGGGCAGCCGGGTCAACGCGTTCGAGCGCTCGATGACGGCCGACCTGATCATCGAACTGCTGCGGGAAGCCGCCATCGACGAGCGCGCCCGCATCGCCCGCCGGATAGCCAATGTGTCGGAGATCCCGACCGGGCTTGCCAGGATGTTGTTGCGCGACGAGCTGGAGGTCGCGCGCGCCCTGCTTGAAAACAGCGCGGGCCTGGGCGACGCCGATCTGATGGACTGCGTGCGCACGGCGACGCCCGACCATCGCCGCCTGATCGCCGCCCGGCGCGGCCTCAACGAGGTTGTCGCCGACGCCCTGGTCGAATTCGGCGAGCCCGCCGTCCTTGAAACCCTGCTGCGCAACGATCTGGCCCGGCTGGGCCACGCCACGGTCGAGACCGTGGTCGCCGTGACGCGCGACAACCCACGTCTCATCCCGTTGCTGCTGCGGCGGTCGGAGTTGAGGCCCAGCCACGCCTATGTGATGTTCTGGTGGTCCGACGCGGACTGCCGCCGGGTGATCCTGCAGCGGTTCGCGGTGTCGCGGGAGGTTCTCCAGGAGGCGGTCAGCGATGTCTTCGCCGTCGCGGCCGAGGAAAAGTGGCAGGATCCGCTGACCCGCAAGGCCCTGCAGTTCATCGAACGTCGCCAGCGCAACCGCGCGGCCCTCGACCGCAGCCCGTTCGAGAGCCTGGACGAGGCCGTCGAGGTCGCCGCCGAAAGCATGACGCGCGAGGTCGCCGAGGAGATCGCCTACCTGTCCGGCCTGAAGCCGATGACCGGCGCCAAGATCTTCACCGATCCCGGCGGAGAGCCGCTGGCGATCCTCTGCAAGGCGACCGGCCTGCCTCGGACGGCCGTCCGGTCGCTGTGGCGCGGCCTTCGGCGTCCCGAGACCGACGCGGCCGGCAATCTGGCGCCGGCGCTGGAGCGCATCCTGACCCTGTTCGACACCATTGCCGTGGACCGGGCCCAGACCGTGCTCCGCTACTGGAACTGGTCGCTGTCCTCGGCGCTGACGCCGGCCTTGATCAAGGCCATTCGCGCCGGCGATGAAGAGGCCCTCGACGAGTTCTCGCAGCCGCAGAGGGCCGCGATGCTGGCATTGTCCGGCGATTTCGGACGACGCTGAAATCTGAATCGGGTCGGATCAAAGCAGTGCAATTCTCCCGCTGCACTGAATGGTCGATACAGTGATTGCCCGTAATCTATATTGGAAATGCCAAGGGTAAGCATCGAAGTGCTTGTGCCGGGCTGTCGACGCCTATATGCACACGATCACTGAATCGAGACCACCGATTCCGGTCTCTCTCAATCATTCATGTGGTGGAACAAGGCCAGATGGAAGACAAGTCGGCTATCATTGAAATGACGACGGACATCGTGTCCGCCTATGTCGGAAATAACTCCGTCGCGGCGAACGATATCCCGAGCCTGATCCAGAACGTCCACCGCGCCCTGACGGAAGTCGCTTCCGGCTCCGTAACGGTCGAGGTCGCGCCGAAGGAACCCGCCGTTCCGGTTCGTCGCTCGATCACGCCGGACCATCTGGTGTGCCTGGAAGACGGTCGCAAGTTCAAGTCGCTGAAGCGGCACCTGCGCACCAAGTACAACATGAGCCCCGAAGAGTACCGGGCGAAGTGGGGCCTGCCGAAGGACTATCCGATGGTCGCGCCGAACTACGCCAAGGCGCGCTCGGATCTGGCCAAGCAGATGGGCCTCGGCCAGGGCGGTCGCCAGGCCGCCAAGAAGAAGCGCTAGTCCGGTTCGCCCGGTCGACGCGAAGAGGGCGATCGCTTCCGGCGGTCGCCCTTTTTGCTGTCCGGGGACCCGGCCAACTCGCCTCTGGCTTGACTCCCACTGCGAAAGTTTGTCGCGAGACGCGATTTTTCGCTTCCACCGATTCGGCGGTTAAGCGATAGTGAATCGTGGGTGATTCCAAGGGGTTGTTAAGGATTCTGTAGATGGCCGCGCAACTGGGCGCTTCGGCGACCGCCGCCCGCGCCCACGAGGAACTGTTCGCCTACTGGGCCTCGCTGCGCCAGGCCGGCCGGCTGCCCGGACGGGCGGACATCAACCCCGAGGGTTTCAAGCGGCTGCTGCCCACCGTCAGCCTGATCGACGTCGTGCCCGGCGAGGGCCGGCGCGACTATCGGCTGCGGCTCGCCGGCACGGGCCTCTACACCGTCTATGGCCGCGAGATCACCGGCCGCGGGCTGGGCGACGTCTACGGCCCGCGCGCCGCCGACTACTGGCATGATGAACTGGACCGCATCGTCGAGGATCGGCGCCCCGGCGTCGGCTGCCACAGCCTGTCCTGGCGCGGCGCCGGCCACCTGTCCCTGCTCTGGCTCCGGCTGCCGCTGGCGACGAACGGAACCGACGTCGACATGATCCTGGGCTACGACGCCGTCGTCGGCATCCAGAGCGACCAGAGCGGCATTCGCGCCGCCTGATCGGGGCCTGTCCCCCCATCGAACCGTTTCTTTCCCCCTATTCGACTCAGCGACGAGGAGAGCGAATCCAACGGGCGTAAGACAATTTTCCTATTGATCATTCCGATATAGGAATTTTATCCTCTCTCTGGCCGATGACCACACACTCATCGCCATAGCGTCGTCCCCATGGCGGCGCCGACGAGGACAGGATGACCCTTCAGTTCGAGGACGCCTCCGCCGAGGAGGCCTACATCTTTCGCCGCGACCGGATGACGGCCGCCTTCGTGGCCAGTCTGGTGGCCATGGTCATGGACGTGCCCGAGCGCGAGATCCTCGCGCGACGCCGCACCAACGCGTTGGCCGTTCGGGCCCGGCAGACCGCCATCTACCTGGTCCATATCGTGCTGGGCTGGCCCCTGCGTCGCGCCGCCGCCGCCTTCGGCCGGGATCGCACCACCGGTAGTCATGCCGTCCAGATGATCGAGGACCTTCGCGACGACGCGACCTTCGATGCACGGCTTACGAACATGGAGGCCTGCCTGCGTCAGGTGGCCGAGCCGGGGGCGACGGGATGAGCGCGGCGGACCGCCTGATCGCCCGCGCGGTCAGCCTGCTGGCGCGTGAGGGCGCGACCCTTCGGCCATCGGCGCCCGGGCACTACGCCGTTCGAACCGGGCCCGACCTTCGGCGCCGACCGGCGATGACGCTGGACGAGGCGGCCTTCGCCCTGCTCGTGGCGGAGCCCGGTCTGCGTCCGGCGCCGGGCGGCGGCTGGCGGCTGGCGCGAGGGCCGTCGCAGCCTCCGGTCGCCACCGCCGGTCGGCCCAGCATGATCGATGGCCGGCGGGAGGTGGTCGGCCCGGACGGCCGCCGCGCCAGCGTCGCCGCCAATCTGGGAGAATCTCCGATCGCCTGGCTGGCCCGGCGACGCGACGGCGGCGGCCGGTCCTGGCTGACGCTGCCGGAGATCGCCGCCGCCGAGAAGCTGCGCGAGGACTTCGTGCTGGCCGGAACGGTGGGACGGCTGACCATGGCCTGGGACGCCGGCCCCCGGGCGCGCGGCGGGCGAGGGCCCGGCCAGGAGCCGGCGGAACGCGCGCGGGCGGCCAAGGATCGCATCGCCCGGGCGCTGGACGCGGTCGGCCCGGGTCTGCGCGAGATTCTGGAGCATGTCTGTTTCGCGGGCAGCGCGCTGGAGGCCGCCGAGCGGGGTCTTGGCCTGCCCCGCCGCTCGGGCAAGACGGTGCTCAAGCTGGCGCTGCAGCGCCTCGCGGGCCACTACGGCATCGGCTGAGGGATCAGGCGGCCAGCGCCCGGGCGTCGCGGTCGATCCGCGCCGCCATCGACGCCAGGCCGTTGGAGCGCTGGGTTGAGAGAGCCTCGGCCAGACCCAGCCGGTCGAACGCGGCCTTGATGTCGTAAGCGGCGATGTCGGAAGCCGCCCTGCCGGAGAACAGCCGCAGCAGCACGGCGATGAGACCGCGGACGATGTGGGCGTCGGAGTCGCCCCGAAAGCGGATCGTGCCGTCCGCCTGGGGTTCGGTCACCAGCCACACCTGGCTGGCGCAGCCGCGAACCTTGTTGGCCTCGGACCGCTCCGCGTCGCTCAGCGGCGCCAGCTCCCGGCCAAGGTCGATGACATAGCGATAGCGCTCCTCCCAGTCGCCGAGCAGTTCGAACTCGGCGGAAAGGTCGTCCAGGGCGGTGGCGATGGTGTCGGGCATCGCCCGGACTTAGGCGGCGCTTACGCCGCGGGCAAGGTCACGGTGACCAGGAGCCCGCCGTCGGGCGCCGGGGACAGCGTCAGCGCGCCGCCCATCGCCTCGGCCGTGAGGCGGGCGATCGGCAGCCCGAGGCCCGCGCCCTGGGCCGTGCGGGTCAGCGCGTTGTCGCCCTGCTCGAAGGGATTCATCAGGCGCGGAATGTCCTCGGGGTCGATCCCCTCGCCCTGGTCCTCGATCTCGATCATGATCCGCGAGCCCTGCCGGCGGGCCCTGACGGTGACCGTGCCGCCCTCCGGCCCGTAGAAGACGGCGTTCTCGATCAGGTTGCGGAGCAGGCTCCGCAGGCCCCCGGGATCGGCCATGACGGCGGGCAGGGCGCCGTCGTTCTCGACGTGCAGATGCGCCTTCTGTCCGTTGAGATCCTCGGCGATGAGGTCTCGTACATCGTCCAGGGCGTGGTCGAGCGGCTCCCGGCGGGACTCCATGTCGACGACGCGATCCTGCAGGCGCGCGATCTCGAGGATCTGGTTGACCAGCCGCAGCAGGCGATGGCCGCTCTGGCGAACGTGCATGGCGTACTCGCGGTACTGCGGCGCGCCCAACGGGCCGTACAACTCAGCGGCGATGATTTCGGAGAAGCCGATGATCGCGTTCAGAGGCGTGCGCAGCTCGTGGCTGACCATGCGCAGGAACTGACGCTTGGCCTCGTCCAGGCTCGCCGCGCGGCGAACCAGGAGACGCTCCAGCCGCGCGGACTCAACGGCGGCATCGGGAGGCGACGGGGGATGGCGGGCCGTCTTGGGCATGGACGGCTGGGCCTCAAGCTGCGCTACACGATGGCGACTATAGGCAAACGTGCTTACAATTCTGTTTCCCGTATGGATTTTTCCATCCACAGGCCGGACGGCGAACTCCACGACTTCGCATCGCCCGGAGCGCGAGCGGTCTGGAGCCCACTCCATGTCCCGTCTAAGGTCCAGGCGAGCTCCAGAACGTGGGCGAGGGGAACGGACACACAGTGGGCGATAGCGCGACCGAGGCAGCCGCTGACGGCGACAGAGCCCCGGCGGTGCAGCCGGAAGCTCCGCGCGCCATTCGGCTGTGGTCGGGCGGCTGGCTGGCGGCGACGGTCGCGACCGCGGCGAGCCTGGTCATCGTCTACCCCCAACAGCTGTGGCCGGTGCTGCCCGCCCTTCTGGCCGCCGCCGTTCCGGCCGCCGCCAGCCTGCTGCCCGGCGTGGTCGACACCGAACGCCGGCGCGGACTCATGCTTGTGCTCTGGGGTGTCATGGGCGGCCTCGCCTGCGGCCTCACGGGCGGGGTCGCGGGTCCGCTGGCGGTCTGGTGCCTGGCCCCGATCGCGGCCGCCTCGGCATACGGCGGCCGCCGACGTATGGCCGAAGGCGCTGCCCTGTCCTTTATCGCCGCGACGGTGACGGCCCTGGCCGGACTGTCCGGCCTCGCCGCCTCGCCGCTGGCCGGACCGCCGGCCCTGTGGGCCGGTCTGCTGGCCCTGGCGACGACCGGCCTTGGCCTCGGGGCCGGTCTGATCATGGCCGAACGCCGCCGGGTCCGCCGCGAAACGCGCCGCGACGACGAGGTCGAGCGCCTGCGCGCCGTGCTCGACGAGCAGCCCTGGCTGGTCCTCTCCCTGTTCCCGCACGGCCGTGTCCGCGCCCTTCACGGCACCGCGCCCGAAGGCGTTTCGGCGGACGCCCTGTCGGCGAGCGGACTCGCGGCCGCCGCCCAGGGCGGGCCCGACCGGGCCGCCATCGCCGACGCCCTGCGCGCCGCGTCGTCCGAGGGCTGGGCCGAGGTCGGGTTCGCCCCCGCCGGGGCCATGGACCGCTGGGCCTCCGTGGCCATCCGTCGCGTCGAGGAAAACCTGTTGCTGGCGGTGATGCGCGACGCCACCGCCGAGCGGGCGCGCGAGACGGCGCTTGACCAGGCCCGTCAGGACGCCGAGGCGCTGGCGGCCGGCAAGTCGCGGTTTCTCGCCAACATGAGCCATGAGCTGCGCACGCCGCT
>JAUSPV010000217.1 GCA_030652755.1 Caulobacter sp. | reverse complement strand
GACACGCACTGAAGTGCATGTCCCCGCCACCCGCATCGCTTGACCCGCCCGCCGCTATGCGCGAGGCCTTGGCGACCATGAAGCGCGTCATCGAATTCATCACCAACATGGACGCCCGGGCCTGGCGCACGGTGGCGGTCTCGTTCCTGCTGTTCGGCGGCGTCGGCGTTGTCTTCCTGTTCGCGGCGCCGCTGCTGGGCGTCAACGGCGAGGCGGCGGTCGAGGGCTGGCTGGGCGCGGCGCACGGGATCTGGGCGCTGCCGGTGGCGGTCAGCGCCTTCGCCCTGCTGGCCTTCATCGGCGTGCCGCAGTTCGTGCTCATCGCCGCGGCGGTGGTGGCGTTCGGGCCCTGGACGGGTCTGGCCTACAGCTGGATCGGCACCATGGTGTCGTCCTCCATTGGTTTCTGGCTGGGACGGCTGTTCGGCGGACGTCTGATCCGCGACGTGGCCAGCGAGGGCGTCGCGCGGTTCATGAAGCTGATCGGCCGTAACGGTTTCATGGCCAGCCTTATCGTCCGGCTGGTGCCGGCCGCGCCCTTCATCGTGGTCAACATGGCGGCCGGCGTGGCGCCGATGAAGTTCCGCCACTTCCTGGCCGGCACCGGCATCGGCATCATTCCGAAGATCGCCCTCACGGCTTTCGCCGGGAACTCGGTGTTCCAGCTGTTTCAAACCATCGGGGAGGGCGGCGGGGACAGCACGCCGCATGTGGTGCTGCTCATCCTGGCCGCCGTTATCTGGGTCGGCGGCGCCTGGGTGGCCCGCCGGTGGCTGCGCAACCGCGAAGACGCGGCGGAGCGTGAGGACGCCTCCATGGAGGGGAAGCTCTAGGCTGCAGGCCACGACTAGGCAGCAGGCTAGCGCCGCGCGTCTTCCTCAATTTCTTGCGGGAATTCCCATGGCTCAAGGCCATCGGCAGGGACGGGCCTAGGCGGAGAGGTCTCTCCTTCGGGCGAAAACTCCCAGGCCTCAAGACCATCATCTGGAGTCGAGGCCAGCGTTGCCGGAGGCGCATCGTCCCTCCGTACTAGCGCATCATTGATGTTCGTTAGGCCGCGAACGACGATGTAGATCGAAGATGCCCCGCCGAATAGAAGGGCCAGTGTAGGGTGGTCCCAATCCAAGAATGCGATCACGCCCATACCAATAGCGCCGGCCGCTATCTCCATGAATCCGTAGACTATTGGTCTATGTTTCTTTGTCGCAAAGAATATTAGACCGCAAGTAAGTGCCAGAAAAACGATAATAAACTTATCCGGCCATTCAACATCTTTGTCTATTGCCATCCATATCGTTGCCCCACCTGTCCATATCAATCCGATGAAAAGAAGGAACCAAACAGGAATTCTGAGCGCTGGGTGGGGCGCATTAAAGATGTTCTTCGGGCCAACGAGAATTATCAGCAATCCTTGAAGAGCGACTAGAGCCCCCTTCATGTGCTGGAGCGCCCATCCCTCTTCAGATCGCAAAAGGAACTCGACCATTGGTCCTCACGTGACGCCTACCTGCGGCTCGTCGCAATGTTAGGTCGCATATCTGTTCAACGCTATTTGCGGCGGCTTCGCCGCAGTCAGCATTGTCCCTTCGGTTACATTCCGGTGCTGACTCGGCGCTATGCTCCCGCAACAAACATGTCCGGGGAGGACTCCATGCGTACGCCCGCCGCCATTCTGATGGCGTCCGTCCTGCTGGCCGGGCCCGTGGCCGCCGCCGAGGCGCCGTCCGCCGCGACCCTCAAGGCCCAGAAGGCGCTGAAGGACTCGCTGCCCTTCGCCGATCGCCAGGACTATGACTTCGCCACCCGGGGCTTCGTCGGCACCCGCGCCGACCCGGTCATCCGCCGCGCCGACGGCGGCGTCGCCTGGGATCTCACGGCCTGGGACTTCATCACCGGCGAGGCGCCCGGCACGGTCAATCCGAGCCTCTGGCGTCAGGCCGAGCTGCTGCGCAAGAATGGTCTGTTCCAGGTGTCCGACACCATCTGGCAGGTGCGCGGCTTCGACATCTCCAACGCCACCTTCATCAAGGGCGAGACTGGCTGGATCGTCATCGACCCGCTGACCACCGCCGAAACGGCCGCCGCCGCCCTGGCGCTGGTCAACGAAAAGCTGGGGGCGCGCCCGGTGGTGGCGGTCATCTACACCCACAGCCACACCGACCACTTCGGCGGGGTCAAGGGCATGGTCAGCCAGGCCGATGTCGACGCCGGCAAGGTCCAGATCATCGCGCCGCACGGCTTCCTGGAGGAGGCGGTCAGCGAGAACGTCATCGCCGGCGCGGCCATGAGCCGGCGGGCCACCTACCAGTTCGGCTACAACCTCGTTCCCGGGCCCGAGGGCCAGATCACCTCGGGCATCGGCCAGGCGATCTCCAAGGGCACGATGACCCTGATCCCGCCGACGAAGAGCATCGAGCGCACCGGCGAGACCCTGGTCATCGACGGGGTGCGGATCGAGTTCCAGATGACGCCGGGGACCGAGGCGCCGGCGGAAATGAACCTCTACTTCCCCGACTGGCGGATCCTGTGCATGGCGGAAAACGCCAACCCGACCATGCACAACGTCCTGACGCCGCGCGGCGCGCTGGTGCGCGATTCCCGGGCCTGGGCCGGCTATCTGGGCGAGTCGCTGCGCCTGTACGGCGACCGCACCGAAGTGATGTTCACCAGCCACGGCTGGCCACGCTTCGGCGGCGATGTCGTCCGCGACTACCTGGCCGACCACGCCGACGCCTACAAATACCTGCACGACCAGACGGTGCGGCTGATGAACCAGGGCTACACCGGCGCGGAGATCGCCAACCGCATCGCCCTGCCGCCGGCCCTGGCGCGCCAGTGGTTCAACCGCGGCTACTACGGCTCGATGAGCTTCAACAGCCGGGCGGTCTATCAGCGCTACATGGGCTGGTACGACGCCAACCCGGTGAACCTGGCGGTGCTCGACCCGGCAGATCAGGCCGGCCGCTATGTCGTGGCCATGGGCGGCGCCGCCAGGGTGAAGGCCCTGGCGAAGGGCGCCTATGACGCGGGCGAATACAGCTGGGCCGCGACCCTGCTGAACAATGTGGTGCTCGGCAATCCCAAGGACGCCGAGGCTAGCCAGGCCCTGGCGCGCACCTATGAACAGCTGGCCTGGCAGGCCGAAAGCTCGCTGTGGCGCAACATGTACCTGTCCGGCGCCGTGGAGCTGCGCAACGGCGGGCCCACGCCGTCCCCGGTGTCCGGCTCGCCCGACATCATCGCCAATCTGCCCAGCCCGATGATCTTCGACCTGCTGGCCGTGCGCCTGAATCCCGAGAAGGCGGGCAACGCGAAGCTGCGGGTCATCTTCGCCTTCCCGGAACGCAAGGAGCGCTTCCTGGTCCAGGTCCGCAACGGCGTGCTGACCGCCGAGCCCGCGGCGGAGGGCGAGAAGGCCGACGCGACCCTGACCCTGCCCCGGCCGCTGCTGATGCAGTCGCTGCTGACCGGCGCCCCCCTGGCGGCGAAGGTGGCCAGCGGCGAGGCGAAGATCGCGGGCAATCCACTGGCGCTGCAGCGACTGACAGGCTGGTTCGACCAGCCGACGCCGGACTTCCCGATCGTTACGCGCCCGAAGTAGGCCGTTCGCGGACATAAACTTGCGCGAAGCGTCGAATGCGCACCCTCCCGCGCAAGTCCCTTGCGCGATTTCGCCGGATTCTGTATCCACGTCGCATGCAACGCGTGCAAACCAGCCTGCGTCTTCTTCTTACCCCGGGGCTTAGCAGCCCCTGGGCGACCGCTTAGTCGCGCGCTGTCGCGACCGGGTGCTCAGGGGCCTTGTTCTAACCGCCTGATCCCCTGGACCGCGACGAAAGCAACATTCCAATGACCTCCGTATCCGACGCCGGGCGCGTCATCGTATTCGACACCACCATGCGTGACGGCGAGCAGTCGCCGGGCGCCTCCATGAGTCACGACGAGAAGATCGAGCTGGCCAAGATCCTCGAGGAGATGGGGGTCGACGTCATCGAGGCCGGCTTCCCCATCGCCTCCAACGGCGACTTCGAGGCGGTGAAGGCGATCTCGCAGATCGTCACCGAGAGCACCATCTGCGGCCTGGCCCGCGCCGCCGCCGCCGACATCGACCGTTGCGCCGAGGCCATCAAGCCGGCCAGGCGCGGCCGAATCCACACCTTCATCTCCACCAGCCCCGTCCACATGAAGTGGAAGCTGCAGATGGAGCCGGACGCGGTGCTGGAGGCGGTGATCGCCTCGGTCAGCCGGGCCCGCAACCACACCGACGACGTCGAATGGTCGGCCGAGGACGCCACCCGGACCGAGCGCGAGTTCCTGTATCGCTGCGTCGAGGCGGCCATCCGCGCCGGGGCGACGACGATCAACCTGCCCGACACCGTCGGCTACAGCTATCCGGAAGAGTACGCCAACCTGTTCCGAGACGTGATCGCCAAGGTGCCGGGCGCCGACAACGTCATCTTCTCGGCCCACTGCCACAACGACCTGGGCCTGGCGGTCGCCAATTCGCTGGCAGCCGTCCAGGGCGGCGCGCGCCAGGTCGAGTGCGCGGT
Organism: Caulobacter sp.; assembly: GCA_030652755.1. GTDB lineage: Bacteria > Pseudomonadota > Alphaproteobacteria > Caulobacterales > Caulobacteraceae > Caulobacter. The sequence goes on along the minus strand of JAUSPV010000217.1, from coordinate 895 downwards.
CAACGGCATCGGCGAGCGGGCCGGCAACGCGGCGCTGGAAGAGATCGTCATGGCCCTGAAGGTCCGCGGCGAGGACCTGGGCTTCGGCACCGGCGTCGAGCCGATGCACATCACCCGCGCCAGCCGCTACGTCTCGGCCATCACCGGCTTCCCGGTGCAGTTCAACAAGGCGATCGTCGGCAAGAACGCCTTCGCCCATGAGAGCGGCATCCACCAGGACGGCATGCTGAAGAACGCCGAGACCTACGAGATCATGCGGCCCGAGGACGTGGGGCAGGGCGCCACCAACCTGGTCATGGGCAAGCACTCCGGCCGCCACGCCTTCCGCGAGAAGCTGAAGGCCCTGGGCTACGAACTGGGCCAGAACGCGCTGAACGAGGCCTTCATCCGGTTCAAGGAACTGGCCGACAAGAAGAAGCACGTCTTCGACGACGACATCATCGCCCTGGTCGATGACGCCCTGGCGCGCGGCTCGGAGCGGATCCGCGTCGTCCATCTGCGCGTCATCGCCGGCACCGAAGGGCAGTCCGCCGAGCTGACGCTGGACGTCGACGGCGTCGAGACGAGGGCCGAGGCCAGCGGCGACGGGCCCGTCGACGCGGTGTTCAACGCCATCCACGAGATCGTGCCGCACCAGGCCGCTCTGCGCCTGTTCCAGGTGCACGCGGTCACCGAGGGCACCGACGCCCAGGCCCAGGTCTCCGTGCGGCTGGAAGAGGACGGCCGCATCGCCACCGGCGCCGCCGCCGACACCGACACCCTGACCGCCAGCGCCAAGGCCTACGTCAACGCGCTCAACAACCTCTTCTCCCGCAAGGAGAAGGGCCGGCCCGAAACGGCCATCGCCAGCGGGTTCTGATCGGCGTGAGGGGACAGTTTAAGATGTCCCTTGGGA